>CAZDGB010000011.1:16233-48641 GCA_964504645.1 uncultured Planctomycetaceae bacterium | reverse complement strand
ACGAGCGATTCGTACTGCTGAGCAACGGCTTGATCGGCACGATGCGCACGCCGGAGATCGAAGCGGCGCTGTCGACGAGGGAGCCGCGATGAGCGATTCGCCGTCCATCCAGCCAACGGCCGACAACGCATCTCGACAGGGGTTGTTCATCCTCGGCGGATTCGGCCTGTTGCTGGTCTTGATCTTATCGGCCGTCACGGAGACCAGCAGTTCTCTCGTGTTCGGCTGGTTGTTCTTTCTGAATCGCAGTCTGGCCTCATTTCAACCGGACGGCCCGACGTTCTGGGTGGGCATCGGGGCATTCGCACTCCTGTTCGCCATTGTCCATCGGATCGGACGCCGCAGCGCGGCGGGGCCTCGATGGACGTGGCGCTCGACGACGGCGATCTGCCTCGGCATCACCCTGCTTTTCGCGGCGAGTGTGGCGATGGTCGCCAGCCTGCATCAGATGATCTGGCTGGCGAGTCATTCGTCACCGCTGCAGTCCGTAGCGAAGTGGAGCCGATCCCCAGGACCGTTGTCGTTCGTTGCCCAAGCCCGGCAAGCGGCGCAGCGCACGCAGTCGAAGAATCAAATCAAGCAGTTTCTGCTCGGGATGCACAACTATCACGACGTCTATTCGCAGTTCCCTCCTGGTGCAATCGTCTTGCCGGATGGCCGCGGCTATCGCGGATGGATGCCGCCGCTGGGGCCGTACATCGGGTTCAATGATCCCTGGAGCTGGAAGCATGCTCTCCCGTGGGACGATCCGCAGGTCGCGGAGTTCGGCAAAGGCGCGCTGCCGATGCTGATGCACCCCGATCTCGGTTGGCATGGCCAGTTCGATGACCGCGGCTTCGCGTTCATGCATTACGCCGGCAACGTCCATCTCTTTCCGAACAACCGCGGCCTGAAGCTCGACGAGATCACGGACGGCACGTCGAACACGCTGGCCATCGGCGAAGTGGCGGAGAACTTCCAGCCGTGGGCGTCCCCTTGGAATCGCCGCGACCCGGCCGACGGCATCAACGACGTCCCCTGGGGTTTCGGCGGCCCGACGTGGCAGAACGGCGCTCAGTTCGGCATGGCCGACGGCAGCGTGCGATTCCTTTCGCGCAACATCGACCGCGAAGTCCTCAAGGCCCTCGGCACTCCCGCGGGCGGCGAAAGCCTTCCTGATGAGCCGCACACGAAGTAAGCAGTTCAAAGTCGCGCCCCTCAGCGAGTACGAATTGCTGCTGACGTCACGCCGTCAATTCGTCACAATGCGCTGGCGCAAGAGCCAATGCTCGACACTGCAGGACGCCGAACATGCGAAGCGCTCTTTTTCGACCGTGGATTTGGCCGCGCTGGCTGATCGCGTTGTTGCTGATCGCCTCGATCACCGGTTATTTCCTTTCTGCGGTGCCGTTGACACGCATCGCCGAGGAACATGGTCGAGCGCACGCAGGGTCGAACTTGTTGGCGAGTTTTTATTTTCCCGTCGCCGTGTGCATCGAACACGTTCCGGTCGCGGAAGCCGTGGCGGAATGGCAAGCACAGTTCATGGACTGGATCTACGGCCCGCCCGGAGTGACGACAGATCGTGTTGAGGATGCGATCGACTGAGGGCGGAGCAGATTACTTGTCCGCTTTCAGCCCGCAGAAAGACCGGTAGAGACTGGATGCCATCTCGCTCGTGATGGCATTCGCGGCGGAATCGTCCGAAACGATTTCCGCATGAACCCCGATCAGCACGATTTCCCCTTTGCCAACCGGCCGGGCGATGGCCGCGGCGGAACCGTCAGCGTATCGAGCGAGAACTTCAATGTCCGTTCCGCCCGCGAACGATGGACCGCCGCTGTAATACACGTTTCGCCCCTTTAGCGGCTTCAAGCCTCGCTCTTCGCCGGTGGCGGTGAGCGTCAGCCGCGCGGTTCCCGGTTCGGGATAGGGCGCCAAACCGGGAACGGGTCCGTTGGCCACGCCGTCGAACAGGCCGAGCGGGTAGGGATACGTCTTGCCGTCGTAGCGGACTTCGCGCGCGAGCAGATACGCTCCCGCACACACGCCGACGCAGCGGCCTCCCGCTTCGACGTAGCGCCGAATGTTCGCCAGCCCCGCTTCTCCGGCGGATTCCCATTGCGACGGGGCCCAGCCGCCGGGGAGGACGACAGCATCCAACGGCCGCAGCGTCTCCCCCGTGAGCCGCGTGCGATCCAGCACGCGGCACGGCACATCCGACTTCTCCAACGCCGCAACGATGGCCCGCGCCCCGTCATGCCAGACCCCCGCATCGGCATACACGCCGACTCGGGCGTTCGCCGCCTCGCCAAGGCGTTCTCGCTCGAGAATCCAGCGCAGATTCCGTTCCGTGTTCGCGCGGGCCAGGTTCTCGACGGCAACTGGCGCATCGTCCGCAGCCCAGGTGAGCGACGCCAGCGCGAACCAGCAGAACATTATCGAGCACACCCGCGCCGGTTGAAGCATGTTGGAATCCTCTCGCCGCAAGTTGCGCGTGACCCGGCATCGTACGTCGAGTACGATGAAGTCTGAAGTTTGAATCTATCATTCCGCGCGCGTGATCCGCCATGCCGTCGCCGTTTCCGGGAATGGACCCGTATTTAGAAGGACCGGAGTGGACTGATTTCCACACGACGTTCCTCGTGGCGTTGCGCGAGGAATTGCATCGCCTGCTTTCGCCGCGATACATCATTCGGGTCGATCGGCGAGTCTATTTGGAGCCGCTGGAAGGAGAGGACGCTTTCCGGACATCGACTGCGATCCCAGACGTATTGATCGATAAAGGAAGCGCGGCCCCGTTGCCGGCGCAGGCGGGAACGGCGATGCTGGCTCAGCCCCACGACGGATTGTTGCCGGAAGTCGTCGAAGTCCGCGAGACATTCCTGGAGATTCGAGAGTTGGAGTCGCGGCGAGTCGTGACGGCGGTGGAACTGCTGTCGCCCACGAATAAGCGGCCCGGCAGCGAGGGCCGGGAACATTACCTTGCCAAGCGGCAGTCGATCTTGCAGTCACCGACTCATTTGGTGGAGATCGACTTGCTGCGCGGCGGCCGTCGTCCGCCGCTCCGCACCCCTTATCCCGCGGGCGATTACTTCATTATCGTAAGTCGAGCGCCGCTTCGCCCGCACGTCGATATCTATTCGTGGGTGTTGAAAGATCCTTTGCCCGCGGTGCCCATTCCGCTGCTGGCCGGAGACCCGGACGTCTCCCTCGATTTACAGCCGCTGTTTGCCGCGACGTATGATCGCAGCGGCTACGCGGCAATGCTTCAGCCGTACCGGAATAAACCCCCTCATCCCGCGCTCGCCGCGACCGATCAGGCTTGGGTTGATCATTTGCTGAAGCTCTCCCTGCAACAATAGCCCTGCTCGTTGACCAAGCGAGCCGCCCATGCCACGCCTCGCTTTCGTCGCCGTTGCTATACGGCTATCGTTTCGCAGTGATGTCCACGAAATTCGCGAGGAGCCATCATCGTGTCGCAGCGGCTTTGGTTCGATAAACTCTTCTGGTCGGGAATCGCCATCGTTGCTCTGGGGATTTCCGCCTCTGCTGAGGAGCCGCCAAAGCTCGTCGCTCATTGGCCGCTGCAGACCGATGCTCGCGACGTCGTCGGCGAATTGCATGGTCAGGCCGCGCAGGTGGAGTTCGGTCCCGACGGCGCCGCGTTCGACGGCCGCGACAGCCGGATCACCGTGCCCAATGCCGAAGCGCTGCAGCCCGGCGTCGGCGACTTTTCCATCGCCCTGTGGGTCCGCTGCCGGACGCCGTTTGTCTCCACGCTCGGCGATCTCGTCAGCAAGTTCGATCCCGAGGCGCGCCGCGGCATCAACCTGCATCTGTCGGGCAGTTCGCCGGCGTACAGCGCGATGTGTGATACCCGGCACGTCCATTTCGGCATCGACGATGGGCATCTCGGCGCATGGATCGATCACGGCAAACCGTGGCCATCGAATTCGCTGATCGCCAATCTCGTGGCGTTCAGCGGCGAACTCTACGCCGGGATTGGCGACGCCGACCGGCCGGAAGACCGGGCTCACGTCTTTCGTTTGAAAGGCGAGAACGAATGGGTCGATTGCGGCCGGCTCGGGACCGACGCGAATCATCACTCGGTGATGTCGCTCCTCGTGCATGACGGCGCCCTCTACGCCGGGACGGGCATCTGGGATTGGGTGCAGGCGCTCGGAGAGTTGCCCGGTGCGCCGGCTCCCGCGCCGACTCGCGTCTTCCGTTACGAAGGGGGGACGACTTGGAAAGACCTCGGCCAGGTCGGCACCGGATCGCGCGTCTTGTGCCTCGCCAGTTTTGACGGGAACTTGTACGCCGGCATCGATCGCGTCGGGGGCGGACGGGCTTACAAACTCGACGGCGATCGCTGGATCGACTGCGGCGCGCCCGACGGCAAAAACTTCGAATGCTTCCTTCCGTTCGGCGGGACGCTCTTCGCCTCGACGCACGGCAACGTCTACCAGTATGGCGGCGGCCAGGCGTGGAAGCAGATCGGCGCGGCCCCGCACGGCATCAACCAGATTCATTCCATGCAGGTCTTCGGCGGCAACATTCTGCTCGGCACCTGGCCGCAGGGCTACGTGCTGCGCTATCGCGGCGAGAACGATTGGCCGCAGATCGGCCGCTTGGGACTTCCCGAGGGCGACAAGCTCATCAACGAAGTGATGGACCTCGTCGTCTACAACGGCAAACTCTACGCCGCGCTGATCCCCAAGGCCGAAGTCTATCGTTACGAAGCCGACAACCGCTGGACGCTGCTCGGCTCGCTGGCGAAGCGGTCGGATTGGAACGTCGACGACGTCGCCACCTGGACGCGGATCACCACGTTCAGCCCCTTCCGCGGCCGCTTGTTCGCCGGCACCGGCTCCTGCCAGGGCCGCGCGCTCGACGCCCCGGCCGATGATTCACTGGGCCGCGTCTTCTCGCTCCAAGGCGGCCAGGTCGCCAGCCACGAAACCGACATCGGCGGCGACTGGACCCATCTCGCCGCCCTCCGCCGCGGCAACCAGACCGAACTCTACATCAACGGCAAACGCACCGCCGTCAGCACGAACCCCGCCGGCGAACCGTTCCAACTCTCGAACACTATCCCCCTCACCATCGGCCGCGGCGCGCAGAACTCGTTCGACGGGCTATTGTCCGACGTGCGCTGGTATGCCGGTGCACTGGATGCGGAGACGATCCGTCAACTGGCGGCGATGAAACGGTAGCGGCGGCGTCTCGCCGCCGAGAGGATTTCCCGAGCGGGGGGCGTAAGCCCCCTGAACCGGCTGGATTGCGGCAAGAATCAAGATCGTCCCGGTAGATCACAAAATTACTGGCCGTGGTAGGGCAATCTCTTCCATCATGAACGGCGATTTAGACCATGAAGAGTCCGTCACTCAATAGTTTTAGAGAGCAATGCAAAAAGTACTTAAGCTTCTTACTTGCCGATTATGGATTCACGGCTGAGCCTGCCAAGGAGCATCGGCTTGGAGGGTGTTTCCTGCAAGATTACACAGATAGCATTCGCGTTGGTGTCGTTTATGGGAGGGACGATTACGACGTCAACATTTACTTTCCGTTTGAGCCAAATAGAAGCTGGCCGGTTTGGGGGATGCCCTACCGCATAGAGCGAAAACCAATCCCAACGAAACTTCCTCCATTGGATCGCGAGGACTTGCGACAGCAAGCCGAGATTCTCCGTAGTTGCCTTCCACGATTATTAGAAATCGCCATCGACAAGTCCGGCGATCAGTATCGAGCACTTGTTGATTGGTCAGTCTCTGAGGCGAAAGTCCGCTACGAGCAGGATCGGGAGAAGGGTGTCATTGGCAAAAAGCTCCGTCGGATAAATTAAGGAGTGGGGACTGTTTGACGGCTTTGAACCAAGCAGTTCGGTATGGGAATCCACCTCGACTAGAATGCTGGCGTTTGCATACTCTGCGACGCTTCGCAGAAGCGTGGTCTTGTTATGAGCGACGGGTGGCGGGGCGTAAGCCGCTTTGGGCGTCGCCCCGTAGTCACGCGGCAACGAGGCGATGAAAAGCTTCAAGCACTGGTACCCGGCGGGAGCAGCCAATTGAACGCCTCATTGAAGGTTTGGGATGGACATGAATCTATCGCCCCAGCAGCAAATCGAGCGCATAGTCCGCAGTCTTGAAGAGAGGGGCGTACCCGCAGCCCCCGTCGCGGAAACGACCAGTCTCGCAACATCCTATCCGGAGGCTGTCAACGATCTTGCACTGGAGGTGATGCGCCGGTTCCCCAAAGGTGGTACGTTTCTCGATGGAGCGCTCAGCTATGTCCTCGAAGAAAGATGGCCGGAACTTGTTCAAACCGCATTGGAGTTCTTTGAGCTCAGCAACGGAGAGAACAATGCCGCGGCATCGATCATCGAACATTCCAGTTTGCAATGTCCGTCAGTATTGCATCCGCATCTCGACCGCATCTTTCGCATTCGACCGAACGCAGGCTGCTACTATGAGTCCTACCCGTGGAGAGAGTCTTGCGACACGCATTTTGGCTTCTTGAGAAACGTAATCGAAGACACCGAGGCAAGCGATGTTGACCGAATGAGAGCCTGGAAAAACTTGTGCGAAACACGGCTCCCCGACGTCATCGAGTACGCAGTATCTCGTGCAGGACTTGTTGCACCTTCGGATTGGTCACGTGAAGAGTGGGTGCAGGCCCACCTTTATCTTGTCGGGTTTCACGAGGAGAATGGCTCCTTGCGACGTATCTGTCCCGATTCCCTGTATCACCTTCAGTTCCCCAAAGCATTCTTCGAGCCGCAATCTCGTCCTCCTTGGCTAGCAAGAATTCACCCAAGCTGGAATCTCCCGGCATCCATTCAGTCCGTACCGTTCGGAGGTAGCAGTGAGGGCGACTGTTCGCTCTGTGGCGAGACGTTGCACCGGCTAATTGTACTTGACCCGATTCCAATAGGGTTGGGAATTACACGATTGAAGCGGGTCGAATTTTCCACGTGCCTCTCGTGCCTCGGATGGGAACACAATCCGTTGTTCTATCAACATGACAAAGAAGGCTTCCCTCATAACATCGGCTATAATGGTCCTTCAATCACCCCGCAATTCCCCGTCGGTCCGCTCCGAGAGGGGGAAATCGCTTTGGGTCAAACGCCTCGAAGATGGTTCTGGCAAGCTTGGGGATGCAGCAACAGTCGAGAAAACCTCCATCGAATCGGTGGTGAACCAACCTGGATACAGGATGCCGAATATCCGAACTGCCCGCTGTGCAAAAGGGTGATGTCATACCTCTTTCAACTCGACTCGGATCTTCCCTCGGCAGACGGCGGCGAGTGGCTCTGGGGAAGCGGTGGAATCGCATATGGGTTCTGGTGCGATGATTGCAAGATCAGTGGGTTTTTGTGGCAATGTACCTGATGATTTCCATCGAATTTCGGGATGAGACACGCCGTAA
Organism: uncultured Planctomycetaceae bacterium; assembly: GCA_964504645.1. Taxonomy (GTDB): domain Bacteria; phylum Planctomycetota; class Planctomycetia; order Planctomycetales; family Planctomycetaceae; genus CAZDGB01. Next base: position 41,231 of record CAZDGB010000011.1, on the reverse strand, counting down.
GCACGGCGTCGCGCCATCACTCTGACCATCCCATTTCCCAACAGATCGTCTGGATTCAATCTCTCCCAACCTCGCGCCTTCGCCGCCGTTCACCAGTCGGCCTGGATTTATCGAACCGCGAGGGCGAGCGTTGTTTGAGAATTCGATTTTTGCGCGCCAGCGACACGTTGCGCGCACGCAGCGGCCATCCAGCGACACGAAAGCGACATGCCGCAGCCAAAAAGCGGCGCGCAACGCCGTGAGGCGCGTTCCGTGTTTGCAAACGCAGCGAACCCCTTGTGGCGCAAAACTCAACAACTTGTTGCGCAACCCCTCGCGGTAAGGTAGAGGAAACGATGCCGATCGCTTCGATTGGCGGGTTCACTCGGCAATAACAGGGATTTCGCGAAAGTTCCAGCGTGCGAACAATTGCCGGACAACGCGGCGCCCGGCATCTCAGCGTGACGCGGCTCTCCCCCCGTTGTTACAATCGGCGGCGAATTGCACCTGACCAAAACAGTGACGCGTACTCTTCCGAACCATCGAGGTCTGCCGATGATGTTGCGCTCTCTTTGCCTGCTGTCGGTCGCGTGGTCTTCCTCCATGCTGCTCGCCGCTGACGCCAAGCCGCTCTTCGACAAAACGGTTTCGCGCCAGACGCCGGGCCACGCGGCGAACGTCGATGTCGATCTCGCCGGCGCGAAGGAACTCTATCTCGTCGTGCGCGACGCCGGCGATGGTTACAGCGCCGACTGGGCCGATTGGGCCGAGCCGCGCTTCATCACGCCGCAGGGCGACGTCAAACTCACCGACCGGAAATGGAAGTCGGCCGAAGCCGGTTGGGGACAAGTGCGCATCGGCAAGAACGCCGACGGCGGAACGCTGCGGATCAACGGCAAGGACGTGGCCTATGGCATCGGGACGCACGCGCACTCGGTCATCGTCTACGACGTGCCGGAGGGGGCGACGAAGTTCCAAGCGCGGGCCGGGCTCGACAACGGCGGCAGCGATCAAGGAGGCGGCGCGACGGTGCAGTTTCTCGTCTACGCCGCGAAGCCGCCCGCGAACGTTCTGGCCGGCGGCGAGTTGTCGGTCGATCGCGGCGCGGAGCACGCGCTCGCCGGGCTGGACGTCGCCGAGGGATTGGAAGCGACCGTCTTCGCCGCTGAGCCGACGCTCCTCAGCCCGAGCGATATCGACGTCGATCACCTGGGCCGCGTGTGGGTCTGCGAAGTCGTGAACTACCGGCATCGCAACGGCGAGCGGCCCGAAGGGGATCGCATTCTTATCCTGGAAGACACCGACCAGGACGGCGTCTGCGACAAGACGACCGTCTTCTACCAAGGCCGCGACATCGACACGGCGCTCGGCATCTGCGTCCTGGGCAACAAGGTGATCGTCTCCGTCGCGCCGAACGTCTTCGTCTTCACCGACGAGGACGGCGACGGCAAGGCCGACAAGAAAGAAACGCTCTTCACGAAAACCGGCGATCCGCAGCACGACCACTCGGCTCACGCCTTCGTCTTCGGGCCGGACGGGCGGCTCTATTTCAACTTCGGCAACACGGGGCATCAGGTGTGCGATGCCGATGGCAACCCGATCATCGACTTCGCCGGCAACGCGGTGAACGACAGCGGCAAGCCGTATCGCCAGGGCATGGTCTTCCGCTATGAGCCGAGCGACGACGTCTTCCGGCCGCGGTTCTTCGAGACGCTCGGCTGGAACTTCCGCAACAACTACGAAGTCGCCGTCGATTCCTTCGGCACGATGTGGCAGTCGGACAACGACGACGACGGCAACAAAGGGGTCCGCATCAACTACGTGATGGAATACGGCAACTACGGCTACGTCGATGAGATCACCGGCGCCGGCTGGCGCACGCCGCGGACGAATCTCGAAGCCGAGGTGCCGCTGCAGCACTGGCACTTGAACGATCCCGGCGTGGTGCCGAACCTGATTCAAACCGGCGCGGGCTCGCCGACGGGAATCTGCGTCTACGAGGGTGAACTACTGCCGGAGAAGTTCCGCGGGCAGATCATTCATTGTGACGCCGGGCCGAACGTCGTGCGGGCCTATCCGGCGAAGAAGTCCGGGGCCGGGTTCACGGCGGAGATGGTCAACATTCTGCACGGCGCGCGCGATCAATGGTTCCGTCCGTCGGACGTCTGCGTTGCGCCGGACGGCTCGCTGATCGTCGCCGACTGGTACGATCCGGGCGTCGGCGGCCACCGCATGGGAGACGCCGAGAAAGGCCGCATCTTCCGCGTCGCGCCGCCAGGCGCGAAGTACGTGATGCCGAAGTACGACTTCACCACGGCGGCGGGCGCCGTCGCCGCGCTGAAGAGTCCGAATCTCGAAGCCCGGTATCTCGCGTGGACCGCGCTCGCGGGGATGGAAGGCAAAGCCGAGCCGGCGCTGATCAAGATGCTCAAGGAAGCAAAGAATCCTCGCTACCGCGCTCGGGCGTTGTGGTTGCTCTCAACGTTCGAATCGGGTCCGGCCGCGTGCAAAATGGCGTTGAAGGATGCCGATCCCGACATCCGCATCGTCGCGCTCCGCGGCTTGCGGGCGCTGCACATCGATGCGGAGTACGGCGTGGAGCAACTCGTCAACGATCCGTCTCCCGCCGTGCGGCGCGAATGTGCGATCGCGATTCGCGAATTGAACTCGGCCAAGTGTCCGGATCTGTGGGCCAAATTGGCGCAGCAGCACGATGGCAAAGATCGCTGGTATCTGGAAGCGCTGGGCATCGGCGCGGCGAAGAACTGGGACGCGTATTTCGCGGCCTGGCGGCGGCTCGATCCGAGCATGATCCGCACGAAAGCGGGCCGCGACATCGTCTGGCGTTCGCGCAGCAGTCAGACGCCATCGATGCTCTTGGCGTTGATCGACGATCCCGATCTGCCCGAGGCCGAACTTCCTCGCTTGTTCCGGGCGTTCGATTTCCTGCAAGGCCCGGCGAAGGATGCCGCGATCGCCGAGCTGGCCTTTGCGGAATCCGAAAGCGACGACGCCCGCTCGACGTTGATTCTCTCGGAGGCCGTGCAGCGCTTGCAGGGTTTCGATGTCAGCCAGCAGCCGGAGAAGAAAGCCGCGCTGGAACGCGTCGTCAAAGCAAATAGCGGTCAGCCCCTCGCGCTGACGTTGATTGACCGCTTCAATCTGAAAGACGAATACCCCCGCGTCCTGGCGCTCGCGCAGGAACAATCGGCGGCGCAGATTGGCGTGGACGCGATGCGATTGCTGCTGAATAAGGATCAGAAGGATCTCATCACCGCCGCGGTCGGCAACGACGACGAGTTGCTCGCCGTCGCTACCGTGCGGGCGCTCGGCAACACGCTCGACGGCCGCGCCCAAGGCTGGCTGACCGATCTGATCACTGACGCGGAGAAATCGAACGCCTTGCGGCAGGAAGCCGTGCGCGGACTGGCGAAATCCAAGCCCGGCGCGCAGGAACTCCTCAAGCTGTTCGATGAAAAGAAACTCGATGAGAGTCTGCATCAAGCCGTCGCCGCGGCGCTGCACACCGCCCCGTTCGACGACGTCAAGAAAGCCGCGATCGAGCGATTCCCGTTGCCGCCGTCGCGGAACGATCAGCCGCTGCCGCCGCTGTCGGAACTACTCAAGACGAAAGGCAACATCGAAGCCGGGCAGAAGGTCTTCGCGACCATCGGCAAATGCGCCACGTGCCACATCGTCGGCAAAGACGGCAAGGAAGTCGGCCCGAATCTGACGGAAATCGGCACGAAGCTCAGCCGCGAAGCGCTCTTCGAGTCGATCCTGTTCCCCAGCGCCGGGATCAGCCACAACTACGAAACGTGGTCGGTCGTCACCAACGACGGCAACGTCCTCACCGGCATCCTCACCACGCAGACGCCAACCAGCGTCTCCCTCAAAAACGCGGAAGCCCTCGTCCGCGAGATCAAAAAGGCCGACATCGAAGAGATGAAAAAACAATCCGTCTCTCTCATGCCCGCCGATCTGCAGAAAACGATGACGGCGGATGAGCTGGTCGATGTGATTGAGTATCTGCAGACCTTGAAGAAGAAATAGCATCCCGGGTTCTCGCTCTCCGGATCGCTTGCGAGTTCGCCGTCCTTCTCACCCTCGGATTAGCACTCTATGAAACCTCTCGGCTTCGGCATCGTCGGTTGCGGCATGATTGCGAACTTTCACGCGGAAGCGGTCAAACGCATCCGTGGGACGAAAATGGTCGCGTGCTTCGACACCATCCCCGCGTCGGCAGATCGCTTCGCGGCAGCGAATCCTGGTGTCAAGCCGTACTACAAGCTCGAGGAGATGCTCAAGGACCCGGCAGTCGACATCGTCACCATCTGCACGCCGAGCGGCGTCCATATGGACCCGGCGGTAAAGGCGGCCAACGCCGGCAAGCATGTCGTCGTGGAGAAGCCGATGGAGATTACGCTGACCCGCTGCGACGCCATCCTCAACGCGTGCAAGAAGAACAAGGTGCAGCTCTGCCCGATCTTCCCGTCCCGCTTCAGCCCGGCGAATCTCGCCTTGAAAGAAGCCATTGAAGACGGCCGCTTCGGCAAACTGACGCTCGGCGACACCTATGTCAAATGGTGGCGCACTCAGCAGTATTACGATCAAGGGGGCTGGCGCGGGACGTGGGCGCTCGACGGCGGCGGAGCCTACATGAACCAGGCCATCCACAATGTCGACCTCCTCTACTGGTTCATGGGCGACGTCGCCGAGGTCACCGGCGTGACCTCGCTCATCGCGCACGAGCGGATCGAAGTCGAAGACGTCGGCGTCGCGACGATGAAGTTCAAGAACGGCGCCGTCGGCGTGATCGAAGCCACCACCGCTGCGTGGCCGGGCCTTCTGAAGAAGACCGAAATCCACGGCACCGAAGGAACCGTCATCGTCGAGCAGGACGACATCCTGATGTGGCAGTTCGCCAAGCCGAAGGCGAAGGACAAAGCCATCCTGGAGAAGTTCTCCAAGAAAGTCGGCGGCACCGGCGGTGCGAGCGACCCCAAGGCGATCTCCTACGTCGGCCACATGGAGCAGCTCAAAGACTTCGTGAAATCGATCCAGACCGGCAAGCCGCCGAAAGTCACCGGCGACGAAGGCCGCAAAGCCGTCGAGATCATCCTGGCGATCTACCAGTCCAACTGGACCGGCAAAAAAGCCGTGTTGCCGCTGGCGAAGGATCCGAAGCGGCCGAAGTAAGCCGCGTGGTTCATTTAATCGACACAACGGCTTTTTTGTTTGACAATTTGCGGTCGCGCTTGGTATACCAAATCGCGGTGGTATACCAGATTTCCGCTCCTCCTCTTCGTGGTGCGGTTCCCATGAAGCAACATCGCGTCTATACCCAATTGCGCGACGCCATCTATTCCGGCCGCATCAAACCCGGTGCGCGGCTCGTAGAACGCCGGCTCGCGGAAGAGTTTCAAACCAGCCGCGTGCCGTTGCGGGAGTCGCTTCTGCGGCTGACGACGGAAGGCCTGGTGCGGCGCTCGCCGCGACGGACGAGCTACGTCGAAGACCTGACCGCGGAAGATGTCTCCGAAATCTGGCTGATGCGGCAGACGTTGGAACCGGCCGCAGCGCGGCTGGCGGCGGCAAAAACGGACAAGAAATTCACCGTAAAACTGCACCGCCTGGCCGACCGCATGGCCGACCAGTTGCAACGCGGCCGTCGCGCCGCATCGGCGGAGACCGATCTGGAATTCCATCGCACGATCGTCGAGTCGTGCGGCTCGGCCCGGCTGCTGCGGGCCTACGATCTGTCCCACGTGCCGATGCTGATGTCGAAATTGCAAGGCGAGCGCGGCAACCCGGATGTGCTACGCCGCCAACATCACGACTATGCTGCTGTTTTGGCGGACGGAAACGCCGATGCGGCTGAACTGTATGCACGTCGACATGTCATCGACGTGGCTGACCGGATGCCCAGTGGGAGCGGCGCAAGAAATTAGATTGTGGTTCTAGTTTGACGCGATATGATGACTTCATTGAGAAATTCTTGGTGCGCCGTTCGTTTGGCGCGCCGTTGGTTTGGAGTTGGTTCTGAAAGGCATGTGGATGACCAGACTTCGTCGACAATCCGGTTTTACGTTGATTGAGCTATTGGTGGTGATCGCGATCATCGCGATCCTGATCGCACTGCTTTTGCCTGCCGTCCAGCAGGCGCGCGAAGCGGCTCGGCGAACCCAGTGCAAGAACAATCTGAAGCAGATCGGTCTGGGGCTGCACAATTACCACGATACGCACCGCGTGTTCCCTTACGGCGGCAGTGGCGACTCTCAGTACAATTGGGGTGCCGGGGCCAGCACGGGACATAGCATTTACAATTGGCGCGGACATATCCTGCCGTTTATCGATCAAGCGCCGCTCTACAACTCGATGGCTTCCGCGATGGGGGCCAACAATGTCTCTCAGCCGGCTGGAGCACCGTCCGCAGCATACAAGGCCGCGGCAGAAGCGCTGGCGGCGAGAGAAGCGACGTTGGATGTTTATCTTTGTCCGAGCGATCCGGCCACCGCAAAAACCGGGGCATCAACCGGCAGTTGGCCTGGGACGCCAGTCCTTGTTGGTCGACCTGCATCCTATTTCGGTAGCGCTGGACCTGCTTATCAATATGTCTACGTTACGTCGCAATGTGCGGCGACTCCAGGCTGTACGATGTACGGTTCCAGCAGTGACTTCAATGGTGCGGGCACAGGACAGGACATTCCGGGAATGTTCGCGATGCGCGCCACGAAATTCAGCGTGCGCGATTGCACTGACGGCACCTCGAACACCATCGCCGTTGGGGAGGAACGTCTCGGCAGAGCCTCGGACAACGTGTTCTTTGGCTTCGTCATGTGGATGGACCCTTCCGCGGTGCGATCGACGGCTCCGGGGATCAATAAGCCCGATCCGTCTCAAGGATACTATGGACAATGCTTCGGCAGCGTGCATACGGGCGGTGCCCACTTCTTGATGACGGACGGAGCCGTTCGGTTCATCAGCGAGAACGTGAGCATTATCACCTTCAATCAATTAGGCACGAAGTCCAGCGGCGATACGCCGGGTGAATTCTAAATCCTTCCCAAGTGGGGATGAAGACCTGCGGCCCTGCTGAGGATCACGATCGTCGGATGGGCCGTCTCTCTCAAGCAAGAATTTCAGTACGCCGGCAAGGATTAAGCATGAGATTGCGTTTGGGCAGGTGGACCAGGGGTTGTCTCTTGATCGTCGCCAGCGTGGCGTTGGTCGGCTGCGGTGGTGGAGTTGATGGTCCTAAAACGATTCCGGCCACTGGTGCGGTCACTTATAAGGGGGAACCGGTCAAGAATGGCTCATTGGTATTCTCGCCCGCCGACTCCAAGACGAGCCGCGCCGCCCAGGCGGAAATTGTCGACGGCAGATATCGAACGGCCACCGGGCAAGGATTAATGGTTGGCGACTATAAAGTCGTTGTCCAGGCCTTGCCGCCGAATATCGCCGAATTCGAAGCAAAAGGTGGTTCAAAGAAAGCGACCGAGACTTCGCTTGTGCCCAAAAAATATTCAGATCTCAAGACAACAGATCTAAGCCTCACGGTCACAGACCAAGAAGCTTCTATAACCCAGGATTTTGAATTGTCAGATTGATTGCCGTGTTGTTTTCCAATCTTTTTGCAAAGGGATCCCATGTCGAATCGAAACCGCAGTCGAGGATTTACGCTGATCGAATTGCTGGTTGTGATCGCGATTATCGCGATTCTGATTGCGCTGCTGTTGCCCGCCGTGCAGCAGGCGCGAGAAGCGGCTCGCAGAACTCAGTGCAAGAACAACTTGAAGCAGATCGGCTTGGGGTTGCACAACTATCACGACACGCACCGCGTATTCCCCTACGGCGGCAGCGGCGATGCAAACTATAATTGGGGCGCCGGCGCTAGCACTGGCCATGGGATTTATAACTGGCGCGGATTCATTCTGCCGTTTATCGATCAAGCTCCATTGTACAATGCAATGGCATCCGGGATGGGGACATGGAATGTTTCACAAGCCCCTGGAACTCCGCCGGCCGGATATGCAACTACTGCTTCGGCACTGCCGGCAGTCAAGCAAGTCCTGGAAGTGTATCAGTGCCCCAGCGACCCTGGCGGCATCAAGACCGCAGCTGGCGGGCCGTGGGGCGGAACTCCACAATATAGCGGTCCACCAGCCAGCTATTTCGGTAGCGCTGGACCTTCGCGCCAGTACAGCCAAGCGAGTCTTTGTGGCAGCACCTCAGGCTGTGTCTTGTTTGGGTCCACTGCCGACTTTAACGGTGCGGGCAATTCGGCCGATCCTGGAATGTTCATTATGCGGGCCAACAAATCGAGTGTGCGTGATTTCACAGATGGAACTTCCAACACTCTTGCCGTTGGCGAAGAAAAAATTCTGACGACCGACGGCAGTATGTGGGGTATTCGGCATTGGATGGATCCGTTCAGCGTCGGCTCAACCGCTCGCGGCATCAATCGCCCCGATCCCTCCCAAGGCTATTACGGCCAGTGCTTTGGAAGCAATCATGTCGGCGGAGCGCATTTCCTCCTCGCCGATGGGGCCGTGCGGTTTATCAGTGAGAACATCGACATTATTACGTTCTGCCGGTTGGGGACGAAAGGAGCTGGTGAAACCGTCGGCGAGTTCTAACGTCGCTTACTGTAGAGCGGCGCACGCGCCCGAGGTCATCAAACAATGACGCGCAATCCAACCTGCCCATTGCGGCAGGTTGGATTCTAAATTGTTCGTCCTTTTTCTTTGAAAGTGCCCACTGATGAGTCTGGTACACGTCTTGCGTCCCGTAGTCTGGCTCTTTGGAATCTCCCTCTTAATGATGTGCGTGGGCTGTTCTGGTGGCGCGACCGGACCCAAGACGATTCCTGCTTCGGGAAAGGTCACCTACAAGGGAGAGCCTGTGAAATCGGGATCACTTGCGTTCGCTCCGGCCGATCCCAAAACAAGCCGTGCGACGCAGGCCATCATTGTCGAAGGTGAGTACAAGACCGAACCAGGAAAAGGTTTGATGGTTGGAGAGTACAAAGTCACCGTTCAGGCACTTAAGAACAGCGTCGCCGAACTCGATCCTAAAGATGCTGCCAAGCAAGGGATAGACAACAATGCCGTACCCAAAAAGTACATGGATCTCAAGACGACGGACCTAGAAGTCACCATCTCCGACGGCGACAAGGAAATCAAACAGGATTTTGAATTGACAGACTAAATTTCAAGCCGAAACCAACGAAATCCTACAAAGTTTGTGCGTCTGAGCTTTGGGAATAGCGGATGTTGAATCTACGGATTTTGGTTCCTTGTCTTCTTTTGTTGCATCTGGCTTGCATTCTGCCCGCCGCCGAGCCCATCCCCTTCTCCGTCGAAACCACGGCCCCTTTGCAGGAGCTCAACCCGAAGTTCTGCTGGTTTCATCCGCGGGCGGCGGCGATTCCCAAGCTCGGCAAAGACGGGCAGCCGCTCGTCATCATGACGATCCAGAAGCACCTCATCTCCGACGATCATTATTCCGGGTTGTGGGTGATGAAGACCGACGACCTGGGGAAGACTTGGTCGGGGCCGACGGAGATTCCCGAACTGGCGTGGCGGAAGGAAAAGGGGAACGACAAGGTCGATCTCTCGGTCGCCGACGTGACGCCGCAGTGGCACGCGAAGACCGGCAAGCTGATCGCGCTCGGCATCCAGGTGCGGTACAACGAAAAGGGGATCGCCCTTTTGGACAAGCCGCGGTCGTACGATTTCGCGTACACGGTTTACGATCCCAAGACCGACAAGTGGACCGTCTGGCGGAACATCGACAACGTGCCGGAACCCGAGGGCAAGTTCCATACGCTGGCCCCCGGCTGCGTGCAGTCGGTGATCAAAGACGACGGGACGATGCTCACGCCGGTCTATCTGAAAGGCCCGTCGGGCGAGAACTATCAATCCACGGTGCTGCATCTGGGCTTCGACGGCGACAAACTCACCTATCTGGCACACGGCGACGTCCTCACCAACGCCGACAGCCGCGGCTTCGTCGAACCGTCGCTGGCGTTCGTGGGCGGCAAATACTACCTCACGCTGCGCAACGACCTGAAAGCGTACGTCACGACGAGCGACGACGGCCTGAAGTACGGCAAGATTCAGCCATGGACGTTCGAGGACGGCTCCGATCTCGGCAGTTACAACACACAGGCCCACTGGTTGACGCACGGCGACGGCTTGTTCCTCTGCTACACCCGCCGCGGCGCGGACAACGACCACATTCCCCGCAACCGCGCGCCGCTGTTCATCGCCCAGGTCGATCCGGCGAAATTGCAGGTGCTCCGCAAGACCGAGCAAGTGCTGATGCCCGAACGGGGCATGATGCTCGGCAACTTCGGCGCGTCGAACATCACGCCGGACGAATCGTGGGTGACCGACTCGGAATACATCGTCAACGGCCAGAAACATGCTCGCGGCGCCGACGGCACGACTTGGGTCGCGAAGGTGAAGTGGAAGAAGCCGTAACCGAGCCTGAAGCCCGGCTTTGCTCCGGGCTTCCTCTCGGGGCGAACCCTCGTCGAAAGCCCGGCTTTTCAAAGCGAAAGCCGGGCTTTGCGTTTTTCCGTGATGTTGCACTATGATGGCGACGATCCGGCGAAGCCACGGGAGGGCGTCGCCGCGCGGCGTGTCACGGAGGAGCTACCGAAAGATTCCAACGGCTCGAAGTGACAAAGGCCCCGATTCATGGCCGAAAAGAGTGGCAAAGACGAAGGTCAGCTCGCCTGGGACGCCGATGTGAACGGGCCGAAGCCGGGCGACGGGTCGGAGTCGGGAACCACGTATCGGCTGTCGAATCCGTCGCCGCGCACCGTCGTGGAGGCCGTTCCCCGGGTCGGCATCGAGCCCGTTCCGCCGCGGCGCATCGCCTCGAAAGATCACGCCTCGTGGCTCGCGATGATGGGCTACAACCTGCTCATCTTCCTGACCAGCGTCTGCGTGATGACGCTCGAATTGACGGCCTCGCGGATCATCGCCAAGCATCTCGGCGCATCGCTGTATACGTGGACCAGCGTGATCGGCGTGATTCTCGCCGGCATCACGCTGGGCAACTGGCTCGGCGGCTGGCTCGCCGACCGTTACGACAAAAACCGGGCGCTCGGCTGGATGTACCTGTTGTCGAGCATTTTCTCGGCGAGCGTGCTGTTTCTCGAACACATGATCAGCGACCTCGACCTGCCGGCGAGCGTGAACTGGCCGATGTGGGTGCTGACGGTGGTGGCGCTTCTGTTCCTCTTGCCGGCGCTGGCGCTCGGAGCGACGTCGCCGCTGATCGCCAGCCTGGCGCTGTCGCGGAGCAACAAGCTCGGCTCGACAGTCGGCAACGTCTACGCATGGGGCGCGTTCGGGTCGATCGTTGGAACGTTCCTCACGGGGTTCTATCTCGTGGATGTTCTCGGCAGCCGGTCGATCATCGGGCTGGTATCGGGAACGCTGGCCGTGCTGGCGGTGATCATGGCGAGCCAGCGGAGCGTCTTTCGGGCCGTGGTGATCTGCGGCTGGATGCAGCTTTTCTGGTTCTGCTGGGTCGCGTCCTCGGCGACAAGTACGGCCTGGGCGGACGGCTGGCTGCGCCTCGCCGATTCCACCGGCTGGATGGCGTCCGATCCGGAAAACCGCCGCGCGCAATGGCATCACTTCGGCGGCAATGTCGGGCAAAAATTCCATGAGCTGGGCCTGGCGCTCGGGCTGCGCGACGATGTTCCCGGCCGTTATCACGACGAAAGCCAGTACTCCTACATTCAGGTCGCCGAGGGACGCCAGGACGGCGCGCCGGTGAAAATCCTGCGGCTCGACAAGCTGATTCACAGCTACTACAACCCCTCGGACCCGACGGCCCTGCACTACGATTACGAGAAGATCTATGCCGGGGTGACAATCGTCGCCGCGGCGTCCCGCAAAGAGGAGTTATCGTCGCCGCTGTCCGACTTTCCGGGTTGGAACGAAATCCGCACGCATCTGCCGGCCGGCGTGCGCTATGACGAAGCCGCGAAGCAGTTAACGGCCGAACGGATGGATGGCCGGCTCGTCGACCAGTTGCTGGAACTCGCCCCCGATGGCGATTACTGGTTTGCGGTGGACCAGTTGTCGATCATGACGACGCAGCCTGGCTGGGGCGGCCTCGAAGCCCATACGCTGGAGCGTTTGCCGGCCGGCGTGACGATTCCCGCCGATCTCGCGTCGGTCGTCCGGTTCGACGAGCAGTTACGGCTGCTGACCGCGACTCAGCCCATCACGCCGGAGATTCGCGACCGGCTGATTCAACTCAGCCCGCGCGGGCCGTGGTTCGCCGCCGTGCAGGGGCTACGAAATCAGACCGGGAAATTCAACAGCTTCTTTATCGGCGGCGGCGGATACATCTTCCCCCGCTGGATCGCCGACGAATTCCCTGGTAGCACGCGAATCGTCGTCGCCGAACTCGACCCGGACGTCCGTAAGGCCGTGGTCAGCGAACTCGGTTTGACGCCGGAACTGGAAACGAAGATCGAGACGAAGGTGGGCGACGCCCGGAATGTGGTCGACGACATCCTGCGGGAGAACCGGCAGCGGGAAAAACGGCAGGAAGCGCCGGTGAAGTACGATTTCATTTTCGGCGACGCGTTCAACGATTTCAGCGTCCCGTGGCACCTGACGACGCTCGAATTCCTGGAAAAGCTGCAACGGATGATGTCGCCGAGCGGAGTTCTGCAGGTGAACCTCATCGACGTCTACCCGCGGGCCGAATACCCCGGCCGCCCGGCGGGGAAAGGCGAAGTCCAGCACAAGGCGTTCGTGCCGAAGGGACTGGTGAAAGGCGACAACTACCCGCCCAACCAGTTCGTGCCGGTGCATCCCAAGTTCGGCAAGATCGAGATCAACTGCATCGCCGCGGCGGACTACCGATTGCGCGCCAGCGAGGTCCTTTCCGATTACCAGCGGAAGATGCTGATGAATCTCGACCGGTCGAACGACGATTGGACCCGGTCGGTGATCGAACTCGTCAACGCCACGCGGCAGAGCGAGCCGTTTGCGGGCGAAGTTCCGGCGGTGCTCGTTCCCAAGCAGTTGACGCCGCACGAATGGGCCGCCGCCACCGACGCGGCGCCATCGCTGGAATTGCAGCCGATGGGCGACGGCAAATTCGTGCTCGGCTATCGCGGCGTGATGAGTGAAGCCTCTCGCCAGGCCCTGGAAGCCCTCGCTCCGGAAAATGCCGCGTGGAAGGAAGCCGTCGCGGGGTTGCAGCGGCAATCGCTGCAGGAAGAAGGGGGAAAATTCCTGGGCCGCTTCGTCTACACGGCGTCACTCGTGTTTCCGAACATTTACCTTTTCTCGACGACGGCGAACCAGGTGAGCGACAACCGGGACACATTCGTCATCGTCTGCTCGCAGGAACCGCTCGATCTGAACCGGCTCGATCTGACCGGACACTGGAACGGCAAGCCGTTCGCGTCGTTTGAATCGAAGGGGGCCGCGCGTAGCGGCCAGATCGATTCCGTTCTGGCGCTAGCCCGCGACCTGGCGCTCACCGACGACTTTGCCCCGGTGGAAAATCTGCTGCTGCCGATCTTTGCCGGGCAGTAGAGGCGAAAACCCACGCCCTTCGCAAAGCCTCAGGGCGTGGCACCCTTCGTGCGCGGCTCTTTGCTTTGCCGTTCGAGTTCCAGCAGATAGCGTTTGCGCCACAGGCCGCCGCCGTAGCCGCACAGGTCGCCGTTCTTGTTCACCACGCGGTGGCAGGGAATGACGATGGACATGCGGTTGAGTCCGTTCGCGCGGCCCACGGCGCGCGATGCTCCCGGGCTGCCGATCTCCTCGGCCAATCGATCGTAGGACCATGTCTCGCCGTAGGGAATCGTCCGCAGCGCGTCCCACACGCGGACCTGAAATGGCGACCCGGGATACACGACCGACGTCGAGAACGTGCGGCGGCGTCCGTCGAAATACTCTTGCAATTCGCTCCGCAGTAGTTCGATGTGATTGTTCTCCCCCGGCACGATCGCGGCGGAAAATCGCCGCCGCAGCGTCTGAAACTGGCCTTCGAGCATGCGGCGATCGGTGAATTCGAGCAGGCAGACACCTTGACTGGACGCTGCGGCGATCATAGGACCGACCGGGGTTTCCATCCACGCGGCGACGAGGCAGTCGCGGTTCCGACTGCTGCCTGGCGGCTGGCCGAAGTGGCGCACAAACGCGTCGCGAAATCCGCTCAGCGAATCGAACCCGACGTCGAGCGCCGCGTCGTCGATCGATGTCCCGTCCTTGATCCGCGCGAAGGCATCGCCCAGCCGCCGCGCCCGGCAATAGGCCTGAAACGTCATCCCGAACCGGCTCTGGAAAAACCGCCGGACCCGCACGGGCTCGATGCCGCGCCGGCGCAAATCGGCGTCGGTGATCCGATCCTCCGGCGATTGGTCGATCTCGCGGAGCAGCCCGTCGACCCAGTCGGGGTTCCGCCCGTCGGTATCGAGCGGCCGGCACCGTTTGCACGGACGATACCCGGCGAATAACGCCTCGCCCGCCGTCGCGAAGTATTCGACGTTCTCCGGCTTGGGCTTCCGCGCGGGGCACGACGGCCGGCAGAAGATCCCCGTCGTGCGGACCGCCAGCAGAAAGATGCCGTCGTAGCTGGAATCGCCGGCCAGATAGGCCCGCTGCATTTCGTTCGAAGTCGGCAAGAGCGAGGTCGTGTTCATGCCGAAAGTTTAGGCGTTCGGACCGCAATCCTTCCACCGATTTTTGGACACGGAAGTCGGGGTTCCCATCGTGTGCTACGTTTGCGTTGTTGCGGTCTGTCTTCATGGGGGCAGTGCCGCTCCAGACGGCTCAACCCGCACAATCGGACGCATCCGCATGCCGGCCACCACGACCAAAGGCAATTCGTCGGCGTTGTACGCCCTGACGATCCTGACCAGCGCGTTTTTGATCTTCCAGGTCCAGCCGCTGATCAGCAAGTCGATTCTGCCCTGGTTCGGCGGCACGCCTGGCGTCTGGACGACGTGCATGCTGTTCTTCCAGGTGGTGTTGTTCGCCGGCTATGCATACGCCCACGCGAGCATCCGCTGGCTGTCGCCGAAATGGCAAGCCGCGGTGCACGGTGTGCTGCTCGCCGCCGCCGTCGTTTCACTGCCGATCTCGCCGAGTGAAACGTGGAAACCGGCCGGCGACGAAAACCCGACGGCCCGCATTCTCGGCCTGCTGACGATGACGGTCGGACTGCCCTATTTCCTCTTATCGTCCACCGGCCCGCTGTTGCAGGCGTGGTTCGGTCAGACGCGGCCCGGCGCGTCGCCGTACCGATTGTACGCGCTGTCGAACATCGGCTCGGTGCTCGGGCTGGTGACGTACCCGTTCGTATTTGAACCGTGGTTGTCGTCGGAAGTGCAATCCTACTGGTGGTCGGCGGGCTTTGGCCTGTTCGCGATCGTCTGCGGCTGTTGTGCCGTCGATCTTGTTCGACGCAGCGGCCGGATTACCAAAGAAACAACCGAACAACTCGCCGACGGCACGCCCCCCGGTTGGAGCGACTTGGCGAAATGGTTTGGCCTCGCGGCGTGCGCTTCGATCATGCTGCTCGCGACGACGAATCAAGTCTGCCTCGACGTCGCCGTGATTCCCTTTCTGTGGGTACTGCCGCTGACGTTGTACCTCGCGTCGTTCATTCTCTGCTTCGACCGGGCGTGGTGGTATCCGCGGCGGGCGTATGCCACCGCATTCGTCGGCGCGATCGTCTGCCTGACGTTCCTGCTGCAGGCCGGCAGCAACGCCTCGCTGATGACGCAAGTCGTCGTCCATTTCCTGTCTCTCTTCTTCTGTTGCATGGTTTGCCACGGCGAACTCGTGCGGCTTCGCCCGGCGCCGCGTTACCTAACCACGTTCTATCTGGCGTCGAGCGCCGGCGGGGCGGTCGGCGGCCTGCTCGTCGGCGCGGTGGCGCCGCTCCTCTGGTCGAACTACCTGGAATTGCCGCTCGTCTTGATCGCCGGCTGCGTGATCGCACTCAGCGTGCTGCTCGGCGACCGCGACTTGCTCTGGTCGGGAACGACGCCGCGCTGGGGCTGGAGCTATGTCGTCCTCGCCGTCTGGGCCGGATTGCGGCTCGTTGGCATTACGGTGGCGTCGGCGAGCCCGCACGAGCTCGAATCAACCCGCAACTTTTACGGCGTACTCCGCGTCGTCGAAGCCGACGTCGACAAACCCGAGTTGGCGACGCGGCGGATGGTTCATGGCCGCATCGTGCACGGCATCCAGTTTCTCGCCGACGACAAGCGTTCGCTGCCGACGACGTACTACGGTACGAAGTCGGGCGTCGGACTGCTGCTCGATCAGCCGGCGGCCGCGCCGAAACATGTCGGCATGGTGGGGCTCGGCGTCGGCACGCTCGCGGCATATGGCCGGCCGGGCGACCGGTTCCGCTTTTATGAAATCAACCCGGACGTGATTCGACTCGCGGAAGAGCATTTCACGTTTCTCAAGGATTCGCAGGCGGAGATCGACATGGTCGTCGGCGACGCGCGGCTGTCGCTGGAGCGCGAGTCGCCCCAGAATTTCGACATGCTCGTCCTCGACGCCTTCAGCAGCGACGCCGTGCCGGCCCACTTGCTGACGGAGGAAGCTTTTGCGATCTATCTGAAGCATCTGCGGCCCGAAGGCATGCTGGCGTTTCACGTGACGAACCGGCATTTCGATCTCGAACCGGTCATTCGCGGTGCCGCGCAGCGCTGCGATCTGCACGCCGTCAAAGTCCGCTCGGCGGCTGTCGTCGCGGGCGAAGGGGGCTTCTGCGAGTGGATGCTCCTCTCGGCGAACCCACAAACGTGGGCTGGCGTAGAACTGCAGTCCGCGATCGCTGCGACGCCGCTCAGCCCGCGCCCCGCTGTGCTCTGGACGGACCGCTTCAACCACATCGTCGGCGTGTTGAAGTGAGCGTCATTCACGGCGATGCCTGCAGCATCAGCTCCACGGCCTCGCGGCCCGACATGCCGACTTCGATGCCGTAGCTCTTGGCTTTCGGGGTGCAGTCGACGATCTTCGCGGTCAGCAGATCTTCCGGCTCAACCAGCGGATTCTTTGGCGTCCCGCGAGCGATGGCAATCGCCTGCCCAAATTCGGCGGGCGTTTTCATGTCGTAGATGCCGCAGCCCACGATGCCCGCGGGCGTCAGAATCGAGCAGTATTGACCGCCGTGCCACTTGTTCGCGATACCGAGCGCCGTGCCGTGAGCGAACGCCAGCTCGCGAGTCGTGTGTTGCGGCAACATGATGACCCCGTTGAGACGCCCCAACATTCAATGGCGGCTTCGCCTTGCGGCGTTGCTCGCCAGCGCTTCCACTGATACGGTAATCGGTGAGACGCGAATTCGCCATGTTCTTAGAAAGACACCCCACATGCTGCTCCGGTCCCTGGTCTGGATATTCACGATCACGAGCCTGGTCGCCATCTCCCGCGCCGAGGAAGCATCCCCGATTTCCGATCTCGAATCCGAACATCTCTCCAACGTTCGCCAGGTGACGTTCGGTCTGCCGCGGGCCGGCGAAGGTTACTTCTCGCCCGACGGCAAGTCGGTCGTTTATCAGGCCTATCCCGTCGGCTACCCGTTCTATCAGATTTACGTACAGCCCCTCGATGAGCGCGTGCCGCGATTGTTGAGCACCGGCCGCGGACGTACGACGTGCAGCTACTTCACGCCGAAGGGGGATCAGATTCTGTTCGCGTCGAGCCACACCGACCCGGACATCGCCCTGACCGAGAAGAAAGCCCGCGAGGAGGCCGCGGCGGGCGGGCGGCGGCGCTATCAGTGGGATTTCGATCCGAACATGGAGCTGTATCTGATCAACCTCGACGGGACGGGACTGACGCGGCTGACCGATTCCCCCGGCTATGACGCCGAAGGCAGCTTCTCGCCCGATGGCAAGCAGATCGTCTTCACGTCGTCGCGCGACGGCGACCCGGACCTGTACGTGATGGACGCCGACGGCTCGAACGTCCGGCAACTGACCGACTCGCCCGGTTACGATGGCGGCCCGTTCTTCTCGCCCGACGGGAACTGGGTCATCTTCCGCAGCGACCGCGAGAAGAAGGACATGCTGCAACTCTACGCGATCAGCGCCGACGGCAAGACCGAAGTCCAACTGACCGACAACCTGGACCAGGTCAACTGGTGCCCGTACTTCCATCCGTCGGGCAAATACCTGATCTGGTCCGGCGCGGATTACAGCCAAGGCCCGCAAGGGGCGAACTTCGACCTGTGGCTCATGGACATCGACATGACGCCGACGTCGTTCAAGGGAGGCAAGGTCACCCGCATCACCGACAGCAAGGCCGCCGACGTGCTGCCGGTCTTCAGCCCGGACGGCCAACAAATGATGTGGACGTCGAACCGCGGCGCGGACGGCACCAGCCAATTGTGGATCGGCGACTGGAAACGGTGATTCCATAGCGGCGGCGTCTCGCCGTAGCTACAGAGCCAGCCAGCGGCGAATGCGGCGCCACGGTTCCTGCGGATCGTTTCGATAGTTGATGTCCGCCCCGGCGATCAACTCGAGCATCAGATCGTGGCTGGCGATCCGGCCGAGTTCTTCCGGCAGATCGGCAAAGGCTGCGTTGGTTCCCACCGATTGACTGCCGAGCAGAATCAATTTCGGAACAGATAGCCGCGGCAGGATCGGCACGTAGTCCAGCGCATCGTCCGGGCCGTATTTCTCGACGAAGCCCGCGGCGGTGATCAGCAGCGGCAACGGTTGTGTCACGGTCATCAGCGCGTCGGGCCGACCGGCGGCGATGTGTTCCATCGCGGCAGCGAAATTGCGGCGAAACGGTTCGCAGCGCTCATCGGTCTGAAATTTTCGGTGCAGAAATCTGGGCGGCGACACGCCCACGATGCCGGCGACGCCGGGATGCGGCGCCAATTTTTGCGACCAGAACGCTTTCACGCCGCCGAGACTGTGGCCGATCAAGACGATTCGTGCGTGTCCGCGCTGCTGCAGAAAATCGCACCACGCCGCGACGTCGAGAGGGCAATCAAGCACGCGCTCGAATGCCGCCCCGCCCTGCACCGGTCCTTTTGGACCTGGAATGGAGGCTGCCAGATCGTGGCCGCGCGTGTTGATGCGCAGCACGGGAAAACCTTCGGCCGCGGCTTGATCGGCGATGGCCGCGAGGATGCCGGAGCCGTAGAAGTTGCTGTCGGTACCGTGGATCAGCAACAACGCCGTCAAGTGGGCCTCAGCGGGCGTCGTCAACGCTCCCGCCAGTTGCAAACCGTCGGCGGTTGTGACCCGGCACAGTTCGCACGGCGTCATCCGAGAAACGCCAGCGCCAGGTCGAGTCCGTCGGCGACTTCACTGATGCGGCAGAGCATGCCGTCGCAGAACGAGAAGATCTGCACCCAATGAATGTCGTACGGCGCGCCGGTCTGCAGCGATTGCCCCCGCTCGCGGAGGACGATAACGACAACGTCGCCGTGCGCGGTGCGGCTGACCAGTTCCGGTCGCGGCTCGTGGATCGAGGCGGAGTGCTGATGCAGAGCGGCCAGCACTTCGGCCTTGCCCGTCCATTGTCCGCAGGAGGGGACGACCGCCGGGCCGATGATTTCCAGCGTGATGTCGGCCGTCAATTCGGAGCGGACGAGGTCGGGTTGGCCGGCGTGCAGCGCCTCGTGCAACCGCTCCACCACGGCCAGATTATGCTTCTCGATAATCGAGAGCGAGGCCGTCGGCAATCGCAGCGAGAAAACGTCCGTGTCGAACGAGTTGGGATTCATACGCACCCTGCGTGACAAATGAGTCGATGTTCAACCGATCAGTTTGGCCCGCACAGGCATTATCATCGGGAGGGTTTTCCCTGTCCAGCGTACAAAACGGGAATGTCAGGAAAATTACCAGAGTTCCGCGAGGGGCGTGCCGTGCGTCAAGGCAATCGGCCGGCCTTGTGGATCGGGCAGATGCAGATGCGGGTCGATGCCCAGGAACTGGTACACCGTTGCGAGGAAGTCGTGCGGATCGAGAGGCTTCTGGCTGGGCCGCGCGCCGATGGCGTCGGTCGCCCCGATGACCTGCCCCGTGCGAATGCCGCCGCCCGACATCAGGATCGACATGGCGCTCGGCCAATGGTCGCGGCCGATCTTGCCGTCCTTGAATTCCAATCGCGGCGTGCGGCCAAACTCACCCGTGACGATCAGCAGCACCTTTTCCGCCAACCCGCGATCGTACAGGTCTTCGATCAGCGTCGTGACGATGTGGTCGTACTTCGGCAACCGGCCGATCATCGAATCGCGCATGTCCCAGTTGACGGCGTGATCGTCCCAGTCGTACGACTTCGAAAGGGCGTTGCTGCCGGGAGCGCGGACCGTGACAAAGCGGACGCCGGCCTCCACCAGGCGCCGCGCCGTGAGAACTTCCTGGCCGTAGCCGTCGCCGTACTTGTCGCGGACGCGGGGATCTTCGAGATTCAGATTGAAGGCCCGCTCGGCTTGGCCCGACAGCAGGATGTTGACGGCCTGCTGGTCGAACGTGTCGAGAGCCGACATCATGCCGGTGCCGTCGATGTTCCGCCGCAAGCGATCGAGCCCGGACTGCAACTGGCGGCGATCCAGAAGCCGGTTGGCTGGAACGGTGAGCGACGCGTTCGCCAGACCGCCGTTGACGATCGGCACTCGATACACGGGGCTCCAATACCCTTCGGAGACGCCAGCCGCGTAATCGGGCCCGTTGACGACGACGCCGTTGACCGCCACTGCCGGCGGCATTCCTTCCGGCGCGGTCAGAAGCCGGTTCGCAACCGCTCCGACCATCGGATAATACGATTCGTAGCCGAAGCCCGGTTTCAATTTGCCGAACCCGCTCAAAAACCGGCGATGCCCGGCAAAATGATCAGCCTCGTCGTGCGTGCACGAGCGGATCAGCGTGAACTTGTCGGCAATTTGCGCGTGCTTCGGCAGATTTTCGCAGAGTTCGATGCCGGAGACATTGGTGCGGATCGGCTCGAACGGACCGCGGATGTCCGTGTTCGCCAGCGGTTTCATGTCATACGTTTCGAGATGGCTCGGCCCGCCATGCACGAACAGCAGAATGACCGCGGTGTCCTTTGGCGTGGTTCCCGAAGCCGCTTGCAGCCGCAGCGTCTGGCCGAGCGTCAGTCCGCCGAGTCCCAGAAACCCGGCGCGCAACGCCTCCCGCCGGCCGAAACTCCGTCCCGCCGCCCATCCCGATTCCAGGTGCATCGTGTCCACGACTCCGCTAAACAGTGGTTGGTGTTCATAAGTATCGGCTGATCTGAAGTGCGAAGTCAACCCCGAGCGCTTTTGGGAAAAGCCAAGCAGGTTTATCCGCAGATTTCGCAGATTGTCGCAGATTAGGATTAAAGCAAAGGTAAAGACCGACAGCTTCCCCATTGGATTGAATCTGCGGGAATCTGTGAAATCTGCGGATAGTTCGTTTTCGGCTTTGCGGAATTGTGGAAACGGGCTATCTTCCCGCCTCTCACGGAGGGGCCACATGTCGCTGCTGCAGTGCACCGGGCTGGTGAAGCAATATCCGAGTAAGCGTGCCGTCGACGGCGTCGATTTTTGCGTCGATCCCGGCGAGATCGTCGGACTGCTCGGCCCGAACGGGGCCGGTAAGACGACCAGCTTCCGCATGACGTGCGGCCTCGTCACGCCGACCGCCGGCCGCGTGATGTTCAACGGCATCGACGTCACCCGCTGGCCCCTCTATAAGCGGGCACAAGCCGGCATGGGCTACCTGCCGCAGGACGAAAGCATCTTCGTCAAGCTGAGCGTCGAGCAGAACATCATCGCCGTGCTCGAATTTCTGCCGCTGTCCCAGAAGGAACGCAAGCAGCGCTTGGAAACGCTGCTGCACGAATTCGGCATCGCGGAAAAACGGAAGCAGACGGCCAATACCCTCTCCGGCGGCGAGCGGCGGCGGCTCGAAATCGCCCGTTGTCTCGCCAGCAAGCCGAAGCTGATCCTGCTCGACGAACCCTTCACCGGTATCGATCCGGTGACGATTCACTCGATCCAGGACATCATTCACGATCTGAAACGCAGCGGCATCTCGATTCTGCTCACCGACCACCGCGAACGCGAGACGCTGACGATCACCGACCGCAGCTACATCGTGTTCGCCGGAAGAATTCTCGTCAGCGGTGACGCGGAAACCGTGCTCCGCGACGAAAAGGCGCAGCAGTTCTACTTCGGCAAGCGCTTTGACGCCGATTCCATCATCGAAAGCAAAGGCGCGTTCCAGAAGCCCCGCGCCGCCTGATTTTGGCGAGCGTCGGAGGGGGTGGGGGGCGGGCGCCGCGTAGAACGAAGACACGTCGAGCTCACGCTTCGACGCTCGCCTGTTGCTATCATGCTCTCATGCGACTGCTGCATTTCCTCTGGCGAATCGTGCTCTACGTCTGGGTCGGCCCCGGATCGCTCGTCGGGTTATCCGCGGCGTTCCTTGCCCTGTGCCGCGGCGGGAAATGCCAGGTCGTCGACGGCGTGCTGGAAGTTTCCGGCGGCGGTGTGACGCGGATGCTCTCCCTCGTTTCGTCGTTTCTCTTGCGCCGCCCGCAGATCATCTCGGCGATCACGCTCGGCCATGTCGTCGTTGGCGCGACCAAATATGAACTCGACCGCACCCGTCTCCACGAGCGCGTCCACGTCCGCCAGTACGAGCGCTGGGGGCCGCTATTCATCCCTGCCTATTTGTCGGCGAGCGTCTGGATTCGCCTCACCGGCCGCGGTGACCCGTACCTGGATAACCCGTTCGAAGTCGAAGCCTACGACGTGAGCGACGGGACCGAAGGAATCGCGTGAGGACTCTTCGTTACGGCAGTTCCACTGCTTCGCCGCGGGCGCGGGTCGAGAGCTCGCCGAGGACCGTGAGATTGGTGGAATCGGAGAGAAACGCGACGTGCCCGTCGCAAAACAGCGCCAGCCCCCCTTGAGCATGCTGGCTGAGGATGGTTTCCCCATCGCGGCCGCTGCTGCGATCGTTGATGGGAAATTCGATGGCCAGGCAATTCGTCCCGACTCCCCAGGAACCGCTGGTGATTTGACGGTCCGCCGATTCCAGCACGAGAAATGTGGAGCTCAGGCCATCGGTGAATTCGCCGAGGCGGGTCGGTTTCCTGCGCTCGCCTGGCATGCCGACGTTGATGCCGACCAGCGCACCGGCCTCCCACGCCTGGCCGATCAAGAGGCCGGGAACCAGGCCGGTGAGCGATGACCCGTAGTTTCCGCCGTAGTCGGTCTTGCCGTCGCGGTGCACGATCGCCGACGGGCAGACGAACAACGGCAGATTCGTGGAGATAACGTCGAAGTTGGTGGCAAAGTCGACCTCCCAATTGTACTCGTTATACAACGGCGCTTGATCGATGTACGGCAGGATTCGCGTGCACCAGGAGTGGAGTCGAAACTCTTCAAAGTCGCAGCCGGCCGGCAAGCTGCCGTGCGACGATTCGAAGTTGTGAAGCGCCGCGCCGATCTGCTTGAGATTGTTGCGGCACTGGGCCAGCCGGGCCGCGGCTCGGGCCTGTTGGACGGCGGGCAACGCCAGCGCCAGCAAAATTCCGATGGCGCCGATGACCACGAGCAATTCCAGGATCGTGAACCCCGCCCGCCGCCCGCTCCGGAGTCCAGAGCGGCGCCGAGGGATACAATACGAGCCGGATTTGGTCATCGTTTCAAACGCATAGTTGCGGGTGGCTGTGGGCGGTCCAAAGACAGCGTCCACAGCCACCTGCAAGAGATCCTCGCTGTTGGAAGCACTACGCTAATTGATGATGTCGCACGATTCCGTCGTCGCCGTGGTGGTCGATAACGTCGTCGTCGCGCCGGTCTTGGGGTTGTATGCGGTGACAGTCAATGTGTAGGTGATATTCGTCCCATCGTCGTTCGAGGTGATGGTGCTCGTGTACTGCCCGCCCTGGCACACGGGGAACGGATTGGACGAGACAGTCCAGGGGCCGTTGCAGTCCGTGCCGGTCACAGTGACGGTCATCGGGTCCGTGAACGCCCCAGGCTTACGGCAGGGGAAGGTGTCCGTGGCGGAAGCCAACGGCTGCAGATTGGTATGCGTCAACGTTCCGAACGTGATATTCGTGGCGGTAAAATCCACAGCGCCGGACGTGCTGTTCAGGAACGTAAAGCTGGTGACTTTGGCTTTGCAGCCCACCAGCGTCAACGTCACCAGGAACAACGCTGCCAGCATCGGGCGTTTCGAGAGCGGAACCCAAAGTGATTTCGTCATGATGCAGACCTTCCAAAAAACGGGATGTGAGATCCAGCGACATGCGGCCCCTCAGAATTAGGGGCCATTGACGATGGGGATGAGCGTACACTCCCCGATTATGTTACGCAAGTCACCCAGGTTGATAAAATTAGTGAATTTGCGTGACATTGTGAGGGAGCAATTCGTCAAGAAACTTGAACGGGCTTTTCCCATGACGACTGGCAAGTCGCCTGCCCTGCGCGGGTTCCCGGGCGCGCGAATCGCTCGTTTTTTTCTTATCGCAGCCCGCGCGCGATGCGGCTAAACTTAAAGATTGAACCTAACACTCGAAGCGGTGAATCTCATGAGTACCTCTATCATTGATGATCCTGAAACGACCATTCTCGCCCGCGTCATCGGCCAGAGCGACTCGCCGCTTACGCCCGCCGTGGCGCAGGAATTCCTCCGCTGGTCGTTCGCCGACAGTGACCGCCAACGCATGAACGAACTGGCCGCGAAGGCACGCGCCGGCACACTCACGCCGGAGGAACAGGCCGAAGCCGAAGGCTACGAACGGGTGAGTAGTTTTTTGGGGATTGTGAAATCGAAAGCGCGGCGGTCGCTGCAGGCGGCGCCGGGGCAATAGTCATGGACCGCCGATTGCGCCAACAGGTCTGGCAACAGGCGAAGTCGCGTTGCGAATATTGTCAGATGCCGCAGGATTTCATGGATGCGGTGCATGAAATCGATCATGTGATTGCCGAGAAACACGACGGCCCGACCGAGTTGCAGAATCTTGCCTTGGCGTGTTTCGCCT
>CAZDGB010000011.1:0-16133 GCA_964504645.1 uncultured Planctomycetaceae bacterium | reverse complement strand
CACAGGGCGTCGGCAAACGCGAAAAATCCCTGGCGTCGATCGGGCGCCGCATAGCTGACAAAACTGATCGAATACCACGGCTCTTCGCCGCCGCTGGCCATCGAGATCAGCGTGTCGTCCGGCAGAATGCGTCGTACGCAGATCATGTAGTGGTGCGTGTAGCAGCCGCACTGGGCGTCCAGGTCGCGCAGCAGTCCGGCGTTTTCCAGCCGCCGGCGCGTTTCAGGACTCAAAGCCGAGCGGTCGCCGTCGAAATGGCGAATCAGTTCCTCGGCGAACGTCATCGCGTCGGCCAGCTTCGAGCGCGTCACGAACAATTCGATCTCGATATGGCGGAACAACTCGTGCTCCATGACGAGCATGTCCTGCGAGCGGTCGACCACTTTCCAGCGGCGGATGACGGTCCGCGGGGCGATCTGCCGTAAGAAGAACCGCACGCCCGCGGCGTTGTGCAAGCCTCGCACGAGCGCCAACAACGCGAGGTGCAGTCCCCAATCGATCACCAGGTGAAAATACCAGCGATACGCCGCGGCGAGCCGGCTGCGCGGCCGGTCGCTTTCCCGACGGTGCTGGGCGAAATACTTCCATTGCCACGGAATGAGATAGAACTGCTGCAGCGGAAATTCCTCTTCCCGCGCGAGGACGTCGGCGAGCGAATCGTACCGCTCGAAGTGTTCTTCGATTCGATACGCCGGCCTCGCCCAGAACCCGAGGGAGACGATGACGCCCAACGCTCCCAGCGAACACCGCGCGGCTCGCAGCGCGTCGCCCTCGCGCAGAACGCGGATCGCCGGCCGGCCCGTCTCGGCATCGTAAACGGCGATGCGGATCTCGTCGGCGTAATGCGACAGACTGTGCCGGCCCGAACCATGCGTGCCGGTCACCATCGCCCCGGCGAGGCTCTGCTCGGTGATCAACCCCAGCGACGGCATCGTACAGGCGCGCTGCCGCTCCAACTCCGTCAGCAACCGCTTGATCTGACATCCCGCGCCGACCGTCACCCACAGGCGTCCGTCACGCTCTTCGACGCGAACGTCGTTCAGTTGCCGCAGGTCGAGAAGGACATCTTCGGCGACGGGCAATTCACTCCAGGAATGCAGCCGCCCGATGACACGCACCTTCCGCCCGCGACACTTCGCAAGCACCTCCAGCACCTCGTCCTCGCTCCGCGGAGCAAATGCCTCGCGCGGGACGAACGAGACGTTGCGGCCGAAGTTGGTGATGGTTTGCGAAGACATTTCGACACGCAGGTCTATTATGTGGACTGCTTGCAGCCTCTTTGATGCATTCTCATTTCGTCGTGCTAGATTGCATCGCCGCGCTGTGATACGGTAGTGATCGCTTGTTCGTGTGATGGGTTTTGCTATGCGGAGCGATCCATGTCCGAATCCATTCCTGCAAATTCAAAGGGTGCTGATGAACCGCTTTCGTTTGAGGAAACGAAAGACGTTGTTTCTGAAAGCGTCAAACAGCCGCTGTGGGGGATCGCCAAAAAGGCCTTAGGAGGCGCCTCTGCTCGCGTTACATCCACAGGTGCCGCCGTTGCCTCAAAGGCATCTTCCGTAGGGACATCCAGCGTCCTCAAGGTTTCGGAATTAGGACAACAGGCGATCACGGGCGCCAACGCGGCGGTAGAAGCGACGGGAGCGAAGCAGGCGATCAAAGTCACGGCTTCTGTGGTCTCTGAAAAATTAGACGAGGTTTCCGGCAAGCGACTGGTCGAACTTCTGGAACAGAAACTTCGCATCCAGGATTCGTACAATGACATTCTCGCTACTCGCTTGGCCGAAGCGTTGGATCGCATTTCGAAACTCGAACTTCAAGTCGCTCAGCTTTCGACTCAGCCATGACGATCGACGAATTTTGTGTTCAATTCGGGAACGACGCGAGTTCCATTGATGTGATCGCTCAGAGACGGAGCGTCGCGGAAGTGGATCGCTTGCTTGCGGGGCTGGATCAGGATTTCATCGGCCACGCCACGATTGTTGGTGATGCGCTGCACGGTGACGGGATACGCGATCAGATTCCGCGCCAACTGGCGGAGGCCTTCAGCGCTTTGATGAAGGAGAAAGCCGATACCTATCGCCAAATGCGGCAGATTCTCGCCGAACGGATTCGCGATGGAGACGGCGACTTGCTCTCATTCCAGAATCCTCGCGTGGTCGGTTTTGTCAACAAGTTGAAAGGCCAAATAGGCGAGAACGAATTTCAGAAGCACGCCGGAGCGGCGGCGCGACTGGCATCATCAGGCTCTCAGGAAGGCTGGGATGTCGTCGTATCTCATGCCGAGGGAGAACACGAGTATGTGCAGGTGAAAATCTACACAAATCCAGGCAAGGTCGTGCAGCAAATCCAAAAGGTTCAGGAAAAATTGGATCAGGGTTTGATCGAAGGCGTCGATGGCGAAACTGTCGAGCACATCAGCTTCGCCGTTCCTGAAAACATTGCGGACGAAATAAGGCAGCGAATCGCCGACAGTTTTCCTGAACTGATCGACGTCAAGCTGCGCACGATTCCTCTTGCCGCTTCTGCCGCAGCCGATCTGGTGGAGCAAGGATTGAACAACGTTGGCCCCGGCGAACTGGAGCATCTCTTTGACGAATTGCTCGGAGGAGCGGTGGCCGCTGGTTCGCTCCATGCGATCGTCAACGGTTTCCTCTGGTATCAGGGCGCAAAAGACTTTTCGGAGGCATTTGCCGATACGTTCGCAAACTCCTCGTTGAGCGCAGCGGGGATCGGACTGGGGTTGCTGGCGGAAACGCTGACGAGCGCTGTTCCTGTAGCCGCGGTGGTTGCCCTCGGCGGGCGCGTGGTGCTTTCGCGTTTTGCGCGTTCGCGTTGGAACTTCGCTGATTATCTCGAAGAATCGATTCGAGATTCGGAATCGCAAGTAATGGAACTGCAGCTCCTATAAAGTCCGCACGGCGAATCTACATCATCAATGCGACACGCTCGCCGCCGCCTTTTCGCCGACCAGGCGGTCTTCCTCGAACCGCGTGATGCGGAACGCTTCGAGTTTCTCCGGCGTGCGCTGCGTGTCGATCATTTCGGCCAGCAAATGCCCTGACGCCGGGCCGGCTTTGAAGCCGTAGGTGCCCCAGCCGACCGTCATGTAGAAGCCGGGGATGTCCGGCACGCCGCTGATGATCGGCGAGTAGTCGGGCGTCATGTCGCACAGCCCGGCCCATTGCCGCAGGAGTTTCACATTCGCCAGGAACGGGAACAGTTCCAGCAAATGCGTCGCGGCTCCCTCGGCGAAGTGGAGCGTGCCGCGGAGCGAATAGCTGCTGTAGTCGTCGACTTCGGCGCCGAGGACCAGTTCGCCGCGGTCGGACTGCGAGACGTAGACGTGCAGCGTCGAGCTGACGATCACCTGGTGCAGCCACGGCTTCAAGGGTTCGGTGACGGCGGCTTGCAGCGGGTGCGTTTCGAGCGGGATCTTCAGGTCGACCAGGTCGCAGATGGTGCTGGCGTAGCCGGCGGTCGCGTTGACCACGCAGCCGGTCTGGATCGTGCCGCGGTTGGTGACGACGCCGGAGACCTTGCCGTTCGTCCGTTCGATGGCCTGCACTTCGGTCTTCTGATGGACCTGGCCGCCCCCCTGGTCGACGCCGCGGGCGTAGGCCCAGACGACGGCGTCGTGGCGGATGATGCCGCCGGGCGGGTGGTAGAGCGCCGCAAGGATGGGGAACCTCTGGTGCCCGAAGACGTTCATGTGCGGGCAGAGTTCCTTGATCTCCTTCGGCGCGATCAGCCGCGAGTTGACGCCCATCAGTTGATTGGTGTTGGCCCGCTCGCGAAGTCCCGTTACGCCGCGCTCGTTGTGGGCCAGCGTGAGGTGGCCGTGCTGCGAGAACATGATGTTGAAGTCGAGATCGGCGGCGAGCCGTTCGTAGAGCTTCACCGAGTGATCGTAGAACGCGATCCCTTCCGGCGTGCGGTAGTTCGACCGCACGATGGCCGTGTTGCGGCCCGACCCGCCGAACCCGATGTACTTCGCTTCGAGCACGGCGATGTTCTTGATGCCGCGCTTCGTCAGGTAATACGCCGTGGCGAGGCCATGCACGCCGCCGCCGATGATGACGACGTCGTAGGATTTTTTGAGGGGATGATCACGCCACATGCGAGGGGCAGGCACGGTCGAAGCTCCGGAAAATAATCTCAAATCTCAAACAAATTCCAAAATTCAAATCCGCCGGTTAGCCGCGACGCGGAGGCTTGGCGGAGCGGAGCGTGTCTTCGTTCCACGCGCTCCGCTGCGGAAACCCTCCGCGTCGCGGCTAACCGAAATTCGTCATGTCACGTTGATCCAATTTTTCCCCGCCGGTTTCAAATGGAACTCTTCGCCGGCGTCGAGCAGGACTTCCCACAGGAACTGCGTCATGTCCGGGCAGGCGTGGAGTTCGTAGCGGTCGGCGAAGCGGCCGAAGAGCACGTTCACGCCGAAGACCGGGCCCTGGGCGCACTGCCCGACGGCAAGTGTCTGGTCGCGGACGTCGATGGCGGTGATTTTCTGCAGGATCGCACGGGCATTCGGGCCGTAGAGGCCGAGACTTGCCCAACCGCCTGTAACGTTGATTGCGCCGTCAATGGGGTCCGTGCCGAAGACGATGCCGCGCGAACTTGTCAGGCGGTAAACGTCGCGGCCGGCGATGGTTTTTAGACCGCGAATCGGCAAGCGATCGTGCGTGAGCGAATTCAGGATCGACTCGGTGTCGGGGCCGTTGATCTCGCTGACGGTGCGTCCGGTGAGATCGACGAGCGCGTTGCCGCCGCGCGGCGGCTCCGACGGATACTTCCCGGCGATCTCCCAACCGGAGACCACGTCAATCGTGGCGCTGGCCTTGCGATGCAGCGGAATCAGCGGCCCGACGGCCACAGGTGCGGTATTCATGAACTCTCCAGCAAAGGCCTGAGGCTTAAGACCTGAGGCTTGAGATCTCTCGGATCAAGTTTCTTCCTCAAGTCTCACGTCTCGAGCCTCAAGCCTCTTCTCAACTGTTCAACTTCAATCCCTGCGGATCATAAAACGGCTCATCCTGCACGACGGCGGCCAGTTTGCTGCCGTTGGAGAGGATTTCGATCACTTCGCCGTTTTTCGACTTTTCGATCGGCACCCACGCCAGGCCGATGACGGCGTTGGCGTGCGGCGACCAGCGGGCGCTCGTGACTCGGCCGCCGAGTTTTCCTTGGTGGATCACCAGCGAGGCCTCGTCGGGTGGATAGCCGCTCGGCAGTTTGAAGCCGACGAGCTTCTGCCGCGCGCCGCTTTTCTCGACGCGGGCCAGCGACCAGCGGCCGACGAAATCGGGCTTGTCGAGTTTCACGATCCACGGCAAGTCGGCGTCGTACAAGTTGGAGAGGGCATCGGTGTCCGTGCCGGGCAAAAGATGCTTCTTTTCCAATCGCAGCCGCCGCTGGGCTTCCACGCCGAACGGTTTGATGCCGTGCGGCTGGCCGGCGAGCAGCAGCGAATCCCACACGTGCAGGCCGTACTGCGTCGGGACGTGAATCTCGAAGCCGAGCTCGCCGACGAAACCGAGCCGCAGCACGATGGCCGGCACGTCGGCGATCGTGATCTCCGCCGCGGAGAGATACGGCATCGCGTCGAGGGAAATATCCGCCGTCGTCAGTTTCGACAGCACCTCGCGGGCTTTCGGCCCGGCGATGTTCATGCCGGCGTAACTCGTCGAGACATTCGTCAACCGCACGTCCCAGTGCGGGCGGCGGATGAGCCACGAGCGGAACCAACTGTCGATGGCGTCGGCGTTGCCGGTCGTTGTCGTCAGGAAGAAGCGTTCTTGTCCGAGCCGTGCGATCGTGCCGTCGTCCAAGAGGATGCCGGCCTCGTCGCAGATGACGCCGTACCGCAGCTTGCCGACGGCGAGTTTCTCGAAGCGGTTCGGATAGACGAACTCGAGGAACTTGACGACGTCCTTGCCGCGGAGTTCGATCTTGCCGAGCGTCGAGACGTCGATCAGGCCGACAGCCTTGCGGACGGCGTTGTATTCGGCGTGCGGGTCGCCGTAGTGCTCAGGCCGCTTCCAACTGCCGGCGTCGAGGAATTTCGCGTGATGCCGCTCGTGCCAGTCGTGCATCGCCGTGCGGCGGATGACGTTGAAGTGGACCGATTTCCCGGCGAGGACGCCGAGCGGCACCGGCTGCTCCGGCGGGCGGGCCGTGGTGGTGCCGGTCTCCTGAATCGTCTGTCCGTTATGCTTGGCGCACAGGGCGACCGCCGTCGATTGGCACATCTTCCCCTGGCACGGCCCCATGCTGATCGTCGAGTACCGCTTGAGCGTCTCGACGTTGGCGTACCCTTCGTCGATGGCGTCGTAGACGTCTTTCTCCGTCACGTCTTCGCAGAGACAGACGAACTTTTTCTTTTCCTGCGACGGGGTGACATAGTGAGCACTACCAGACCGTGCCCCCGCCGTCGCTTGCGGTTTCGTAGACGAGTGACTCGCAACTTTGCTGGCGAGTTCGGCGTTGTCCGGGCGCAGCGCCGCGGCGGCGTTCAAGCCGGTGCAACGTCCTTCCCACGCGACGAGCGCCGGATCGTGAGCCCCGTTCACCGCCCCCGCAGAATAGACCCCGGCGACGTGCTTCTCGACGCGCGGATGATCGTACGCCGGGTCGTAGATCAACTTGCAGCCCGCCTGATACAGCAGCGACGTCGCCGGCGTGAAACCGACCGATTGCACGATCCACTTGCAGGGGATCGTCTCCAGCCCCGTGTTCGCGCCGGTGATCGACCCGATCACCGCGGCGCTGACGTGCATCTTGCCTTGCACGGAAAGAATCGATTTGCCGAGGCGAACCGGCAAGCCGCCGGCGTCACCGCTGGGCGTGTCGTTCAGATCGACGATGGCGGCGATCGACGTGCCAGCCTGGGCGAGTTGTTTCGCTGTGCGGTAGCCCTGTGGATTATCGGTAATGACGACGGCCCGGCCGTCGAGCTTTGTCTGTTCGAGATGAATCAGCCGTTGGGCCGCGCTGGCCAGCATCACGCCCGGACGGTCGTTGTTTTCGAAGACGAACGAGCGTTCCCAGCCGCCGGTCGCGATGATGATCTGACCGCAGCGGATGCGGTACATGCGGTTCCCGCGCATCGCCGCGAGGTAGTTGTCTTCATAGAGGCCGAAGTTGAGTGTCTCCTTCAGCACGGTGATCCGTGGGTGTTTTTCGACTTGTTCGATGACGGTTTTCACGTCGTTCGGCACGAGATCGGGATCGTGCCGGAAGTGGCCGCCGAGTTCCGTCTGCTCGTCGATGAGCAGCACGTCGACGCCCGCCTCCGCTGCAGTCAGCGCCGCGTGCAGGCCGGCGTAGCCCCCGCCGACGACCGCGACCTCGATGAAGAGATTCACCTTGTCGTACTCGCCGTCGCCGCCGTGTTCCGGGTCGATGCTCCCCAAGCCGGCGATGCGGCGGACCACGGCTTCAAACCACGGCCACAGCTCGCGCGGCTTGTGCATCGACTTGTAATAGAATCCGACCGGCATCATCCGGTCGAACGAGTTGAAAATCGACAACAGATCGAAGTTCACGCTCGGCCACGCGTTCTGCGTCTTGACCAACGCCTCCGGTTTCGCCGGCTTCGTGCAGATGCGCACGTTCGGCTCGCCGTCGACCGTGCACAGGCAGTTGGGACAGCGGCCCGTCGCGCAGAACAAGCCGCGCGGCCGATGGTATTTGAAGCTGCGGGAGAGGACGTGGATGCCGGCGTCGTGCAGGGCGCCGGCGATGGTCTGGCCGGGCTTCGCGGTAATCGTCTGCCCGTTGAACGTGAACTGGCACGGCCCGGAGGCCGTGCGGGAACTGTCGGTCAAGGTGTCTCGTCTCCCGTGAGCGGGTTAAGTTTCAAGTTCCAAATTCCAACGACCAAGTTCCAAACAAATTCCAAGTAAGTCAGAAGTTCCAATCACAGTCATCGACGCCGCACCACAATTTCGCTGTTGGAATTTGGAGCTTGTTTGGAACTTGGCCATTGGAGCTTTGGATTTTTACCTACGGCTGCGGCGTTCCTTGTTCCAGCTCCGCGTTCTCGTGGCCTTCGGGGATTTTGGGTTCGTAGCGCTGCGAGCCCAGGACTTCGTTGGTCGCCGTGTTTCGTTCGACGAGGAACCACAGCTTGCATGCCGAGCGGTGATACCACCATTCGGTCTGCACGCCGCGGACGTTCGATTTGTTGTAGATGAACGCCGACCACGTTTTGGCGTCGGCATCCTGCGGCGGGCGGCTCTCATCTCCCGCCGGACCGCTGAAATGAAACTCCCACACGCCGCGGGGACCGCAGTTGGGGCATTCGATTTGAAAGGACATCGCAATTCCTGAATCGCTTGCGCTTCGCGAAAAGCAAGCGAATTAAAAGAACGTCAAATACTGGTCGATCTCCCACTCGGAAACCTGTTTGTCGTAGGTTTCCCATTCCTGCTGCTTCAGCGTCAGGAAGACGTCGGCGATCGGCCCGAGCGCGCCGCGGATCACTTCGTCCTCTTTCAGGCACGAGAGGGCTTCATCCAGCGATTGCGGCAGGATCTGGATGCCGGCTTCCTGAATCTCATCGAGCGACTTGTCGTACAGGTTGCCGAGATTCGGCTCGCCCGGATCGAGTTTCCGCTTCACACCGTCCCATCCCGCCGCAGCCAACGCGGCCAGCGCGAGATACGGATTGCAGCCCGACGACACCGTCCGGTCCTCGAAATGCCCCGGGCCGGCGCTGCGGATCATCTGCGTCCGGTTGTTGTCGCCGTAGCTGGCGAACGCCGGGACCCACGTGAACCCCGACCGGCTCGACGTCAACCCGCGGCCGAGTTTCAGCCGCTTGTAGCAGTTCACCGTCGGATTGGTGACCGCCGCCAGCGCTCGCGCGTGATGGATCACGCCGCCGAGGAAATGGTATCCGGACGAGGAATGTCCCAAGCCGCGTTTGTCGTTCTTATCGGTGCAGGCGTTCTTGCCGGTCTTGGCATCGGCGAGCGAGAAGTGGGCGTGCAGGCCGCTGCCGGTCCGGTCGGCGAACGGCTTGGCCATGTGGGTCGCGATCGCGCCGTATTTCTTGGCGATCTGCGATGTCGCCATCTTGAAGAACGTCACGCGGTCCGCCGTGGTCAACGCGTCGGCATACGCGAAGTTGACTTCGAACTGCCCGTTGGCGTCTTCATGATCGCACTGATAGACGCCCCAGCCGAGTTGATTCAATCCGCCGGTCAGTTCCTGCAGGAACGCCATCGCCGGGGCCAGGCCGCGAAAGTCGTAGCACGGCTTGGCGAGTGTATCGACGCCATCGGGGTCCCACGGCGAGATCGTGCCGTCGCAATTCTTCGTGACGAGAAAAAACTCCGGCTCCATGCCGACATTCAGCACGAAGCCGTCTTTCTGGAGCTCCTCCAGCACGCGGATCAGGTTCGTCCGCGGGCAATAGGGGTGCGCTAAGTCATCGACGAAAATGTTCGACGCGAACCGAGCCGTGTTCGGCATCCACGGCAGCGGCGTGTACGTCTCCAGGTCGATGCGGCCCATCAAATCGTGCGAGTGCGGCCCCTGCCCGCTTCCCCACACCGCCCCGCCGGCGAACCCCGCCCCGACGTCGATCATCGCGTCGAGTTCGCCCGCCGGCACCATCTTGCACTTGGCAGCGCCGTGGAGGTCGACGAATTGGGCCAGAATGTACTCGATGCCGTCGTCCTTGAGGCGTTTCCGCATCTCATCGCGCGTCGTCATCAACCGGCCCTTCATAGCCGCGAATGGCATTCGCGGAATACGCAGACCGCGAATACCATTCGCGGCTTTGACAGTGATCGGTCCCGTGAAGGACGTGTATGGTATCCGCGCGATGTGCGGACGGAAAGCAAGTGGAATTGGGAAAACGCATCGCTCATCAAATCACTTCCGCATCAGCGTCGCTTTGCCCGCGGTCAGGCTGAGAATGCAGCCGGCGGCGGTCGATTTGCGGGTGACGAAGTCGATCGTCTTCACCTCGCGGTCCGGGTGCGGGTTGTCGACGCCCGTAATGAAGAACCGCAGCGGCTGCACGCGGCGGCCGTCCATGCCGCTTACGATGAACGAATCGCCGTCCCACGCCAGGACCGACCGTTTCGCCGTCGGACCGAACGGGTCTTCATCGCGGTGGCCGTACCAGTCGCGGACGTCGTCGCCGTAACGGATGTCGTCCTGCGCCGAGGTGCCGTCCGCGTAGCGGAACACGACGTCGTACACCGCCGTCCCCGGTTCTGCCTGAAAGAACGTGCAATGGTACAGGTACAGCGTCTCGAACTTCCGCCCGACGACGATGCCTTCGGCCTTATCGGGGAAGATCTGGTTGTTCACCGTCTGGTTCCGTTCGCCCCACAACAGAATGCGGCCCCCGATATCGACCGGCACGTTCGCGAACGTCTGCCGAAACCGCGGCACATACTTCCACGGCCATCGCGAGTTCTTGTCGAAATCGACCGCCAGCCCGCCGTTGTAGTTCGTCTTCAAGTCGATGATCACCGCGGAAGCCCGATCCACCGCGGCGTCGGCATCGGCGGGGGAGTCGTCGGCGCGAAGACTGAGTGCTGAAATCACAGAGCCGAACAGGAGGATTCTCAGAACCGCGATAGTGCTGTGACGCAGATTCATGCGAAATCCTCCCAAAGCCAAGAGAATGGATTCGACTGCAAACGGACGGCTAAGCGCAAGCGATCATCAGAGCGGTTTCCCCGGAATCCAACTCGTCCCCGCGAGCGGCACTTTCGCCATCGCGGCGGCTTCGACGGTCAGCGCCACCAGGTCCTCGCGTTCCAGGTGATGCACGTCCGATTTGCCGCACGCGCGGGCCAGCGTCGTCAGTTCCATGTTGAGGACTTTGAGATAATTCTTCAGCCACTGCGCGCCGGTTTCGGGTTCGAGGCGCGTTTCCAGCTGCGGGTTCTGCGTCGTTACGCCGACGGGGCATTGGCCGGTGTGGCAGTGATGGCAGAAGCCCGGCGCGGTGCCGAGTTGGGCGTAGCCGTCGGTGCAGTCGATCCGCTCGCCGTGATTCACGTAGAACGGATTGTTGCAGCCGAGCGCGATCAACACGCCTTGCCCGATCGACACGGCGTCGGCGCCGAGGGCGAGCGCCTTCGCCACGTCGGCCCCGGTGCGGATGCCGCCGGAGATGATGAGCTGCACTTCGCCGAGGACGTTCATTTCTTCCAGCGCCTCGACGGCGAGCGGCAGCGCGGCGAGCGTGGGAATGCCGGCGTGTTCGATGTAGCACGTCTGCGTCGCCGCCGTGCCCCCCTGCATGCCGTCGATCACGACGACGTCGGCCCCGGCTTTCACGGCGAGCTTCACGTCTTCGCGGACGCGGGTCGCGCCCATCTTGATGTAGATCGGCACCTGCCAATCGGTGATCTCGCGCAGCTCTTCGACTTTGATCGTCAGATCGTCCGGCCCGGTCCAATCGGGATGCCGGCTCGCTGAGCGCTGGTCGATGCCCGCCGGCAGCGTCCGCATCTTGGCGACGCGCTCGCTGACTTTCTGGCCGAGCAGCATGCCGCCGCCGCCCGGTTTCGCCCCTTGCCCAATGACGATTTCAATCGCGTCGGCCTTGCGGACGTCGTCAGGATTGAAGCCGTACCGCGACGGCACGCATTGGTAGACGAGCGTCTTCGACGACAGCCGTTCTTCGGGCGTCATGCCGCCGTCGCCGGTCGTGGTCGACGTTCCCATCGCCGACGCCGCGCGGCCCAGGGCTTCCTTCACGTTGGCGGAGAGGGCCCCGAAGCTCATGCCGGCGATGGTGATCGGGATGTCGAGCTCGATCGGCTTTTTGGCGAACCGCGTACCGAGGACCGTTTTCGAGCTGCACTTCTCGCGATAGCCTTCGAGCGGATACCGCGACGCCGACGCCGTCAATAGGACGAGATCGTCGAACGTCGGCATGCGGCGCTTGGCCCCCATGCCGCGGATTTCGTAGAGGCCGATCTCCGCCGCGTGGCGGATGTAATGCTGCGCGTGCTGATCGAACGACGCGCTTTCTTCACGATAAATGGGACGGGTCACTGTTGGCTCCGCGTCGATCTGGATTTCACCGAGCGGGGGGCGTAAGCCCCCTGATTAGGCGTGAATGAACTGTAAACTCAAACCAGGGGGCTTACGCCCCCCGCTCAGAAGACTTTAGTATTCCTGCTGCGCATCGGCGTTCCAGTGGTACAACGTCTTTGCCGACGCGACGCACTGGAACTCCTTCGGATCGTACTTCAATCCCGCCGCGCTGAGCAGGCGCTGAACGGTTTCACGATCTTTGTCGGTCATCGGCTCGAGCTTCGCGTCGCTGCCGAGGCTGTGAATCTGCCCGCGGACGTAGATTTTCGCTTCGTACAACGAATCGCCCAGGTTCGGCCCGGCATCGCCGCAGACAACGAGGTTGCCGGCCTGCGCCATGAACGCGGAGAAGTGCCCCACGCTGCCGCCGACGACGATGTCGCCCCCCTTCAAGGAAATCGCGCATCGTGACGAGGCGTCGCCGTCGATGACGAGCAGTCCGCCGTGCGCCGACGCTCCCGCCGATTCCGAGGCGTGGCCGTGGACATGAACTTTGCCCGACATCATGTTCTCGGCGACGCTCCAGCCGACGTTGCCGTGGATTTCCACGGTCGCCTGCTTGTTCATGCCGGCGATGAAGTAGCCCGCATGGCCGCGGATGTCGACGCGAATCGGCGCATCCAGTCCGACGGCGATGCTGTGCGCCCCGTCGGGATGGAGCACTTCGACGTGC
Source organism: uncultured Planctomycetaceae bacterium (assembly GCA_964504645.1). Taxonomy (GTDB): domain Bacteria; phylum Planctomycetota; class Planctomycetia; order Planctomycetales; family Planctomycetaceae; genus CAZDGB01. The sequence goes on along the minus strand of CAZDGB010000011.1, from coordinate 3,382 downwards.
TGTGTGCCGTTGAGTTGATGATGGAGAAACTGATTGACCTCGCGGACGGTGGTTTTGGCGAGATCAAATTCCTTCACACTGCCCATGAATCCGTTTGCCTTTCCTCCGGTCCCCTCGTCCCCGCCGCGGGGGAGAAAGTTAGGGTGAGGGGGAGAGCGCTTCAAAACGCTCCGCTGCGGAAACCCTTCGTGTCGCGGCTAACCCGCCCAGCCTAGACATTCCACGAATAAATCTGTTCCGGCATCGGCTCGAACACCTTCGCCTCCTGAATCCCCGGCAAGTGCGCCAGCGAACGGAACTCCGACGCGACGGCGACGTAATCGTCGGTCTCCGCCACGACGGCCGGCTTGCAGGCGAACGGGTCGCGGACGATGAGCATCTTGTCCGCGGTCGCCATCAGAAACGTGTAGAAGCCGTCGAGCTCCTGGAAGCACTTTTCGATGGCTTGCTCCAGCGTGTCGCCCGAACGCAAACGCCATTCGATGAACCGGCAGCCGGCTTCGGTGTCGTTGTCGGTCTCGAACGTGATTCCCTTCCGCTCCAGTTTGCGGCGGATGCTGTAGGGATTCGACAGCGACCCGTTGTGGACGAGGCAGAAATCCTCGCCCGCCGTGAACGGGTGGGCGTGCGCTGGCGACACGGCCGATTCCGTCGCCATCCGCGTATGACCCACGGCGTGCGTCGCGTTCAGCTTCGGGAATTCATAGCGCTCGGCGATCTCGCGCGGATGCCCTTCGTCCTTGAAGAGATCGATCGAACGGCCGATCGACAGCAGTTTCACCGTAGGATATGTGTTTTTCAGCCACGCCCGCACGGCGTCTGTCCCGGCTTCCGTGATGAGGGCCGCGTGGCTTTCGACGGCGTCGATCGTGCCGCTCGGCAGCACGTCCGCCTGGAACTTGCGGAAGAATTCCTTCCATTCGAATTTCTTATCGGCGACGAACAGGCTGTAGCGCCGCTGCGTGTCGGGGAGCGGGTCGTGAAACACGGCCAGGCCCGCAGAGTCCGGTCCGCGGCTTCCCATGCAATCGAGCATTGGGGTGACGTATTTCCCCAGCGATTCCCGCAACTTCGGGTTTCGCACGAGCAGACCGACAATCCCGCACATGTCTGATTTCCGTGGGTGGCGTACGGACATCCAGCCGAGATTTCTGACCCACGGGCGCGAGCGCCGACGCCCAGTATCGCCAGAATGACGTTCTGCCAAGATAGCAGAGCAAGCGGCCAATTGCGACTGAAGCGCCTTCAAGCGGAAAGGCATCTCTCGCAAAGACACGAACCCGTGAAAGTTCGCTATGCAGGAAGCCAGGTTTTGCACAGAGACGCCGCCCGCAACCCAGGAAATTTTGCCACGGATGTCACGGATTAGGGCCTGATAAAGCCACACAACACTGCGCGAAGCATCTCGTTGGGAACTCTGCGTGAATTCACAATTCATTCACGTTTGTGTGACTTGCCGCAATCTGGTGGGCGTGTAGCGGCGTGAGCCTGTGCACAGGCGTTGATTGGCATAACTGGGGCGATCTATCGTGTGTTTTGACAAAGAGATACGGAGGTTTTTTACTGCAATCTGCGAGGTCTAACCCTCCAAATCAGCTGTTGATGAACAATTGGTTTGACATTAAAAAATGACCTCGCGATGCTCGGTCTTAACAATTCCTGTTCATCGTTTTTTCACATTTTCAAATCCTGAATGAGATCGGTTGGCGTTTCGATGACGAGACATTTCCCGTTGGGGGCGATTTGTATTCCGCTGGGGATTTTGGTGGCAGGTTGCGGTGGTCCGGAGCGTCCGCCGATGGGCTATGTCTCCGGCACGGTCACTCTTGACGGCGAACCTCTTCCGAACGTGGTCGTGGTGATGAAGCCCGCTGAAGGCCGGCCAGCGATGACGCAAGCCGATTCCAAGGGCTACTACGACATCGAATACGTTAAGGGCGAGAAAGGCACCAAAGTGGGGCCGACGACGGTCAGCTTCGAGTGGCTGCCCGGCCAGTCCGACACCAAGCCGATTCCGCGAAAAGCCGCGTCCGGATCGTCCGAGATCCAAATTGAAGTGAAGCCTGGTAAGCAGACACAGAACTTCGATCTGACGACGGATGCCGGCGCGCCGAAGCGTCCGGCCACGGTCTCGGACTGAGTGGCCGCCTGATTGCCGGGAGTGCCGGTAGCGATTGAGGCTTGTTCCGAACGTCGATCGTCGCGTTCGGTTTATTCTTCCAGCCCTGGTATGGAGCGTTTCATGAACCTGCAGAGGAAAATTCGACGCGGATTCACCTTGATCGAATTGCTGGTGGTCATCGCCATCATCGCCATTCTGATCGCCTTGCTGCTGCCCGCCGTGCAGCAGGCCCGCGAAGCGGCCCGCCGCACGCAATGCAAGAACTGCCTGAAGCAAATCGGCCTGGCGATGCACAATTACCATGATGTGTTCAACACGTTCCCGCCGGGATACATCGCCCGAATTCCGCAGAACATCACCTCGTCCGAGCCCGGTCTGTGGTCCTGGGGCGCGTTCATTCTGCCGTATATCGATCAGGCGCCGTTGTACAACCAGTTGAACGTCGGCAACTTGCCGCTCGAACAGGCGCTGACGCTGAATCTGGCGGCCCTGCAGACGCCGCTCGTGGCGTTCCGCTGCGCCTCGGACACCGGTCCGATTCTGAACAACTACGAGAACTCCACGATGGGCCCGGCGCCGAACGACAACTGGTACAAAGCCATTGTCGTGGATAGCGCCGGCAACTTGCGCCAGATCGCCACGTCGAACTATGTTATGTCGGCCAGCGTGGGCACCAGCACCACTCCGCCGGCGCTGTCCTCGCAGTATGGCCCTCCAGGCGGGATCGGTTTCTCGAACTCGAAAATCGGTATCCGCGACATCACCGACGGCTCCAGCAACACGCTGCTGGTCGGCGAGCGGGCGTATCAGTACAAGCAGGTGGTGATCGGCGCCGGCACGGCCCTGGGTTTCAGCGCGTCGGTCAACGATCCGTCGGGTAGCGCGAATATCAAGGCGGCTGGGCTCAACGCGATCGGCATCACCTACAACGGCATCAACGCCTCGCTCAGCGCCCACGATCACCGTGGGTACAGCAGCGTGCACGTCGGCGGGGCGCACTTCCTGATGTGCGACGGCGCCGTTCGCTTCATCAGCGAGAACATTGACAACTTCAACACGCCGATCGCGCTGGGCACCGACTGGTACACCACCACGTTCACCCGGCTCGTCGGGCGCAACGACGGCGACGTCATCGGCGAGTTCTAATTTGAGCCCGTTCGAGACGACGATGCGATTCGCCTGACTTCCGGTGCTGCCCGCACGACCACGGTGCGGGCAGCACTTTTTCTTTAGACGCAGGGTTGCTGTCGCGGAAGTCTC
>CAZDGB010000010.1:0-48712 GCA_964504645.1 uncultured Planctomycetaceae bacterium | reverse complement strand
GGCCGACTGAGACTTCCGGCGCGAGCCGGTTGTGGTCGTGCGCTGTTTCGCGAGCGGCGGCCGCGTTGAACACGCACGTGTGCCATCGCGGATTGCAGTGCATGGAAATCTGGGGCGGCAGCCACGCGGCGCAGACCGATGTCTCGACGCCGGGGCTCGACATCTGGGTCTACAGTCGTCCGTATGAGGGGGCCGCGGACGGCGGCGACGTGCACTACGTGTCGCTGTGTGGCGGCGGCGTGATCACGCGGTTCATTCTCGCCGACATTGCCGGGCACGGAGCGAAAGTCGCCGACATGGCCCGGTTGCTGCGGGACCTGATGCGGCAGAACATCAACCGGAAGAGCCACGCGCGGCTGGTGACGTCGCTGAATCGGGAGTTCACGGCCCTCAATCGTCAGGGCCGGTTCGCGACGGCGGTCATCGCCACGTACCTGGCCCACAAGGATCAATTCACGGTCAGCAACGCCGGTCATCCGTCGCCGCTGATCTATCGCGCGCAAGCACAAAAATGGTCCTGGCTGGCGGAGGCCGCGGAGCCGCGGGCCGCGAACTTGCCGCTCGGCATCGACCAGTCGCTGAGTTTCTCGCAGACGACGTTTGACGTCCGCCGCGGTGATTTGCTGCTGCTCTACACGGACGGCCTGCCGGAGATGACCAACGCCGACGGGCAACAACTGGGAATGCCGGGACTGTTGTCGCTGGTGGAACAAATCGATGTACGCGAGCCGTCGCAAATCAGCGGACAGATGCTGGAACGGTTGAATTCATACCGCGGCTCCAAACCGCCGGCGGACGACGTGACCTTCCTGCTGCTGCATCACAACGCGAAGAACCCGCCGCGACAGTCGCTGCGGCAGAAGTTGGATGTATATGCCAAGGTGTTTGGCTTGAAGCCGGTGTGATACGCAGAGTCATCCGGCGTGCCGGAACGCGATCTCGCCGCGGCCGACGGAGACCAAGTCGCCTTGATAGAAATCGAATTGGCTCGTCAGGAGCGATTCGTCGAGTTTCAAACCCTTCGCCAGCACCTCTCGTAGCAGGATCGAAAAAATCTGCGGGCGATGGGTGGCGGTGTAGCGGAAGCTCGGCAAGAGCGGCGGCGGGTTGGGGCCGAACAGGCCGAGCGTGCCGCGGCGCATGCCGGCGCCGGGGCGGATGCCGCACGCGCCGAAGACCAGGACGGTGCCGGCGATCATATTGAAGCCGAGCAAATCGCCGGCCGCGCCGCCGACGGCGATCAGGCCGCGGCGCATCGTCAGGCCGATTTCGTTGCCGGCGTTGCCGTCGACGAGCAGCGTGCCGCCAGTCATCCCTTTCGCTGAGCCGCGGTACGCCGCGCCGACCAGATGCCCCGCGCTGCCGCGGACGTGAATGAGTCCGTTCCGCATTTCCGCGCCGACCCAGCCGCCGGCGTCGCCGTGGACGTGAATCTCGCCGCCGCACAGATCGCTGCCGATGTGCCGGCCGCCCGGTCCGCGAATGTCGATGCGTCCGCTGGCCATGTGCGCGCCGATCCAATGCACGCCGGCGAGATTTCCTTCGAATGACAACTGCTTGTCGCCGGGATCGCCCGCGACGGTAAACATCTCGGCGAGCGGAATCTTGCGATTGCCGTGATAGATCTCGAACTTTTCGATCTCGGCGAGCGACTTGTCCGCGGCCCAATCGGGGGTGAGGCCTTCGACCTCGACGGGGACCGACGTTTCGCCGCGATAGGTGAGGGTCAGCGTCATGCGAGAGTTCTCTGGTGGAAACTCTGCGAACCCGCAAGCGATCGAGGCTGGCGGGTACGCAACGTTTTCCGGTGAGACCAAGTTATCTGCGGCGGGAACTGTGTGCAAACGAATCCGCGCGGCGATAGATTGAGGGGCGTGAGATTCGGGTGGATTGTTTGCCTGCTTGCCACGCCCATCGAAGACTCTGGGCGTGCCACCCAGTTCAAGGTTTGCCACGACCAGATTGGGCGTATGCACCGGGGAGCGATCATTCTCTGCGGCGGGAAGTCGACGCGGATGGGCCGCGACAAGGCGGCGCTCCCGTTCGGCCCGGAGTCGATGCTGCAGCGAGTCGTCCGCTTGCTGAACGACGTCGTGCCTGTGGAGAACATGGTCGTCGTCGCGGCCGTCGGACAATCGCTGCCGGAATTACCCTCGGAGATTGTTGTCACCCGCGATGAAAGACCGGAACGCGGCCCGCTCGAAGGACTCGCGGCGGGATTGCGGGCGACGCCGGAAACTGTTGATGCCGTCTATGCGACCAGCTGCGATGTGCCGTTGCTGCAGCCTACGTTTGTGCGGCGGATGTTCGACCTGCTTTATGATCAAGTCCCCCCTCTCCCTAGCCCTCTCCCCCGAGGCGGGCGCGAGGGGACAAAGCCGGAATACGACATCGTCGTGCCGCGCGATGGCGAATTTCATCATCCGCTGGCGGCCGTCTATCGGCGGTCGGTATTGCCGTCCGTGGAGAAGTTGCTGAGCGCCGACCGCCTGCGGCTGCGGTATCTGTTCGAGGAAGTCCGCACGCGAGAGATCAACGTCGAAGACTTGCGTTCCGTTGACCCGGACTTGCATACGCTGAAAAATCTGAACGCGCCGGACGATTATCAAGCCGCGCTGCGGCTCGCCGGATTCAAGGGCTGAAACACCAACCATGCGCATCGCCATCGGCGGGATCGATCACGAAACGTGCGGGTTCGCAGTCCGACCGTCGGGGCGGGTGACGTGGGAACCGTACACGCGGCATCTACTCCGGGGCGAGGAACTCATGACGCTCGGCGGCGCGAACACGATTGTCGACGGCTTCGTCCGCGGCGTGCGCGACGCGGGACTCGACATCGCGCCGCTGTTATGGCTCGATGCCAATACCGGCCCGCCGGTCTCGCGGGAGAGTTTTGACGCGATCACCGGGGAACTGCTGGATCGGCTGAAGAAATCGCTGCCGGTCGACGGCGTGCTGTTGAGTCTGCACGGGGCGTTCGCCGCCGAGGAAATCGACGACGCCGACGGCGCGGTGTTGACGGCGGTGCGCGACGTCGTCGGGCCGAAGTGTCCCGTCATGGCCGTCCACGATCTGCATTGCAATCTCACTGAAGAAATGGCCGCCGCGGCGGATGTCCTCGTCGTCGAGCGGACGTATCCGCACGTCGACATGGCCGAGCGCGCTCGGCACGCCGCCGCATTGATGGCGAAAACCGTGCGCGGCGAGATTCATCCGACGATGGCGTTCCGTCGGCTGCCGCTCTTGTGGTCGGCGGCGAAAATGATCGACACCGAATCGCCGATGAGCCTCGCCGTGGAGACACTGCGAGAACTCAACTCGCGGCCCGGCGTGTTGTCGGCGAGCCTCGGCGTGGGCTACCAGTGGATCGACAACCCAACGGTCGGCGCCTCGGCAATGGTCGTCACCGACGGCGATCAGCAACTGGCCGAACAACTCGTGGAAGAACTTGGACGCTGGACGTGGGATCGCCGCGCCGACTGGCAACGAGCGGCATTGTCGCCGCAGGAAGCGCTGGCCCGCGGCCATGAACTAGGGAAGTATCCGATTCTGCTGGCCGATCAGGGAGACAACACCGGCGGCGGCGCAGCAGGCGATTCGACCGAAATCCTGCGGCTCTTCATCGAATCAAAACTCACGCCGTCGGCCGTGCTCTACATGGTCGATCCCGACGTCGCCGCACTGGCTGTCGCCGCGGGCGTGGGAGCGGAGATCGACGTTCAAGTGGGCGGCAAATCGCAGCCGCAAGTCGTACCGCCGGTGGCGATGCGCGTCGCCGTCCGCGGCGTTTCGGACGGTCGCTTCGTCTATGACGGGCCGATGTGGCAAGGCGTGCCGGGCGATGCTGGGACGACGGCGTGGCTCGAACAGGACGGCGTGCACGTGGTCGTCATCAGCGGCCGCCATCAACCGGTCGATCTCGCGTTGTGCCGCAGCCTTGGCCTCAATTGCCGCCAGATGAAATATCTTTCGGTGAAATCGACGGGCCATTTCCGCAGCGGCTTCGGCCCGATCGCCGGCTCCATCTTCAACGTCGACACCGCGAGCACGCTGTCCCACGACTTCCGCCGTTTGCCGTATTCACGCCTCGGCCGCCCGATGTACCCGCTCGATCCAAACGCCGCGCTGGGCTGGTAGGAATTCCGAGGCATCTCTGCGTGAGATCATCTTCCCCGATTTGCCCGCGCCTGGCGCTGCCGTTAGACTGTGCCTTTCGCGGAATACTCGTCGACGGACTTCGGCATGGCTTCGACTGAATCGTTGCAGCTTCACGGCGTGGAAATCGTCGACACGTTCGCCGAGGCCTTTCCGATCAAGGCCGCGCGGCTGATCATCACGGCCGATGAGCCAAAGTGGGCCGAAACCGCCGCGAACGTGATGTGCGGCAACGCGACCAGCGTCATCGCCTGCGACGTGGAAGCGGCGATCGAACGCCTTGTTCCCGCCGAGGAAACGATCGACGGCCGGCCGGGGGTCTCGGTGCTTGTGTTCGGCTTCAGCGTCGACAGCCTCGGCAAAGCGGTGCCGAACCGCGTCGGGCAATGTGTTCTCACCTGCCCGACGACGGCGTGCTACAACGGCATCTTCGATTGCCCGAAGGAGAAACGGATTCGCGTCGGCGGGACGATCCGCTACTTCGGCGACACGTTTCAGAAGTCGAAGAAGCTCGGCGACCGCCGCTTCTGGCGCATTCCGGTGATGGACGGCGAATTTCTCTGCGAGGATTACTTCGGCACCATCACGGGCGTCGCGGGGGGCAACCTGCTGATCTGCGGCCACTCGACGCAGGCGACGTTGCGCGCCGCAGAGGCCGCCGTTGCGGCGATTCGCACCGGCCGCGACGTCGCGTTGCCGTTTCCCGGCGGCATCGTCCGCTCCGGCAGCAAGGTCGGCTCGAGGTATCCGAAGCTGAAAGCCAGCACGAACGACGCTTACTGCCCCACGCTGCGCGGCATGACGCCGAGCGAACTCCCCGCCGACTGCCGGGCCGTGTACGAAATCGTGATCGACGGCCTGAGCTTTGAGGCCGTACACGCTGCGATGAAACAGGGCCTGCATGCCGCGGCCCAGTCGCCGGACATTGTGCGGATCACCGCCGGCAACTACGGCGGCAAACTCGGCAAGCACCACTTTCACTTGCGCGAGTTGGCGTGAGCCAGCGCTCCGCTCGGCAAAGCCTCCGCGTCGCGGCTAACCTAACCGGAAATCGGTTCGACGACGACGGCGGTGCCGTAAGCGAGGACTTCCGTCACGCCGGCGGTGACTTCGTTGGCGTCGTAGCGCATGCCGATGATGGCGTTCGCGCCGATCTCCGCGCCGTGCTCCAACATCTGCTCGTAGGCGTCGGCGCGGGCTTTCTCGCACATCTGGGCGAAGATCGTGATGTTGCCGCCGATGAGCGTCTGCAGTCCGGCGCCGAAGTTGCCGATCACGCTGCGGGAGCGAACGACGATGCCGCGGACGACGCCGAGATTTTCGACGATTCGATAGCCAAGCAGTTCGAACGCCGTCGTCACGTTTTGAGAATGGACTGTCGACACAGGATGCCTCGTTGGGGGTTGGGAAGGGCCGCCATCCGATTCTACTTCGTTCTACGGCGGCAGTTCTTGCCGAAAAAGAGTGCATTCCGTCTTTTTTTTGAGGGGCAACGAAGCGGCGGCAGCGGTTCGTCTTGCCGGTCTCGAGGCGCGTTGATACAGGTGGGGCGTTTCCCCACGGTCTTGTCGATCGGAAGCGCGAGCCATGGTCCGTTGGCGTCTCGTCTATCTGGCGTTGGTGTTGCCGTTCTTTTCAGGCTGCGCTCTGTGGCATGAACTGCAGCCGCATCGATTGCATCGCCTGAATCGCGTGCCGGCGCCGCATCTCGATCCGGAGTTCTCGCAGACTGACCGCGATCCCTCGATCCGACTGGTGGGAATGCGGCAAAGCCGCGGTTGGCAACCGCGGTCTGCTGAACGACGTCGCTAAAGAAAAACCGCGGATGCCTTCCGCGGCTTTCAGAACCGCGCCTGACGCTGCGACAGATACTCCACCAGCGCCCGGTCGAACGGCAGACTCGTGTCGAGCGGGACGTAGTCGGTCCCCATCGCCATGCATTCCTGCTTGTAGGTCGACCGCAGCTCCTCGACGGCTTCGAGATAGTCGGTCCGCATGCCGGCGGCGTCGACGAGTTGCCGGTCCTTCGTCTCCGGGTCCTCGAAGTCGATCAACCCGTCGAACGGAAATTTGACCTCGGCTTCATCGAGGACGTGGAACAGAATCACGTCGTGCCCCGCGTGCCGCAGCATGTGCAGGCTGTCGATCACCGGCTGCATGTCGCAGAGGAGATCGCTGAAGATCATGAGCAGGCTTTTGTGCCGGATCATCGACGCGATCCGCCGCAGATTGCCGGCGACATCGGTCGGGCCGACCGGCTTCGCCTTCGCCAACACGCCAAGCATCGTACCGAGCTGGCTCCGTTTGCTCTTGGCCGGCAGGCTCATCTGCAGCTTCTCGCCGAACGTCATCAGGCCGACCGGATCCTGCTGGTGGATCATCAAATACGCCAGCGCCGCGGCGAGGCAGATGCTGTAGTCGAACTTCGTCAACTCCTGCCGGTAGGTGTAGCCCATGCTCTCCGACAGGTCCATCAACAGGTAGCCGGAGATGTTCGTCTCGGCCTGGTACTTCTTGACGTAGTACCGGTCGGTCTTGGCGAAGACGAGCCAGTCGATGTCCTTCGGGTCATCCCCCTGCGAGTACCGCCGATGCTCGCTGAACTCGACGCTGAATCCCTGAAACGGGCTGGCGTGCAGCCCGGTGAGAAACCCCTCGACGATGAACCGCGCCCGCAAATCGAGCCGCGCCACCGTGCGGATGACTTCGGGCTTCAGGTATTGTTCGGCGGTGGGCATGCTGTCATTGTAGGGTGAGCCGCGCCCGCCAGAAAGCCACCATCCATGACGCCGATCCCAGACACCTACGAAGAGTTTCAAGCCGTCCAATCGCGACGGCGGAAGCGGTTCGTTTTCGTCTGCGGCGCGCTGGCCTTGCTGGTCGTCGCGTTCTACGGGACGCGACGCGCCCCCACGGCCCCTGAGGTGGCTGTTGTCGTCGAGGAGACGCCGTCAGAGCCGTTTGCCGAACTGCCGAACGGCGTGAGGGTCGAGATCATCGGATTGGCGTCGAAGACGAATCCGACGACGTGGTGGAAACCCGACGGGTCGCCGCTGGATCCGCCGCCGACATTGAACGCCCCGACTTTCCACATCTCCTCGACAGGGCCCACCGCATTTTACCGCTGCTGGCTCGAAGTTCACGGTGTCGACGATCCCGGCAGCGTGGCAGGGGGAATGTCGGGAATTTCGTCCAGCGAACGAGACGCGGTCACCGGTGAAGCCAGAATCATGTTCGATGGTGTGCTCATGGCATCGCCGCAAGCCAAAACTGCGTCGCTGGATTTCGGATTTGCGACAGAACCGCTCTCGCCGGTCCGCATTCTCGACCCTCAGGGCCGGCGCATCGCTCCGCCGCAGGGCAGTCCGGAAGAATTGACATTGGAAGACATCGAAGTCCAAAGCGTATCCCTCGACTCGAACGGGGTGACCACGAAATTGCTCTGTGATTTTCCGGTGGAATGGCGAAATCCCCATCTGACGATCGCGGCGATTGACGCCGCGGGAACTCGGTACGACCCCATCAGACGTGGAGCGCAGCTGGACGAGACATCGCTGTCAGGGCGATTCGAGCTTTCTCTGGAATTCCAATTGTTGCCGACTCAAATCGACCATTTCGAGTACCAGCTTCGCGTCTATCGACATTGGGTGAAGTTCGAGAATATTTCGCTGGAGCCGGGACATCGAACGACCGTTCGCCGCGAGGTGACATCCATCCCGCGGATGGAAACCGCCGACTGATGGTTGAGGGCCCCGCGCGAAGCCGCTACCGTGCCCAGAGACTTTCATTCTTGATGACGGAGGCCAGCGATGGACTATCGGCAACTCGGCGGTTCGGGATTTCGCGTGCCGGTACTCAGTTTTGGGACCGGGACGTTTGGCGGCACGACGGAGCTGTTCAAGGCGTGGGGATCGACCGACGTCGCCGAGGCGATGCGGCTCGTCGATATCTGCCTCGACGCCGGGCTGACGATGTTCGATTCGGCCGACATTTATTCCAAAGGGAGCGCTGAAGCGATTCTCGGCGAGGCGCTCCAAGGCCGCCGCGACAAGGTGCTGATCTCGACCAAGGGGACGTTCCGTTCCGGCGACGGACCGAACGACGTCGGCTCGTCGCGGTTTCATCTCACGCAAGCGATTGAAGGCAGCCTGAAGCGGCTGAAGACCGATTACATCGACCTGTATCAACTGCACGGCTTCGACGCGATGACGCCGGTGGAAGAGGTCTTGTCGACGCTCGACGGCTTCGTGAAGGTTGGGAAAATCCGGTACATCGGCTGCTCAAATTTCTCCGGCTGGCATCTGATGAAGTCGCTGGCGGTCTCAGAGAAATACGGGTGGACCCGGTACGTGGCGCATCAGGCGTACTATTCGCTCGCCGGCCGCGATTACGAGTGGGAACTGATGCCGCTGGCCTTGGAGCAAAAAGTCGGCGCGGTGGTCTGGAGTCCGCTCGGTTGGGGGAAGCTCACCGGCAAGCTGCGGCGCGGCCAGCCGAAACCGGCCGTGACGCGGAGCAACAGCGAACTGTCGAACGACGTCGGCCCGCCGGTCCCGGACGAGCATATCTATAAAATCGTCGACGCCCTCGATGACGTGGCGAAGGAAACCGGCAAGACGGTCCCGCAGATCGCGCTGAACTGGCTGTTGCAGCGGCCATCGGTCTCGACGGTGATCATCGGCGCGCGCAACGAGGAGCAATTGCGGCAAAACCTCGGCGCCGTTGGCTGGAATCTGACAAACGAGCAAGTGCAGAAACTCGACGCCGCCAGCAAGGTGACGCTGCCCTATCCTTACTGGCACCAACAGCGTGGCTTCAAAGAACGCAACCCGCCGCCGGTGTGAGCGCATCGGGAAATCAGAAAGCCGTTTTGCCACAAAAAGCACAAAAATCACAAAAAGAAAAGGCGGTGGCGCAGTCGCCTTTTTTTGTGCTTTTTGTGCCTTTTCGTGGCCAATGCTTCCTTTCTGTTTTTGGCGTTTTCCGTGATCCGCGCCGGCGGTTCCGCCGTTGTGTCCGGGGACTCCTTTCTAGCGGCATCCATTCCGAAAGGCCCCTATGTCCAGTGAATTCGCATCGTCGATCAATTCCGATGAAGGTCTGCTGGAGACGATTCTCGTCGTCGGACTCACGATTTGCTTTCCGCCGATCTTGTTGTTCGGGTTCTTCGTGGTGAATCCGCGCGAGGAAGTCGTCGTCGTGCGGTTCGGGAAGTATCTCACGACGCTCAAGACGCAGGGGATTCGCTGGAGCCATCCCGTCGGACGGCGGCTGCACCGGATTTCGACCCGGGACGCGACGCTCAACCTGGCGCGGGAGACGGTCGTCGAATTGAACGGTAACCCGGTGCAGATCAGCGCCGTGGTCGTCTACCGCGTGGAAGACACGTTCAAGGCGGCGCTGCACGTCGAGAACTATCACCAATTTCTGGACGATCAGGCCGGTGCGGTGGTGAAGCGGGTCGCGGCGCGGTTCCCGTATGAATCGGCAGACGAAGCCCGGGCGTGCCTCAAGAAGGAAAGCGACGTCGTCACGCAGCAGTTGATGCAGGAATTGCAGACGGTCGTCGACCCGGCCGGCATCCGCGTCCTCGGCGTGCGGCTCAACGATTTGACCTACGCCCCGGAAATTGCCCAGGCGATGCTGATGCGGCAACAGGCGCTGGCGCTGATCGACGCGCGGAAGACGATCGTCGAAGGCGCAGTGGAAATCGTCCGCGACGCCGTTGACCGGTTGGGTCAGGCCGGTCTCGAAGTCAAAGAGGTCGATCGCGATGCGCTCGTGGCGAACTTGCTCGTCGTCCTGTGCAGCGGCGAGAAAGCGCAGCCGGTGTTGCAAGTGCAGGCGGGACCGCGGGCGTAAGCGCCCGCAACCCAAGAATTTTTGCCACGGATATCACGGATCAGCGGCCGGATCAAATCACAATACCCTTAAATGAGTATGAGGAATCCTCTGGCCTTAGAATCTGTGAAAATCTGCGAAATCTGTGGATGTCTCTCTGAGGTGCACTGACGACGGATGCCACGGAAAAGAAATAGCATTAGGCCAGGAGAGAAAAAGGCGTCTTAATGCGTCACTCACATTTTTCTGTATTGACCATCCGTAAAATCCGTGTCATCCGTGACGAATATTCCAGGTCAATCCTGTTTTCTTCTCTGCGATCTTTGCGTTTCTACGTGAGGCTCTTGGTTTGGCGCCCTGCACTGGATTTTGCCGCGGACGGGCTGCATAATTTCCCGGATGAGGATCCGGGAAAGATGATCCGTTCCAACCATTACGACGCGGCGTTCGAGGCGTGGCTGCGACGGCATCGGCTGCCGTATGTCGCGGTGGATGAAACGCGGCGGGCGCTGCTCGCCGAGCAGTCGCTCAAGTCGCCCGATTTTCTCGTCCAGGCCCCGCAACTCGGCCGGGTTGTGGTCGACGTCAAAGGCCGCAAGCAGCTTTCCGGCCAGCAGCAGCGCCGCTGGGAGAACTGGGCGACGCAGGATGACTTGGCCAGTCTCGACGCCTGGGAGCAGATTTTCGGCGGCCAGTTCAAGAGTCTCCTCGTCTTTGCCTACGAGCTGGCGACGGACGACCCCGACCAACCCGAGATGCTGCAGTTTCGCGACCGGCGGTATTCGTTTCACGGCGTGTGGGCCGCGGCGTACCGCGAGGCGATGAAAGCCCGCTCCGCCAAGTGGGACACTGTCTGGTTGCCGAGCGCGTCGTACCGCTCGCTCCGCTTTCCATTGACGCAATTCCTCGCCGAGGAGCCGCAGGCCGCATGAACAACTTTTTGCTCTGCGTTCGCGGCCACAGCGCCGTGAGCCTGTGTCGCCTCGCTCTGGTGGTGTTGACCGTCTGGCTCGCCGCAGAGACTAACGCGCGGGCGCAGGAAGACCCCATGAAGCGGCCGCGAATGGATACCAGCGTGCCGACGCAGCAACCGCCGCCGGGAGTCGGGATCGTGCAGCAGCAGTCGAAGCCGCTGTACGTGCAAAGCGTCATCGTCGCCGCCCTGATGGGGGGCGCGCTCTGGACCGTGTGCCGCAGCAGCCGCCGGCAGTAATGGGTGTGTGTTCGGTGGGAGGTTGTGAGTGGGGAAAGACATGAACTGCTGCTGATGTCTTCGCCTTCCCACAACCCACGACGCACAACCCACCCCTCCGTCGTCGTCACCGGCATCGGCTTCTGTACGCCGCTGGGACCGGATCGCGAGACGACATGGCGACGGTTGCTGGCGGGCGAATCCGGGTTGGCCTGGCTCGACGCCGAACATCGCTGGGCCGGCGGCCGCGCGGAGATTGATGCGCGGGAGGGCCGCGTAGCGGCGCTGGCCGATCACGCGGCGCGCGAAGCCTGGCGCGACAGCGGGCTGTCGCGGGCGGACCTCGATCCCGAACGGCTCGGCTGCAGTTTCGGAACGAGCAAGGGAGAACTCGACGATTTCCTGCGCAGGCCGGCGCAGGAGTGGCTCGCATTGTGGCCGTCGGGGGCGGCGGCTCGATTGGCGTCGCATTGGAACTGCCGCGGGCCGGTCGCCGCACCGGTGGCGGCGTGCGCGACCGGGTTGGTCGCCTGCATCAAGGCCGCCGCGTGGATTCGCGCCGGCCTGTGCGACGTCGCGCTCGCCGGCAGCGCCGACGCCTCGCTGTTTCCCGCTGTGTGCGGGTCGTTTCAGCGCCTCGGCGTCCTGGCGAAAGTGGGAGATGATCCGGCGGCCGCCTGCCGGCCGTTCGATCGGCGGCGCGGCGGATTTCTCATCGGCGAAGGGGCCGCCTGCCTCGTGCTGGAGCGCCGCGACCACGCCGCGGCGCGGGGAAAGCGATGGTACGGCGAATGGATCGCCGGGCGGCTCGGCTGCGATCCGACCGGGTTGACGCAGAGCGACCCGCACGGCGAGAGCCTCGCGCGGCTGCTGACGGATGTCGTGCGCGAGTGCCCGCAACCGCCCGACTACATCAACCTGCACGGCACGGCGACGAAATTCAACGACATCGCCGAGTGCCGGGCCGTCCGTGTGGCCCTCGGCTCCGCGGCGGACGCGGTTCGCTGCTCCGGGATGAAGGGGAGCCTCGGCCACCTATTGGGAGCGGCGGGCAGCGTGGAACTTGCGTTGACACTACTGGCGCTCAGGGATCAGATCGTCCCGCCCACGGTCAACCTCGCCGAGCCCGATCCGGAGTGCGATCTCAACCTGACGCCGGGATTTGCGCAGTCTCAGCCGATCGCGATAGCGCTTAAGGTTTCCTCGGGGTTCGGCGGGCATCTCGCGGTCGCGGCGGTCGGGCGGTAAATTTCCGTCGCTGACGCTTCCGGCTCGGAACGACACCCAATTATTCCGCCTTCACGTTGTAGACGAGCAGTGTATCCATGTCGCGCAAGTAGAGCTTGCCGCCGGCGACGGCGGGGTGGGGCCAACTCGGTTTGTCGCTGCGGTCGGGCTGGTCGAAGCGGCCCGATTCGTTGTAGCCGTCGGGCGTGACCTCGGCGAGCGCCACGGGGCCGTTCTCGCTGCGGAGGTAAAGCATGCCGTCGGCGATGGTGAGCGCCCCTTTGCCGACCGAGCGGTTCTGCCACTTCACCTTGCCCGACTTCAGTTCGAGACAGACGAGCGTTCCCTCATCGAAGCCGTAGAGAAATCCGCTGACGGCCGCCATGCCGCCGTGATGGTTCTTCATCTGGTCCGCCTTGTAGGCGAAGGTCGCTTTAACCTGCCCGCCGCTGGCGGCGAGTTTGACGTAGGCTCCGCCTTTGCCGTAGCCCGACGCGCTGAAGATGCCGTCGTCGTAGAAGATGGGCGAGGCGCAGTTGGCGGTGCCGTTGGCCGAATTCTGGTCGCCCCAAAGGAACTTGCCATCGGTGGCCCGGATGCCGACGACGCCGGTGTGCACGAAGTTGACGTACTGCTTCACGCCGCCGACTTCGATTTCGATCATCGAGGCATAAGCCGCCGGGGGCTGGCCTTCGACCACCGACTTCCACACGGTCTTGCCGTTTTTCTTGTGGAGTGCGGCGAACGTCGCGTTCTTACCGCCCGGCGTGCAGATCACATGGTCGCCGTCGATCAGGACCGATTCACTGATCCCCCAAGTGATGTTGTTGCCGGCGAATTCCTCGAGAATGTTCACGTGCCAGACGCGGTCGCCTTTCTCAGCATCCGCGCAGACGAGGTCGCCGTTAGCGCCCAACGCGAAGACGCGATCGCCGTCAACGGTGGGCGTGCAGCGCGGGCCGTCGCCGTAGCCGTTGTGATAGGCCGTGCCCGTTTTCAGTGACCAGACTTCGTCGCCAGTTTCGGCATCGAGGGCGATGAGAAACTCCTCCTCGCCCCGGTTGCCCATCGTGTAGACTTTGCCCTTGGTGATCGACACGCTCGACAGCCCCAGGCCGAGCCCCGTCGCCTTCCAGGCCAGCGTCGGGCCGTCTTCCGGCCACGTGGCCAGCAAACCGGCTTCGCGGGAGATATTATCGCGATTCGGTCCGCGGAACTGCGGCCACTCGCCGACGACGTACGACGCTTCGTCGTCGTCCTTGTTCTTGCCCGATTTCTTCTTGCCCTTGGATTTTCCCGCGCCTTTCGACGCAGTTCCGTCTTCGGGCGGGAAGTTGGGGACAAAGTCGCCGTCCCCGTCGACGGTCTTTTTCGACCCGGTTTTCTTGACGGGCTTCTTGTCGGTTTTCGGCGCGGCGGGCTTGGGATCGGCCGGTTTGGGGTCTTCGGTGCGGACGGTGAGCTTCGTCACTTCGTCGGTGCCGTTCGTCGTCACCGAGATCGTCTGGCCGATCGGGATTTCGTCGAGCTTGGCCGGCTTGCCGTTGATCGTGATCACCGCCGAGCCGAGGATGTCGAACGTCTGCGCCTTGTCCTTGCGGGCGACCTTGACGGTGATCGTCCGGTCGTCGAGCGAGATGGACTGCACCGTCGCGCTGAACACGCCGGCGAACGCCTCCGCCGAGAGCCACATCGCCGCCGCCAGGCCTCCGGCCAGAACTGCTGCACGCCACATCCGCATGATCGATACTCCTGTCGAGTGCTTCGGCTCGATTCTGGCGGGAAGCTGGCGAAAGATCAAGGTGCTTGGATGCTTGCGCTTTGCGGGGTCATACCTCCGCGAAGCGCAAGCGTTCGAGTTACCCCTCCGTCATCAGCCGCGTGTGCCATTCGCGGAGTTGTTCCGCGACGGCGTCGCGGCCGCCGCTGCCGTAACTTTGCAGCCGCGCGACGACGTTCTGCACGCCGAGCCAGCCGAAAACATCCTGCTGGATCTTGTCGCAGTGCTGGCGGAGTTCGTCGAGCGGCAAATCCGACAGCTTGCACTTCCGCGATTCACACAGTTTGACGAGCTTGCCGACGACTTCGTGGCCCGTGCGCATCGGCACGCCGCTCTGAATGAGATATTCCATCAGCGTCGTTGCGTCGAGAAAGCCTTCCTCCAGCCGCGCGGCGATCTTGTCGGTCTGCAGCCGCGCGCCGCGGACAATCGCCGGCGCGAGTTCCAGGCAGGCCTTCACCGTATCAAGCGCGTCGAACAACGCGAGCTTGTCTTCCTGCAAATCGCGGTTGTAGGCCATCGGCAGGCCTTTGAGCAGCGTGAGAATCTGCTGCATGTCGGCGATCACCCGGGCCGATTTCCCGCGAATCAGCTCCAGCACGTCGGGGTTCCGCTTCTGCGGCATGATCGACGAACCAGTGGTGTAGGCGTCCGGCAGCTTCAAGTAGCCGAATTCCGTCGTACACCACAGGATCCATTCCTCGGCCCAGCCGGAGAGATGCACGGCGATCAGCGACAGGCAGAAAATCGTCTCGGCGAGGAAGTCGCGGTCGCTGGAGACGTCGAGGCTGTTGGCCGCGATCTCCTGGAAATCGAGCAGCCGGGCCGCTTCGTGCCGGTCGATCGGCAGCGACGTGCCGGCGAGCGCCGCCGCGCCGAGCGGCAACACGTTGACGCGGACGCCGCAATCCTTCAGCCGGTCGCGGTCGCGCTGGAACTTTTCGCAGTACGCCAGCCAGTATTGGCCGGCCATCACCGGCTGGGCGCGCTGTAGATGCGTGTAACCCGGCAGAATGACGTCGCCATCGTGATCGGCTCGCTCGACGAACGCCCGTTGCAGGTCTTCCAGCAGCACGTCGAGGGAGGCCAGTGCGTCGCGGATGTAGAGCTTCAGATCGGTCGCCACCTGGTCGTTGCGGCTGCGGCCGGTGTGGAGCTTGCGGCCGACGTCGCCGAGACGGGCGATGAGCGCCGACTCGATGTGCATGTGGATGTCTTCGAGGTCGGTGCGATACGTGAACGTGCCGCGGGCGATCTCCTCGCCGATTTTCGTGAGGGCCTGGCAGATTTGCTCGGCTTCGTCGGGAGTCAGCAGGCCGACTGTGCCCAGCATGCGGGCGTGGGCCTGCGAGCCGCGAATATCGACGAACGCCAGCCGCGCGTCGAACGAGATCGATTCCGTGAACTGCTCGACGCGGGGATCGGTGGCCTCGTCGAAGCGTCCACCCCAGGGTTTGGCCGACACGGAAGTTCTTTCGGGGGTTGGAGGGTTGCGGGTTGGCAGTAGTCGGTTGAGGTGAGCGCCCCACGATCACCCGTTAACCAAAGCATTGTTTTGCGGGGGAGAGGCGTCAAGGGCGGGGGGAAGAATATCAGATGGGGGATCGCGGATATCGGATTGAAGGTAGTGATCGGTTTGAATCTCGGATTGTCAAAAGGTACGGGAGTTGCGTGATCTTATTCCGCCTGTCGTTCATCCGCTGCCGACCATTCCATGTCGATTTCGGCTGGCCCCAGGACAGAATCAATGAGCCTTGCCTCCCTACGGTAGATTGCCGCGACCGTGCGCGACTTAAACGAGAACCGGAGCAATGGTCGCTGGATTTCTAGAATCGCTCTCTCCGTCGACTTGCCAATCAAGTCTGTTTTGCCGCGGAGCATTATCTGCATGGTCAGTGGCGGCGATAGAAAATACGCGATGGCAGAAAGGAACCCTATAAGCGTACATAGCACCCACCGCTTCCACCGCCAGACGGCGAACACGGGATGCTGCGGAGGGGCGGGGTGATTCTCGCCTGGCTCGTCCATGCCGCCAGTATAGCGGATTTCCGATGGGGTCTTGCATCCCCGCTTGACGCCCCCCGCGCCGGGCGAGAGACTGAGGGGTATGAAGGCCAGCACGCAGCGATGGTTCATGCCGTGGAAGTGGACGCTGTGGAAGAGATGGATTCTCGCGCTGGGGCTGGTTCTCGCGGCGTATGTGCTGTCTTTTGATCTCGTACGATTCGTGCTCATATCCATCGGCAAGAGCGATTGGTGGTGGGTGCTCTTTCAGACGGTCTATGCCCCGGTCCGTGATCTACGAAGGATGGTTGGAATCTGGCCTTAACCGATGCGAACTTTTCCCCGAAAAATAACTTCCAAAAATCATAACTCGGGGTTCAAAACCGATCTCTACCTGACAGAAAACGAAAGCGGCTTTCCATCCGCTATCCGATATTCGATATTCGCAATCCGCTATCGGAAATCCCGACGTCAGACTTCCGGCGAGTCGCCGAAATCGTCGCCGTCCGGTTCGCTGGGGAAGAACGGGTCGTCGGTGGTTTCGGGCTCTGCGCCGAACTCCGCGTCCTTTGATTTGCTTTTTGCAGACGGAGGTAGGGCCTTGTCGATGGGCGGCGGGCCGAACCCGGGACTCTTCGCATCGTGCGGCTTCTTGACCGGGAGTTCGCCGGCGGGAATCGCTTTAGGCAATGTGCCGAAATCGACGCTGCTCGGCTCGGACTTCTTCAGCGGCAAAGCGGGAGCTTTCAGACCGGCGGGGGGAGCGCCGAAATCCGGGGACTTCAGGTCCGGCCGTTTCTTGGCCGGTTTGACATTGGATTCCAGCCGCGCGTCGGGCAATTTGCCGAAGTCGGTGTCGTCGGATTTGGATTTCTTGGCCGGCGTTTCAGTCCATTGCGGAATGTCGACCGGCGGTGTGCCGAACGCGTTCGATGAGTCCGGGTCGTCGCCGAAGTCCGCGTCGTCCGGCTGGGATTTCTTGCTGCGCGGGGTTTCCGGTTCCGAGGGCGTCTCCGCAGGGGGCTTGCCGAACTCGTTCTCCGAGGAAGGATGCCTGCGCCGCGGGGCAAGTTCGTGCGACGATTCGGGGGCCTCGCCGAACTCGGGGGCGTTCGGCTTGGTTTTCTTGCGTGGAGTCTCCGGTTCAGCAGGCGGATTGCCGAAATCGTCTTTCAGCGACTGATCCCGTTTTCGCGGAGCAACCGGCCCACGGCTGCGCGGCGATTCCGGAGCGCCACCGAAATCCGCTTCATCCGGCAAGGCCTCCGTTGGTGAATCCGCGTCGGGGGGGCCTCCAAATAATTTCTCCTCGGAGGGCCGCAGTTTCTGCGGGGCGGCTTCGCGCGGCGTTTCCGGCGAACTGCCAAAGTCCGAGCGGTCCGCCGGCGCATCTACGGGCGGTTCGCCGAACTCGTTCTTCGGAACAGGATGCCGCTGGCGCGGAGCGAGCGGCGTGACTTCGAGAGACGATTCGGGAGATTTCCCGAACTCGGGAGCGTTCGGCTTGGCTTTTCTACGCGGGGCTTCCGGTTCCGCCGGCGCATCGGCGGGCGGATTGCCAAACTCGCGCACCGGTTGCGGGTGCCGTTTGCGCGGAGCGAGTGGGCTGACTTCGAGGGACGATTCCGGCGAAGAGCCGAATTCCGGAGTCTCCGGCTTGTGCTTTCGGCGCGGAGCCTCCGGTAGCGCCGGCGCCGAGTTCGGCTGTCCACCGAACTCAATCGTGTCGTGGACCCGTCGCCGCGGAGGAACGGCCACGGGCTCTCCGAGAACGGGCTCGGGGGCCCCGCCGAATTCGCGAGGTTCCGTTTTCCGGCGGGGAACAAACGTGTCCGGTGTTTCCGTGGGCTGCGTGCCAAACGTATTCTCGTCACGATGTCGACGCGGAGCACGCGACGGCGGCAACGAGTCCTCCGGGCGCTCAGCGAGTTCGTGCTCGCCTACCCGGATGCGTACAGTGCCGCGATCTTCGGCCCGGCGGTTGCCGTCGTAGGCATGCAGTGGCACCGTCGACGAGCCGGCTTCCAGCGGCGTCAGCAGCAGGGTCGCCCGCCGTTCTTCGCCGGCGGCCATCTGCCGCAACTGATAGTGCACCCGACTGCCGTATTCGTGCCGCAATGTCTCCGGGACCTCGGCGACGATGACCACGTCGTACAGCGTCACGTTGCCATCATTCACGACGCGGATCGGCGCCGAAATCATATTGTCCAGCGGCAGCCGGCCGATCTCGCCGATCGTCATCGTCAAATGGGGCCGTTCGACCTCGCGCACCGGTGCGGGGCGATCGCGCGGAGGCTCGGGCGTCGTGATCGGCATGGGAGCGGGAAGGCGTTCCTTGAGCGGTTTTGGACGCGGCACTTCCGCCACGGCGGGTGGAACATCGGTGGAACTCCCCACGAACGCTGTCACGAGGATCGACACGGTTTCTTCGCCAGCACGCCGCGTCTCGAGCCGGACCGATTCGTCCCGTCCCGGTTCGAGTTCGGAGACCGATTGCGCGAGAAAATCGCCGGGCTGCGACCAATCGATGCGCCGCAAGAGGCCGGTGACGACGTCGATCCGCGCGATCGCATCGCCGCCGTCGTTGTGCAGATGCAATTGCGGCCCGCGCTGCCGGCGGTTGGCCGATGACTTCCAGGAAAGATTCAAAGCGACGTCGCGTAGCGACGGCGCCGTCTCCGGGCTGGCGAGCGGTTCCCAGGTGGTTCCCGTCGCGAGTTCGTCGAGCGCCCCGCCCACGGTTTGATGATCGCCCGATTCGTCGACATGAGAGCGGCGACGGTGTCGCGAACGCGCCGGATCAAAGGCATACCAGTCGTCCGTTCCGAACGAGAACGGATTCCGCTCGTCCGCGGCCGTCGGCGATTCGCTGCGGCCGGTCCAGGTCGTATCGGCGATCACGGTGTCCCGCGGCATGCGTCGCGACAGAGCGACGATTTCCACGTTCCACGAGAGATCCGGCGGCGTGATGCCGTCTGTCGCTGACGACCGTCGCCGCCGCCGCGATGGCACTTCGTCGGCGATTTCGCCGGCCGAGTCATGGACCTTGCGTCCGGTTCCGTCGAACAAGAACTCCACCTGATAGGCGGGTTCGCGCTCCGTGCGGCGCGTGAGGAGCCGCGAATCGACCTCCCACGCGGGCTTTTGCTCCAGATCCGCGAGGGACGCCGCGGCGGAAAGGGGTTCCGCGGGCCAGGGTGCGAAGAACAGCAGAATCGTTAGCAGGATGCCGAGCGTCCCGACGATGCCGACGAAGTTCCACGTCGGGGAGTTCGTCCACGACTGATAGAGCCGGCCGAGGAACAATTCGGCATGGAAGAAACGGCGCGACCACGCGAGGCAGATTCTCCGCGCGCAGGGCGGCAGTTCTCTCCAAACGAGGGTACGAAATCGCGGCGGCACGTCGCCTTCCTTGGCGTGTGGAAATCCAAATGGGCCTGCGAACCGCCGCGTCTTAGCAGATTCCCCGGTTTATCAAAAGCCCAGTTCGGCAGATTTTGCCGCTTGTCGCTAGCGATTGGAGGGGCTTTCGATCCGCGCAGCGCAAGCAATCGTCATTACGGCCGCTCCGCAATCACGCGCGAGAGCGCCGAGAACCCTCGCCCCGCCATCACGATTCCGCCGAAAAAGCAGACGGCCGACATGGCGTACAGGGCATATAGCAACGTCCTGTCGTCCGCATTCAAACTGGGCGGCACCTCGTCCATGAAGGTCGTCGGCCTCAGCAACGTCAGCACGCCGATCAGGAAACAGCCGCTGAAGAAAATCAGCGCGACGCCGGCCGACAAAATTGCCGCGCCGGCGAAGACGCGGGCGCGGAACGTTTTGGCGAATTCGTCGAATCGGTCCGGTGGCGAGGGTGTTGGTTCCGACATTCGAGCGCTCCATGCGCGTTGTTGCTAATCCTTTTGCTGCAACAGCGCTGCCGCGTAGCCCACCAGGTCGCCGCGGTGTTCTGCGGTGCGGAGGAGCGCGTCGTAGCGGCCGGCTTCGCGGCACATTTCGGCGAAGTTGTCCGCGAAGCCTTCATCCGCCGTGAGGAGATATTTCTCCGCCAGCGGGATTGCGTCGTCGTAGCGCTTCACGCGGACCAACAGATCGACGATCACATACGCCAGCATCGGCTTGTCGGCTTCATCCGGCTCCGCGTCGAGTTTTCGCTGGAAGTAGGCCAACGCCTCGTCGCGGCCGTCGTTTGCGAGGAAGCGGAAGAACTCACGGCTCGCGGCGTAGAAGTCGTCAAACGGCGGATCGCCCGCATACTGGAACTGCGGCGACAAGTGGATGCCGTACTCCGTCAGGTCGCGGGCGAGCACCAGATCGGGGCTTTCCGGCGGTAAGGCGCGGGCGAAGCGAATCGTCGCATGCAGATGCGACACGTCGATGTGATAGTTGTTCTCGGCGAACAACCACTCCCGTCCGGCGACGAGTTCCCGCAGCGTCTTGGCCGGCGGAGCGAACGGCATCCGCTTGGCGACGTCGTGCTGGACGGAATAGACCAAATCGCGATGCAGTGACTTCACCAGAATTGCCGCGCATTTGGCGCGGTCTTCCGCCTTAAGCTGGGCGAAACTCTGATCGAGCGACGTAATCGTGCTGCACGTGCCGTGCGTCTTGAGCATGATCTCGACCCCCTTGCCCGGAGCGAGACCCTTGAAGAGGGCGAGGTCGATCATTTCCTCGGATTCCTGGCTGCCCCCTTCCTGTGGGACGGGATACTCGGCGATCGCCTTGGCGATCGGTTCGGTCTCGCGGATCGCGTGGAAGTACATCCACGCCTGATTCAGCTTGCCGTCTTTCAGCAGCAGTTCGCCGGCTTCGCGGGCGGCGTCGGTGTAAGCCTTTTCGAATTCATCCTTCAAGTTCGCCGGGACGTCCTCGAACGACGTCGGACGTATGACGGGCAATCCCAGCTCATGCTTCTTCTTCAATAGCCGCGCGTCGAAGACATGATGGAAATCCCCCTTGTCGCGCAAAGCCTGGATCAACTGATCGAATAATCCAGCCGCGCCGCCGGCCTGGAGCTTTTGTTGCAGGGATGAAAAGGGTTCGGAGGACATGGCGGGATTTCCAGGAGTGAGATTGGGCAGGTGGAACGAAGCGTTGCTAATGCGAACATCCGCAGCCGCCCGAGCCGCAGCCGCCGGAAGAGGCCGCGACCAGGCCGGCTGCGGTGACCGGTTGAACTTCAATGATTCCCAAGCCTTCCGCGGCGGCTTGCAGGGCGAGCGTCGTTGTGGCGGGACCGCGTTCGGTGAGGACGTACAAAATCAGCTTTTCGTCGTCGAGCGTCCGTTCCAGATCGATCAACTCCAGCGATAAATTCCACAGCACGATCCGCCGGCACCACTCGTAAAATTCCGCTTCGCACCGCGACTTGAGCCGCGTCTCTGCAGACTGATCGTCGACCGTGGCCGGCCGGACGATCTCGAAGTCGGTCTCTTCCGCTTTCGAAGCCGACACCGCTTCGAGCGCCTCACCGAGCTGCAGCCCGCGGTGGGTGCGGACGACGACCGCCGCACCCCGTTCGAGCGGCACATCGGCTCGCAGGATAAACCGCCCGACTTCGGGGACGGCCCCGTAGCGCACCAGCCAGGTTGTCATGGTTTCTCTTGCGGGAGTGCTCTTTGGGGGAGGCATACCCTGACGCTGTGGGAAGGACGTGGTCGTTCGCACAGCCGCCCACGCCCTTCGAAGACTCAGGGCGTGCCACCCCGGATATTCCAAGTTTCAAGTATCCGTTGTAACAGATCAATCCTCACCATCGGTACTCAATCGCATGGAAATTCCGAAAACCCCTTTGACACCGGTCCCTGGGGGGATTTAGCGTGGAATTCAGACAGACCCGTCTATCGAATTCTCCGCAGAAAGTTCCGCCCATGTTCCCGATGCAGACGTTTTCCGTGGTCGTGTGCCGGCTCGTGCTGGCGGTCTCCGCAACGCTCACCACCACTTACGCCGACCAACCGACGGTCCAGAAATTCGGCGATTGGACCGTGACGATCCAACCCGGCGTCCGCGGCTCGGTCACCGCCGACCGCGGTTCGCCGACCGGGTTGCCTCTGATCCGCTCCGTTTCGTTGCAGACGGAAGCCAAGCCCGAAGCGACGCCGGCGGCCGATTTGCCGCAGATCGTCCCCGCGCCGCCGGCCCCGGCTGGTACCGTCGGACCCTCCGTGACTGCCGCGCCGGATGCGAACGCGACGCGGACCGTCGATCCGTTGTCGCTCGTGCATCTCTATCCGCAGGTGTACGACGCGATTCCCTTCAGCCGGGCCGAATACGCGGCTAATCCCAGCTATCGGCACGACTCGACGATGGAATTCCTGTTCGGCCAGATGCGCTCGACGGTCATTCACCGTTACCAGGGTGGCGGACGCCGCGGCGGCGGATACTACGGCGGCGGCGGAGGCTACGGCATGCCGTACAGCCAGTTCGGCTTCAACTCGTTCGTCTTCCCGTTCTATTACTTTCCGGATCGGTTCATGGGACCATACGTCCCGTACAATTTGTGGTAACTTCCAAGCCCGGCGTGTTCCACGCGGAAGCCGGACTTCGACGGTTCGACAAAGTCAGTCCCTGGCGCCCTCCTCTTGGAGAGCGCCAGGGTTGTTTTTTTGTTAAACTGATCCAGGGAAAATCTGCCTATTCGGTTGATTGGAACAAAAATCTAGAATAGCATACTAAATCGGTTGGTCTGAAATTACGGGAGACGAAATGAAGTCCACACCGCGCCGCATCGCGACTTCAAAACGTCGTCGAGCGATTCTCGACGCTGCGCTGGCCTGCTTTCTCAAATCGGGGTTCGATGCGGCCACCATTGAACACATCCGCGATGCCTCCGGTGCGAGCTTCGGGAGCATTTATCATCACTTCGGTAGCAAGCAGGCGATTGCCGCGGCGTTGTACGTCGAAGGACTGGAAGAAGTCGAACGAGCTTTGCGGAGCGCGCGGCAACCGCACTCCGACGTGCGTGCCGGCTTGAAGGCCCAAGTGCGCAGCTACTTCGATTGGCTCAAAACAAATCGCGACATGGCGCTCTACATCTTCCGGGTGAGCACGGCCGATCAGGCCGGCCGCGCGGCGGAGCAAATCGATCAAGTCAACCTGGAATCGCAGCAAGGGCTGGCCGATTGGCTGCGTCCATTCGTGGAACGCGGCGAAGTCGTGCGGATGCCCGAAGATCTGTACGACACGGTCGTGTTCGGTCCCTGTTCGCACTTCGCCCGGCACTGGCTCGCCGGCCGCGAGGAATTGCAAATCGACGACGTGGTGGACCATCTGGCCGATTCGATCATCCGAGCGCTCTGTGTTTGACAGGCAGGCGCGGCCCAGCAAGAGATGAATAGCCGAAGTCGGAAGGAAAGATCATGAGAAAGCTTTTGGCTGTTCTCTTCGCGTCGTGCGTGTGGATCTCCGCGGCCCGAGCAGACGATCCTGTCGACTTCATCCGCGACATCGTGCCGGTCCTGCAGAACCGCTGCCTGAGTTGCCACGCCGAAACGGCGAACGGTGGTTTGCAATTGACGACGCGCGAACAGTTCGTGCGAGGCGGCGATTCCGGCCCGGCGATTATCGCGGGCAAAAGCCAGGAAAGCCGCCTGATCCAATTGATTGCGGCGTCGAAGGACGCCGCCGAGAAAATGCCGCCGGAAGGGTCGCGGCTGTCGGCGGAGCAAGTCGGGAAGTTTCGCCGGTGGATCGATGCCGGCGCGCCGTGGCCGAAAGATCTCGTGATCAAGTCGCCCAAAGCCGCGGCGCTCGAGCATTGGGCGTTTCAGCCGATCAAACGGCCGGTTCCGCCAGAGACGGTGCGAAACCGCCAGCGTCAAGCATTGGACGTGTTCATCGAACAGAGACTGGAACAGGAAAAAGTGGAACCGTCTCTGGAGGCGGACCGAACGACATTGTTCCGTCGCGTGACGCTCGATTTGACGGGGTTGCCGCCGACGCCGGACGTGGTCGACGAGTTCCTCGCGGATGAATTGCCCGACGCGTACGAGCGGCAACTCGACCGGTTGTTCGCGTCGCCAAAGTATGGCGAACGCTGGGCGCGGCCGTGGCTTGACTTGTGTCATTTCGCGGACACCGACGGCTATCTCACCGACCAGTTGCGGCCCGTCGCGTGGCGTTACCGGCAATGGGTGATCGACGCGTTGAACCGCGACTTGCCGTTCGATCAATTCACGATCGAGCAACTCGCCGGCGACTTGCTGCCGCAGCCGACGCAGGAGCAACTCCTGGCGACCGGCTTTCTACGGAACACGCTAAGCAACCGCGAGGGCGGAGCCGATCTCGAGCAGTACCGCGTCGAGCAAGTTGTGGATCGGACGCAGATGGTAGGCGTCGGTTGGCTCGGGCTGTCGGTCGGCTGCGCCCGCTGTCACGATCACAAGTATGATCCGATCACGCAGAAGGAGTTTTACCAGTTCTACGCGTTCCTCGATCAGGCGGACGAGGTCAATCTCTATCTACCCTTGCCGGGCGAAGCCGAGAAGTTCGCTGCGGCGATTGAGGAGCATGAACGACAGCGGGCGGAGATCGTCGCGCCGTATCAACCGGGCGTCGATGAACTGCAAAAGCAATGGGAAGCGAAACTGATCGAAGTCTTCGCCAACCCGGAACTCGACGCGACCTGGAACCGGCAATGGGAAGTGCTCGGACTCGTGTGGGGCGGCAACATGGGCGAGGGGCAACTGGAAGGCTGCGTCATCGCCCGCACGCCGTGGGATCAGCGCACGCCGGATGAACACGCCCGCTTGCAGGAATATTTCCTGGGCAACGGCGCTCTGGTCGATCCCAAGCGGTTCGACGAACTCAAACTATCGGAACTGCGCAGCAAGCTCGTCCAGCACCGCACGAAAATTGCTTGGCCCACCCGCGCACCGACCACCCGGCAAGCGAGATTCCATCGCCCGGTCCACATCCACCAGCGCGGCGAATTCCGCGTCCCGGGGGAACTTGTTCAACCAGGAACGTTCGCGTTTCTGCCGAGAGCGATTGGCAATGTCGCAATGGGTGCCCGGGTCGGAGGCTTTGCGACGGCCCGGAACGATTTGCCACCGGCCCCCAGCAATGCGCAGTATGATGCCTCCACGGAACCCACGCGGCTCGATCTCGCGCACTGGATTCTCTCTCCCGACAATCCAATGACGGCTCGTGTCGTCGTGAACCGGTTGTGGCAAGAGTTCTTCGGACGCGCGATCGTCGATCCGCCGAGCGATTTCGGACTGCGAAGCCAGCCGCCGAGCCACCCCGAACTCCTCGATTGGCTGGCGTCGGAGTATCGCCGCCGCGAGTGGGGGACGAAGGCCATGCACCGGCTGGTGGTCACGTCGGCGACGTATCGCCAATCGTCGCAGGCCCGGCCGGAACTCAACGATCGCGATCCGAACAATCGCTGGCTGGCGCGACAGGCGACACTGCGTTTCACGTCCGATCAAGTCCGCGACGTGACGCTCGCCGTGAGCGGCTTGTTGCAGGATCGCGTCGGCGGGCTGTCGGTCTTCCCGCCGCAGCCGGACGAAGTGATGAACGAGGGCTTTTACCAGCACGGCTGGAAGGCGAGCGAAGGAGCCGACCGTTACCGCCGGGCCGTTTACACCTGGATCGCGCGGTTGTCGCCGTTCGCCCAGAACGTGACGTTCGACGCCCCGCCGACGAACGCCATCTGCACCCGCCGCGACCGGACGAACTCGCCGCTGCAAGCGCTGACGTTGCTCAACGACCCGGTCTTCTTCGACGCCGCAAAGGGAATGTCTCGCCGTGTGCTGACCGAAACCAACGGCGACACGGAGCCGGGAGTGACGCAACTCTTCCGCTGGTCGCTCGGCCGTTCGCCGAGCGACCACGAGCGAACGGTGCTTGCGAACTACTACGCGACGCAACTGGCCGCGCTGAAGGAACGGCCGGAGACGGTGGAGAAGCTCGCTCCGGACGTCGTTGATGCGGCGCGACGGATCGAACAAGCGGCGTGGACGAGCACGGCGAGCGTGCTCTTGAATCTGCACGAGTTCATCACGCGAGAATAACCCTTAGCAACGCTTCGCAGAAGCGTCGTTTCTTTCCAGCGAACAACACCATGCACGCTCATAACTCGCGCCGCCAGTTTCTCCAAACCTCCGCCTGCGGCCTCGGCACGATCGCGCTGTCACAACTCATGGCCTCTGAAGGCCGTGCGGCGGAAACCGTCCTCGGCCCGATGACGCCGAAAATGCCGCACTTCGCCCCGAAGGCGAAGAACGTCATTTTCCTGTTCATGGCCGGCGCGCCGAGCCATCTCGACCTTTACGATCCGAAACCGGAACTCAACCGGTTGCACGGCGAAGCAGTGCCGGCAGCATTCTTGCAGACGCTCGACGACGCGCTCATCAAGACCAGCGCCAAATGTTTCGGCAGCCCGCGCACGTTCGCCAAATACGGCGAATGCGGCATGGACTTCTCCGATTACCTGCCGAATCTCGCCACGTGCGCCGACCAGATCACGATGGTCCGTTCGATGTGGACCCACACCAGCAACCACGATCCCGGCCAATTGCTCATGCAATGCGGCTCGGTCCTGTTCGGGCATCCCTGCATGGGTTCGTGGGTCACCTACGGGCTCGGCAGCGAATCGCAAAACTTGCCTGGCTTCGTCGTCATGCTCTCGAATTCCGGCGAAGGGGTCGACGGCGGCACCGCGTTGTGGAGCAACGGATTTCTCCCGTCGAACTATCGCGGCGTCACCTTCCGCAGCAAGGGCGATCCCATTCTGCATCTGTCGAATCCCCAAGGCCTCACCCCGGCGATGCAGCGGCAAAGGCTCGATGCGCTGAAACAACTGAATCAAAGCCGGCTGGCCGAGACCGGCGATCCGGAGATCGCCGCACGGATCAAGGCCTACGAGCTCGCCTTCCGCATGCAGGCCGCGGCGCCCGACCTTGTCGATTTCTCGCAGGAGACCGCCGAAACGCAGGAAATGTACGGTCTCAACAACGACACGTCGAAGTGGTTCGGCTCGAACTGCCTGTTGGCCCGCCGCATGGTCGAACGGGGCGTCCGCTTCGTGCAGTTGTACCATTCAACGTGGGACCATCACGGCAACTTGAACAAACGGCTGAAGGTCGATTGCGACATGACCGACCGCGGCGCCGCAGCGCTGATCAAAGACCTCGATCAGCGTGGTCTCCTCGATGAGACACTCGTCGTTTGGGGCGGGGAGTTCGGACGCACGCCGATGAACGAAGTCCGCCGCGGCATCAATCCCGGCGCGGAAGGCCGCGACCATCATCCGTTCGGCTTCACCATGCTGTTCGCAGGCGGCGGCATCAAGCGGGGCCACATCCTCGGCAGCACCGACGAACTCGGCTACCACGCCGCGGAAGACCGCGTCCACGTCCACGACATTCAGGCGACAATTCTGCACTGTCTGGGCCTGGAGCACACGCAGCTCACCTACCGCCACCTCGGCCGCGACTTCCGCCTGACTGACGTCTCCGGCGCCGTCGTCGACAAGATGCTGGCGTAGCGGCGTCTCGTGGTGTAGGCGGCTCGCCGGCACGTCCGTTATAACTCCAATTTCCGGCGCCGTTTCCCCCCACCCGTGCGGGCGAGCCGCCTACACTACGGCAGGGCGAAATTGTTGGACAAACCGGCTTGGCGTGCCGTATGATCAAGTAGACGATCCTGCCTCCGCTTCCTGCCGATTTTCTCACCCGAACGTTCTGGTTTTCGTCCGAGGGTGCCTCTCATGCCGCGGTTGTTTGGTGCGTTGATTCTCTTTCTGCTGGGCGGCTCGCTGTTGCCGGCGGCGGAGCGCAAGTTGGAATTCAATCGGGACATTCGCCCGATTTTGTCGAACAACTGTTACCTGTGCCATGGGCCGGACGCCAAGCAGCGACACGCCGGGTTGCGGCTCGACATCGCCGCCGAAGCCGTCAAACCGGCGGACTCGGGACAGGCGGCCATTGTCCCCGGCGACGCGGCGAAAAGTCATCTGTTGGCGCGGATCAACGCGGCCAATCCCGATGAAGCGATGCCGCCGCCGAGCAGCGGGAAATCGCTCACCGCCGAGCAGAAAGCGACGCTGCAAACGTGGATCGAACAGGGGGCCGAATATCAGGGGCACTGGTCGTTCATAGCGCCGCAGCGGCGCGAGCCGCCGGCAGCCCAGGGACAGCAGTCCCAGGGCTTCTTACGGAACGATATCGATCGGTTCATACTGGCGCGATTGCAGGCGGAAGGATTGGAACCATCGCCAGAAGCTGACAAAGTTACGCTGATCCGCCGTGTGACGCTCGATCTCACCGGTTTGCCGCCGACGCCCGCAGAGGTTGACGCGTTCGTGCAAGACGCGTCGCCGAACGCGTATGAAACGGTCGTCAACCGGCTGCTCGAATCGCCGCGGTACGGCGAGCACTTCGGCCGCATCTGGCTCGACGCCGCCCGCTACGGCGACACGCACGGCCTGCACCTCGATAACGAGCGCTCGCTGTGGCCGTATCGCGATTGGGTGATCAACGCGTTCAACCGGAACGTGTCGTTCGACCGGTTCACGATCGAGCAACTCGCCGGCGACTTGTTGCCTAACCCGACGACGGAGCAACTGATCGCGACAGGGTTCAATCGCTGCAACGTGACGACAAGCGAAGGAGGCTCGATCGACGCGGAAGTGCTGGTCCGTTACGCCGTCGACCGGGTGGAAACGATGTCCACGGTGTGGATGGGGTTGACGATGGGCTGCGCCGTCTGCCATGACCACAAGTTCGACCCGGTCAGCCAGAAAGAGTTCTATCAACTCTATGCGTTCTTCAATAGCCTGTCGGATGCGGCGATGGACGGCAACTCCCTGTTGCCGCCGCCGACGATGAAGCTGCCGACGTCCGAGCAGACCGCGCAGCTTGCAGAATTCGACCGGCAGATCGCGGCGACGAACAAAGCGATCGGCGACGAACTCGCCAAGATCGTCTATCTCGACCCGGCATCCGACGGCCCGGCCGACGCGCTCGCGCTCTTTCCTCGCGATTACGTCTGGTTCGACGACGACCCGCCGGCGGGTGCGCAACTGCAAGGGAACACGCCGTGGGAGTTCGTCACGCAGGATCAAGGCCCGGTACATCGCGGTGTGAAAGCATCGAAGCGGACGACGACGGACCTTTCGCAACATTTCTTCACCGGGGCGAATCCCACGCTGAAGATCGGTGCCGGCGACAAGTTGTTCGCGTATGTCTATCTCGATCCCGCGAATCCGCCGCAGGAGATTATGCTGCAATTCAATGACGGGGCGTGGGAGCATCGCGTCTTCTGGGGCGAGGACAAGATCGCCTGGGGGGCGCTGAATTCGCCGGCCCACGTTCACGCCGGGCCGCTGCCGCCCGCCGGGCAATGGGTGCGGTTGGAAGTCGACGCGGCGAAAGTCAATTTGCAAGCTGGAGCCAATCTCAACGGTTGGGCTTTCACCCAATTCGGCGGCACCTGTTACTGGGACACCGCCGGCATCGTCACGCGGACGCCGCAGAGCGATTTGAGCTTCTCGTCGCTCGCCGAGTGGGAGACCTACGAGCGCGGCTTGCAGCAGTCGAAGTTGCCGGCCCACATCCAGCCGCTGGTGAAGCTCGATCCGTCGCAGCGGAATCCCGAACAGCAGACGCAGCTCAAGAATTACTTCGTGGAGTACATCTACGACGCCGCGCGGCCGGTGTTCGATCCGCTGCACACACAGCTCAACGACCTGAATCAGAAACGGACGGCGCTCGACGGGCAGATTCCGTCAACGATGATCACCGCCGACATGCCGCAGCCTCGTGACGCCTTCGTCTTGATCCGCGGGGCGTACGACAAACCGGGCGAGAAAGTCGGCCGCGGCACGCCGGCCGCCTTTCCGCCGCTGCCGAGCGAAGCGCCCGTCAACCGGCTCGGCCTGGCGCAATGGCTCACGTCGCCACAGCATCCGCTCACGGCGCGCGTCGTCGTGAACCGGTATTGGCAGCAGTACTTCGGCACGGGACTCGTGAAGACGTCGGAAGACTTTGGCGCGCAGGGCCAATGGCCGACGCATCCGGAACTGCTCGATTGGCTCGCGACGGAATTCATCCGCACCGGCTGGGACGTGAAGGCAATGCAGAAACTGATCGTAATGTCCGGCACGTATCGGCAGGCGTCGAAAGTCTCGCAGGCGCTCCTGGCCCGCGATCCCGAAAACCTGCTGCTGGCGCGCGGGCCGCGATTCCGGTTGGACGCCGAAACGATTCGCGATTCGGTGCTGTTCACGAGCGGCCTGTTGATCGAAAAATCGGGCGGCAAAAGCGTGAAGCCAACGCAGCCGGAAGGAATCTGGGAGGCGGTGTCGTTCGTCGGCAGCAACACGCGGGAGTTCCGGGCCGATCAGGGCGAGGCGCTCTATCGCCGCAGTCTTTATACGTTCTGGAAACGGACGAGTCCGCCGCCGGTGATGTTGACGTTCGACGCGCCGTCGCGGGAGAACTGCACCGTCCGCCGCGCCCGCACGAACACGCCGCTGCAAGCGCTGGCCCTCATGAACGACAAGCAATATGTGGAAGCGTCGCGGCAACTCGCCGCGCGAATGCTGGCCCACGCCGAGCCCGCTGACGCTGCGCGGTTGACGTTCGGTTTCCGCACGGTGACGGCCCGCCAGCCGTCGCCGCATGAACTTTCCGTCCTGGAAAAAATCCTGGCGAAGCAGCGCGAAAAATATGTCGCCGACAAACCCGCTGCCGAACAACTGCTGGCCTACGGCGATTCTCCCCGCACTTCGACGGCTGACCCGTCCGAACACGCCGCGTGGACGATGGTGGCAAACCTGATCATGAATTTGGATGAGGCGATTACGAAGGAGTAGAGTGTCGCCATGTCGTCGGTGGAGATTCTCGCAAATTTCGATGAGCGCGTCCTCGATCGCATGGTGCTGGCCGTGGAACTCGTCAAACAACGATTGCTGCGCGCGACCCAAGCCTTGGCGGCTCAAGGCGTTCCCTACGCCGTCGTCGGGGGTAACGCCGTGGCCGCGTGGGTGGCCAAAGTCGATCCCGCGGCGGTTCGCAACACGGCGGACGTCGATTTATTATTGGCCCGGGACGACTTCGAGCGGGCGAAGACGGCTTTGGGCGCGGCGGGCTTCATCTATCGGCATGCCAGGGGCATCGACATGTTCCTGGACGGCCCCGAGGGAAGATTCCGTGAGGCCGTGCATATTCTCTTTGCGGGTGAAAGAGTCCGCTCGGACGATTTGTTGCCGACGCCGACGCTTGACGAGACCCGTGCCGACGACAAGTTCCAAGTCGTTGAGCTGCCAGCGCTCGTCCGTATGAAATTGATTGCGAATCGAGACAAAGATCGAACGCATCTCAGAGACCTGCTGGAACTCGGCTTGATCGACGAAACCTGGCTCGCCAAATATCCTCCCGAACTTGCCGCACGACTCCAACACTTGATCGATACTCCCGGTGGTTGACTCTTCAGGATTCTCCCATGAACCCGTTTGACTTCGAGAAATTTCGCCAGGCCCTCCACCGCCGCTATTTCCTCGGCCGCTCCGCCGCGGGGATAGGCTCGGCGGCGTTAGCGTCGTGCCTCAATCCACAGTTGTTCGCGGAGAACTCCGCTCCGCCTACGGATTCATTCGGGCAGATGCCGGTGCTGCATCATGCGCCGAAGGCCAAGCGAGTGATCTGGCTGTTCATGGCTGACGGACCGTCGCAGATCGACTTGTTCGACTACAAGCCGAAGCTCGGCGAATATTTCGACAAGGACCTGCCGGAATCGGTCCGCAACGGGCAGCGGATCACGACGATGACGTCGGGCCAGGCGCGGTTTCCCGTCGCTCCGTCGCTGTTTAACTTCGCCCAGCACGGAAAAAATGGGGCGTGGATCAGCGAGCTGTTGCCGAACATGGCGAGCGTCGTCGATGACATCGCCATTGTCAAATCGGTCCACACGGAAGCGATCAACCATGACCCGGCAATCACGTTCATCCAGACGGGCAGCGAAATCCCCGGCCGGCCGTCGATGGGGGCGTGGCTCTCCTACGGCATCGGCAGCCCGAACAAGGACCTGCCGAATTACGTCGTTTTGATTTCCCGCATCGCCAACGGCTCGGCAACGCAGGCGCTCTTTTCGCGGCTGTGGGGCTCGGGTTTCCTGCCGACGAAGCATCAGGGTGTCTCGCTCCGCTCGTCGGGCGATCCGGTGCTGTATTTGTCGAATCCCCCTGGTGTCGATGCGACAGCCCGCCGGCAGATGCTCGACGGCCTCGCGGAATTGAACCAGCAACGCCTCGTCGACACCGGCGATCCGGAAATCGCAGCCCGCATCGCCCAGTACGAGATGGCATTCCGCATGCAGACATCGGTCCCGGATCTCGTCGACATCTCGAAAGAGCCGAAGTCGGTCCTCGATCTCTACGGCGAGGAAGTCACGCAGCCGGGAACATTCGCTTACAACTGCCTGCTTGCGCGCCGGTTAGCGGAGCGCGGCGTCCGTTTCACGCAAGTTTTCTTGCGTGGCTGGGACCATCATGGCAACTTGCCGGGATCGATCCGCCAACTGGTGAAGGCCTGCGATCAGCCGTGCGCGGGCTTGATCAAAGACCTCAAGCAGCGAGGCTTACTCGAAGACACCGTCGTCGTCTGGGGCGGCGAGTTCGGCCGCACCGTCTATAGCCAGGGGACGCTGACCAAGGAGAACTACGGCCGCGACCATCATCCGCGGAATTTCACGATGTGGATGGCCGGCGGCGGCATCAAGCCGGGCATCGTCCACGGCGAGACCGACGACTTCAGCTACAACATCACGGAGAAACCGGTCCACGTTCATGACTTGAACGCCACGCTGCTGCACCTGCTTGGCATCAATCACGAAAAACTGACCTACCGCTTCCAAGGCCGCGACTTCCGCCTGACCGACGTCCACGGCAAAGTCGTGAGCGAACTGCTAGCGTGATGTTAAGGCAGTAACGATCCGCAGATTTCACAGATTCACGCAGATTTTAAGGCAGGAAGATCAGCCACAACTAGGCGCAAAAGACGCAAAAAAAACTGAAATCAGATCACTTTGCCACTCCTGTTGTTTGCGCCTTCTGCGCCTTCTGCGCCTCTTTGCGGCTGATCCTCTTCTGCTTCTACTAAAATCTGCGAGAATCTGTGAAATCTGCGGATCATGCCTTCTCGCTTTCGTCGAACATAGGATCTTCGCATGCACCCGATCCTCGAATCCTGCTTCCTCCAGACACGACGGCAGTTCTTCGGTTCGACCGGGCTACGCGTCGGGGGCATCGCGTTGGCGTCATTGATGGCGCGATCCTCCGTGTCCGCCTCCGACCGCATGATGCCGGCGCTGCCGGGGTTTCCGCATTTCCCGCCGACAGCCAAGTCGCTGATCTATCTGCACATGAACGGCGGGCCGTCGCAGATTGATCTGTGGGACTACAAGCCGGTCCTGAACGAGCATTTCGACAAAGATCTGCCTGACAGCGTCAGGCAGGGGCAGCGGATCACCACCATGACCAGCGGCCAGGCGCGGCTGCCGGTCGCCCCATCGAAGGTCCAGTTTGCTCAACACGGCCAATGCGGCACGTGGGTCAGCGAATTGTTGCCGCACACGGCTAAACATGTCGACGACCTTGCCGTCGTTCGCACGGTTCACACGAACGCCATCAATCACGACCCGGCGTGCACGTTTGTGATGACCGGCAGCGAAGTCCCCGGCAAGCCGAGCCTCGGCTCGTGGCTGAGCTACGGGCTCGGCAGCGAAAGCAACAACCTGCCGGCGTTCGTCGTCCTCACGCCCATCTGGTCGTCCGGCGCCGCAGCGCAGGCCCTGTTCACCCGCATGTGGAGCAGCGGCTTCCTGCCGGCGAGCCACAACGGTGTGGCGCTGCGGAGCATCGGCGATCCGGTGCTCTACGTGCAGAATCCCCCCGGAGTCAACTCGCAGGATCGCCGGGCGATGCTCGACGCGCTCGCGAAACTCAACCAAAGGAGCTTCGCTCAACTCGGCGACCCGGACATCCAGACGCGAATCGCCCAGTACGAGATGGCGTTCCGCATGCAATCGAGCGTTCCCGATCTGATCGACCTGTCGGGCGAGACGCAGGCGACGCTCGACATGTACGGCCCGGAAGTTCAGAAGCCGGGAACGTTCGCCGCCAGCGCGATCCTCGCACGGCGGATGATCGAACGCGGCGTCC
Organism: uncultured Planctomycetaceae bacterium; assembly: GCA_964504645.1. Lineage (GTDB taxonomy): Bacteria > Planctomycetota > Planctomycetia > Planctomycetales > Planctomycetaceae > CAZDGB01. The sequence goes on along the minus strand of CAZDGB010000010.1, from coordinate 14,332 downwards.
GCGTGGTGCAACTTTTGCATCGCGGGTGGGACCAGCACGGCAACCTGCCGCGGGACATCTCCGCCCAATGCTACGACACCGATCAACCGATCGGCGCGCTGCTGACCGACTTGAAACAGCGCGGCTTGTTGGAGAGCACCGTCGTTGCGTGGGGCGGCGAGTTCGGCCGGACGGTCTATTCGCAGGGGACGCTCACCAAGGAAAACTACGGCCGCGACCATCATCCACGGAACTTCTGCATGTGGCTGGCGGGCGGCGGCATCCGCGGCGGCACGGTCTACGGCGAGACCGACGACTTCAGTTACAACGTCGTCAAAGACCCGTGCCACATCAACGACTTGAACGCGACGATTCTCCAATGCCTGGGAATCGACCACGAGCGCTTCACGTACAAGTTCCAGGGCCTGGAGCAGCGGCTGACGGGCGTCGAAGGCGCGCGGACGGTGCCGGCGCTGCTCAAGGCGTGACGTTCACACAAACTGCGGCTCGACGACCTTGCCGCGGAACGTGACGTCGTATTGCCACATTTTTTCCGGCAGCGCGTTGCGGCGTTCGACCTCGGCCTTCAGGCAAAGCCGGAAGCCCGGCTTGGGATTGAACGCCAGCACCACCAGCGGGGCCTGAATCTCGTCCCGCGCCACGACTTTCATTCCCGTAGCGGAAACTTCCCGGCTGACGGCGGTCACTTTCCGCCAGCTCATCTGGCCGGGCGCGGACCCGTTCTGCGCGACGTACACGGTGACATACGATTGAAACGCCCGCGGCCCAGAGCCGCCGGTGCGCGGGCGAGGCTCGCCGCGAGGCGGTTCGTCCATGCGCGCATTGAGTCCGCCGAGCAGCGAACGAAACGCGTCGACGTCGTTGTGCGTGGCTTCGAGATCGGACGTCAGCGACGCCAGCGGACCGAGGATCGACAGCTCCTTCTCGGCCGACAAGTCGACGATAGCCGACGGCTCGGTCAATCGGCCGCGCGCCCAGGTCTCGACAACGGGCCGCTCGAACTCGAGATCGTTCGACCGCAGCACCGTGCCGACGCGGCCATCGCTCAATTGCACATAGGAACCCAGCGGATATGCGGACAGCGTCCGCAAGAGCGCGTGGGCCGCGGCCTGATCGAGCCGCCCCTCGCCGGCGGCTTGCGTCACCGCCTGCAGCGCGGCGTGCGGCAGGATGCCGGGTCGATAGGGCCGCGGCGAGGCGAGGGCGACATAGACGTCGGCGACGGCGGCCACGCGCGAGAGGAAATGGATCTGCTCGTTCTTTCGTTGCCGGGGATAGCCGCTGCCGTCCGGCCGCTCGTGCATCTGATACGCGATAAACGCCGACCGCCGCGACACGTCCTTCATATCGAGCATCTTGTCGAAGATGCGGACGGGATGCTTGCTGACCTCCAGCATTTCCGAAGGCCGCAGCCGGCGCGGCGCCTGAACCAGCGCCTGGTCGATCATCAGCATGCCGGAATCGTGGATCAGACACCCGACGCCGAGCTCCTTGAGCGTGGGCCGGTCGAGTTTGAGATGCGAGCCGACGGCGATAGCCAGCATGCAGGTGTGCATGCTGTGCCGGGCGGGATAGCCGCTCTCGTGCGGATTGATCCCCAAACTGACGAACAGGTCTATGTCGCCCTGCAGGTCGGACAGCGCCTCCTCGGTGATCGTCGTTAGCCCGTCGAGATCGAGGCCGTTGCCGCGCAGCAGCTTATCGAACACCTTGTCGACTTGCGCCACGGCCGCCTGCTGCCGCTCGATGTATTCCTGTTTCATCAGGAGATCGAACGGCTCGACGCCGCGTTCGACGAGGCCGGTCTCGAACGCGTCGCCCTGCGGCGGCAAGCCGAGCTCCGTGGGACTGCGGAGCAGCTCGTCGAACTCGTCGGTCCAATCGTTCCGCTCCGGGCACGGCAGCGGAACGTGCGCGGCGAGAACTTCGCGCGATTCGCCGCGCGGCTGACCGGCGAAGATCCGCGGCAGTTCGCTGTGGTGGACCTTGACCTGCGCCAGGCCCCGCTTGCGGATGTTCTCCAGAAACGATTCATTGATGATCTGCCCGGCCGACAGGAGCAGCACCATCCGGTCGTCGTGAATGGGCAGATTGAGACGCACCCCCAGCCGCAGCTCGGAGACGTCGAGCGACTCATAGTCGGCGGCATTGGGTGTCTGCGGCGTCGCGTCCATGTTCTCAGCGGTCGAAGGGCGGACCGGGAGCGGCCATCGAGTAGGTTCGATTCATCTCCTGATATCGAACTCTGCGCGAATCCCGCCGCACGCAGGGACTTTTCAACCGTCGCGTTGGAAAGTCTGCGCGTTCTACCGCAGCTTATGGAAACCGCACACCCGTCAGAGTCGCGTATTCGCCAAGGCGAGCGGCGCGGCGTTGGCCCGCCGTGTTCTTGTTCAGCAAACCCATCGGCACAAACCTACGAACGGCTCGGCGGGGGTGTTACAATCCGGATTCGGGGAAAACAAGCCGAAATCGGGAATCTGCGGGCGGGGATGACATGCGGCGATCGCGATGGCACTGGTTGGGAGTTGTGATGCAACTGGCCTGCGGTCCGTTGCTGGCCGAGGATTTCTCCGCCGAGGACCTCGAATTCTTCGAGAAGCAGGTTCGCCCCCTGCTGGTGGAAAAGTGCTTGCAATGCCACGACGCCAAACAGCAGAAGGGCGGATTGCGGCTCGATTCCCGCGACGCCGCACTGAAGGGGGGGGAAACGGGGCCGTCGCTCAAGCCGGGTGACGCCGACGCCAGCTTGCTGATCGAGGCAATCAACTACGATCCGGACGGCTACCAGATGCCGCCCACCGGAAAGCTGGCGCCGGAGCAGATCGCCGTCCTCACCGAGTGGGTTCGCCGCAAAGCCCCGTGGCCCGACACGCGGAACGAGGCGGCGGCGACAAATTCGGCGTTCAATCTCGCTGAACGGGCGCGGCATTGGTCGTTTCAGCCGATTCGGTCCGTCACGCCGCCGGACGTTCAACGCACGGCAGCGACCGACAATCCGATCGACCGGTTCCTTGTCGCGCGGCTCGAAGCCGAGCAACTCGTCCCGGCGAAACTCGCGGAAAAATCGGTTCAACTCCGGCGGCTCAGTTTCGAGTTGATCGGCTTGCCGCCCACGATCGCCGAACTGGAAGAGTTCCAATCCGATGCGAATCCCGATGCCTACGAACGGGCCGTCGACCGTTTGTTGGCGTCTCCGCACTACGGCGAACGCTGGGCGCGGCATTGGCTCGATCTCGTGCGCTACGCGGAAACTTACGGGCACGAGTTCGATTTCGAGATCCGCTATCCGCACGTGTATCGCGACTATGTGATCCGCGCGCTCAACGCCGACGTCCCTTATGACCAGTTCGTTAAAGAACACATTGCGGGCGATCTGCTCCCCGAACCGCGGCGGGAACTGTCGGCAGGGACGCTCGAATCGGTGATCGGCACCGCATTTTGGTGGTTCGGGCAGGGGAAACATTCACCGGTCGATATCCGTGCCGAGGAATGCGACACCGTCGACAATCAGCTCGACGTCTTCGGCAAGACGTTCCTCGGCCTGACGATCGCCTGCGCCCGCTGCCACGACCACAAGTTCGACCCGATCACGCAGAAGGATTACTACGCGCTGGCTGGGTATCTGCAAAGTTCACGGCAAGCGTACGCAGAGATCACGCCGCCAGAGCCGATCTCGAACATTGTGCAGAAACTGACGCGGCAAGACGAATCCTTTGATCTGCTGTCGGAATCGTTGCCGCGCTGGCATGCCGCGCTCGGGCAGATCAAAGAACGCTTATTGTCCAACGACAACGTCACGGCCGAGACCAAAGCGGCTTGGCAACAGCGGGTGCGAGAAGAAGCTCAGCAGTCGCCGCGGCATCCCTTGTCGATTTGGGCGCGCTGGCCGAACGAAGCCGCCCAAGTGGCGGAATTCAAGGCCGGTTTACGGCGTGCGAACGCGTCACTGCCGACGACACAAGAGACGGCGATCAAGCCGCCGGTGTATCCCTTGTCTTTGCCTGAGGGTTGGATTTACGAAGGGGCGGCCTTCCATCGCGAGCCGTTCACCGGTTTACACATCCTGCCGGGCGACGAACCGCAGTATCTGATTCGCGGTGCAGTGAGCCAGTCGACGTGGATTCACAGCGGAACCGTCGCGCCGCAGTTGCAAGGAACGCTGCGTTCCCCCACGTTCACTATCGACAAACCGTATCTCGACGTCCTGGCTCTGCGTCGCGGCGGAGCGCCGAACCCGCTGCGCGGCGATTACAAATCGGGGCAACTCCACGTCATCGTGGATGGTTTCCAAATCATCCGCAATCCGTTGTACGGGCATCTGTCGCTGCATATTCCGCACAGCGAAACGGTTCGTTGGTATCGGATCGATCTGTCGCGATTCCTCGGCCAGCGGGCCTACATGGAAATTGAAGACGCCGACGACGGAGAAATTGTCATCGAGCAGATGCAGTTGCACGATCAGGGCGTGCCGCCGTTGCCGGGCAACGAATTGCTGACGGACGTGTTGCTCGATGAGAACGTGAAGACAGCGGACGATGCCGCCTCGACCTCGATTCAGACAATCAGCACGCTGTTGGATCGGTTGCGCCAGGAATCGCAGAACGGAACTCTCGCGTTTGCTGAAGAACAGTCCGCCGCCGCGGCCGATATCATCAACTGGCTCACTCGGGAGACGTCGCTGCTCGATGGTCTGTCGGAACCCTCTCCGCAAGCGGTCGCGTTTGCGGAGCAGCGACGTGCCCTCCTCGCCGACTTGCCGCGGCGCGAATTCACGCTGGCGATGACGCAGGGGACGCCGGAGAACGAATTCCTGTTGATCCGCGGCAACGCGAAGAAGCCGGGCGACGAAGTGCCGCGGCGGTTTTTGGAAGTCTTCGCCGGTGAGCACGATGCCGATTCCACGCGGCTGGAACTGGCGCAGCGACTCACGGACGGCGCGAACCCGCTGGTTCCGCGTGTGATCGCCAACCGGCTCTGGCAGCATCTCTTCGGGCGCGGGCTCGTTCCTACGCCGGACGACTTCGGCAAGATGGGTCAGCCGCCGTCGCATCCGGAACTCCTCGACTGGCTGGCACGCGAGTTGATGCGCAGCGAATGGTCGCTGAAACATCTGCAACGGCAGATGGTGACGTCGCAGGCATTTCGCCGCTCGAGCCGCGCCGCCGACGAACAGGCGGAACAGCGAGATCCGCAGAACCTGCTGCTGCATAGAGCAAACCTGCAACGACTGGAGGCCGAGGCCATCCGTGATGCTCTGTTACAGATTTCCGGGCGATTGAACGATCGAATGTCCGGCCCCAGCGTGCCGACGCATCTCACCGAGTTCATGGAAGGCCGCGGCCGGCCCGGCGCAAGCGGCCCGCTCGACGGCGAAGGCCGGCGGAGCTTGTACCTCGGCGTGCGGCGAAACTTCCTGTCGCCGCTGTTTCTAGCCTTCGACTTTCCGACTCCGTTTACGTCGATGGGCCGCCGCTCGACGTCAAACGTGCCGGCGCAGGCATTGACGCTGATGAACAATCCGCTCGTCGCGCAGCAGGCCGAATTGTGGGTCCAGCAAACCGCCGGCGCGTCTCCCGCCGATCGGATACGTCGGTTGTATCTTGCAGCCTTCGGACGTTCGGCGAGTTTCGAGGAAATTCAGGCTGCCGAGGAGTTCCTTGCGGCTCAAGTCGCTGAGTACGGTTCTGCCAACGATCCGCGAGCCTGGAATGATCTGGCGCACGTGCTGCTGAACGTCAAAGAATTCGTTTTTGTGGAGTGAGGACATCGTGTCGTTTCCGTGTGGTCGAGTCCTGCCCGTTGCGGCATCGCGCCGCGAGTTCCTCCGTCACGCTGCTCTCGGCTTCGGCGGGGTGGCATTGACGGCGTTGATGCACCAACAGGCGTCTGCCGCCAGCGAGGAATCCGGCTCGCTATTGCCGCGCGTGCCGATGTTTCCCGCACGAGCCAGGAACATCATTTTCCTCTACATCGACGGCGGGCCGTCGCACGTCGATCTCTTCGATCCCAAGCCCCGCCTCGACGCCGAGCACGGTCAGCCGATCAAGATGAAAGTCCAGCCGACGCAGTTCAACAGCGTCGGCAACGTCCTCAAGTCGCCGTGGAAATTCCGCAATTATGGCGAGAGCGGTTTGCCGTTCAGCGAGATCATTCCGCACATCGGTGCGCACGCCGACGACATATGCGTCGTCCGCTCGATGACGTCGGAATTCTCCGAACACACCAATGCGAACTATTTTCTGCACACGGGCCATGGATTGCAGGGACGGCCCAGCATGGGGTCGTGGTTCTCGTACGGGCTTGGCACCGAATGCGAAAACCTGCCGGGGTTCATCGTCCTCAACGGCGGCCTCATTCCGCCCGGCGGGCTCGACTGCTTCCACAACGGCTTTCTCCCGGCGACGCATCAGGGATCGGTCTTCAAGTCGGGCGCGCATCCCATTTCCGACATCGCCCGCCGCGAGCCGAGCGACGCCGCGCAGCAGCGCAAGCTCAAGCTATTGCGGACGCTCGATCAAAGCGTGATCGCCCGGCTCGGCGACCAGGACGCGCTCGAATCGGCGATCGCGAATTATGAGCTCGCGTTCCGCATGCAGACGGCCGTGCCGCAACTCGCCGACGTCTCGCAGGAATCGAAGGCGACGCAAGACTTGTACGGCATTCATTCCGAGAATGCTCCGACGCAGACTTACGGCCGCAATTGTCTCATCGCCCGGCGGATGATCGAACGCGGCGTGCGGTTCATCGAGCTGACGTCTCCCGGCTGCGGGCACGACCGCTGGGATCAGCACGGCAACTTGAAGAAAGGCCACGAGGACAATTGCCGGGCCGTCGATCAGCCGATCGGCGCGCTGTTGACAGATCTCAAAGTCCGCGGACTGCTAGACGAGACGCTCATCGTTTTCGCCGGCGAATTCGGTCGCACGCCGATGGCCCAGGGCTCCGACGGCCGCGATCACAACCCGTTCGGATTCTCGATCTGGATGGCCGGCGGCGGCGTGAAAGGGGGAACAACCTACGGCGCGACCGACGAGTACGGCTATCACGCCATCGACAAAAAGTGCGACATCCACGACCTGCACGCCACGATGCTGCACCTCGCCGGCATCGACCATACCAGGCTCACGATGCGTTTCGGCGGCCGCGACATGCGATTGACGGACGTTTTCGGGCATGTGCTCAGCGACATCGTGGCGTGATTCGGGCTCGGATGGCGGAGCCCGATCGTCGAAATAACGACGATCCGTTCTCACAACAGTTTTTTTTCTAATCTTGAGACTTTGCCCCGATCCGGTACAATCATCCATGCGAAACTGCCGATGCGATAGTTGAGTCCGGTTCCCCTAGCGAAGGCCGCTGCCATGCTCCGCGTGGTGAAATCTCTGCCCGATGGCGTCACTCGACGGGATTTGCTGCAAGTCGGCGGACTGTCGCTGTTCGGCGCTTCGCTGCCGCAGATGCTGGCGGCGAGCGAACAGAATTCACGCCGCGCCGCGGGCCGGGCGAAGTCGGTGATTCTGTTCAATCTGCTCGGCGGGCCGAGCCACATGGACATGTTCGACATGAAGCCCGACGCCCCAGTGGAAGTCCGCGGCGAGTTTCAGCCGATCGACACGTCGCTCGCCGGCTTGCAGATCTGCGAGCAGATGCCGAACATCGCCCGCTGGATGCACAAGGCGAGCCTCATCCGCACCGTCTCGCACATGTACAACTCGCATGATCCGACGGCGATCATGACGGGCTTTACCGAAGGCAACCCGCAACTTCCCGCGCAGCCGACCGATCCGCCGGACATCGGCGCGGTCTGCCAGTATCTCGGCATCGGCCCGGACGACGTGCCGGGCGCGGTCTGCATGCCGTGTTATCCCGGTTCGGGAGAGCAGGGTTATCGCCGCGGCGGGCCTTACGGCGGCTTCCTCGGCAGCCAGTACGACGCCATGTTCTCGTACTGCGCTCCGACGTTCGACCGCGAGCCGAAGTTCGCCCACTACGATCCCGTGCCGGCGATGGGCGCGCCGTTCCTGCCGGCCCTCGATCAACTGGATGGCGTCACGGGAAGCCGCTGGGAAGGCCGCCGGTCGCTGCTCAGACAGTTCGACGACGTGTTCCGCGCGGCGAACGAATCGTCGGCCCCGGAGCGGCTCGACAAGTATCAGCGCCGCGCCTTCTCGATGCTGACCACCAGCAAGATTCGCGATGCCTTCGATTTGTCGCAGGAAACGGACCGCCAGCGCGACGGTTACGGCCGCAATCTGTACGGGTCGAGCCTGCTCGTCGCCCGGCGGTTGGTCGAGGCTGGCGTGCCGTTCATCAGCGTGCATCAGGAAATCTTCAAGCACTACGGCCACTCGTACGACATGCACGAGAACAACTTCAACATGCTGCGGAACGTAAACTTCCCAGTGCTCGACCGGGCCATTCCCGCGCTGATTGCCGATTTGGAAGCCCGCGGATTGCTCGATTCGACGCTCGTCATTGTGATGGGCGAAATGGGGCGTTCGCCGCGCGTGAATGCCAAAGCCGGCCGCGACCACTGGCCGCAATGCGGTTTCAGCCTGCTGTTCGGCGGCGGCGTGAAACAGGGAACGGTGTACGGCGCGACAGACAAGATCGCCGCGTATCCCATCAGCGGCAAAGTTCATCCTGCCGATCTCGTGGCGACGGTCTACCACCTGCTCGGCATCGACCCGCACTTCCTGGTGCACGACCGCCTCGGCCGGCCTCACCCCATCGCCCGCGGCGGCGAACCAATCGAAGGGATTTTAATGTAGTCCAATCGCTCCGCGAGTGGGTTTCGTCATCGCGACCTGGGAGAGACAGATGTTCTCGATTCGTAAAACATCTTCCTCGCGCCATGACGTCACCCGGCGCGAGTTTCTCAAGGTCGGGGCGCTTGCCTGCGGCGGACTCCATCTCACCGATCTGCTGCGATTCAAGGCTCACGGAGCGAACGGCGGCCTCAACGGCAAGTCGGTCATCATGGTCTACCTGCCCGGCGGACCGAGCCACATCGACATGTACGATCTCAAGCCCGCAGCGCCGCGGGAATATCGCGGCGAATTCGAGCAGATTCCGACGAATGTCCCCGGCTTCGACATCTGCGAGTTGATGCCGCGGCAAGCGCGGCTTGCGGACAAGATCGCGCTGATCCGCGGGATGAAGTTTCAGGGCGGGCACAATCCGTATGAATTGCTCAGCGGCTTTCCGGCCAAAGGCAGCATGGACATCAAAGCGGCCGAGAAGTGGCCCGTGTTCGGCTCCGTCGTCAGCCGGCTGAATTCCGGCGGGGATGCGGCGATTCCGCCCTATGTGAATCTCAATGAACTGCGGCTTGGGCAGGACTACGACGATCCGGAGGTTCCGCGTTATCTCGGGACCGCACATCAACCATTTCGTCCGAGCGGGCCGGGCTTCGCGAATTTGAAGCTGGCCGACGGCGTAACGGTCGACTCGCTGGCCGATCGCCGGGCGCTGCTGACGGGCTTCGATCGTCTCCGCCGGCTAGCCGACGTTCGCCGCGATCAGGACCAGTTCGCGAATCAGGCGCTCGACATCGTGACCTCGGGGAAAATCCACGAAGCGCTGGACTTGGATCGCGAGGACCGGCCGACGCGCGCACTCTACGGCAAATTCACGAACCTGTTGCTGGCCCGCCGGCTCGTGGAAGCGGGCGTCTCGGTGATCACCGTCGGGCAGTGGTGCACCGAACCCGTCGCCGAATACAACTACAACATCCCGGAGCACTGGGACACGCACTCGTGGAACTTTCCGCGGCTGCGCGCCAACTTGCCGGCGTACGATCAGGCGATCTATGCGCTGCTTACGGATCTCTATCAGCGCGGTCTGGATGAAAACGTCGCCGTCGTGATCTGGGGCGAGTTCGGCCGCACGCCGCTCTTCGGCACGGAACTCGGCGGTCATGGCCGCAATCACTGGCCGAGCGCCGGCTTCGCGCTGCTGTCGGGCGGCGGCTTTCGCACGGGCCAGGTCATCGGCGAAACCGACGCCCGCGCCGAATTGCCGATCGGCAAGCCGTACACGCCGCAGAATGTGTTGGCGACGCTCTACCGCTTTCTCGGCGTCGACCCGGCGACAACGTTCCCCGATTTCAACGGCCGCCCGACGCATCTGCTCGACGACCGCGACGGAATCCGCGAACTGAGTTGAACAGGGTTCTCGCTCTGCCGGAGCAAGTGTTCTACTTTTCCGCGAACATCGTACGGCTGCTGGTCACCGCGCCGCGTTCATCCTTCACTGTCACGAACCACGCCGTGGCGTCAGCCGGGGCCGCCGGAGTCACGGCCGCGTCGCCGTCGAATTCGCCCGCAACAGTCGTCCATTCCCGCATGTTGATGGCGTTCGTGCCCGTCGTGTAGTGGAGTTCGGCCGTCGTGAGTTTCAGCTCGCTCCGGCACGGCGTACGGACTTTCTCGCCGTCGAGTTTCGGATCACCGATGACCGGCAGCGCCGGCTTCTGGAGCAGATGCTGATCGATGAATAGCCCGATCTCCTGCGGCGCCCAGCCGTCGCGGTGGCTGTGCGGCATGTTGACCGTCACGCAGAATTGCTTGTCCTTCGCGCCGACGATATCGAAACTCTTCATGTAGCTGTCGAGCGGGTAGGCGAAATCATTGGTGCCGTTGACGAACAGGATTGGCATCGACACCGCCGGCAGGTACCGCGACGGATCCCAGAGCGTCACCCACCGCTCCTTCTGCTCCGGCGTCATCTGGGCAAACCGGTCGAGCCAGGCGCTATTCTCTTGCAGGAAGCCGCAGCCGTAGACAGGCACCGATGCCTGGAAACGGTTGTCGACCCCCGACACGATGCACGTCAGGTAGCCGCCCCAACTGATGCCCGTGACGGCGGTCCGCTCGGCGTCGACTTCGAGAAAGCTGCGAATCAGCGAATGAGCCCGAATGACGGAGGCCACGGCGTGATAAGGCCATTGCTCGGCGACATCTTTGTCGATGCTGCCGAATTTTTCCGGATCGGTCTGATTCGGCCCGCCGTCATCAAGCCGCGTCCGGTTGTCGCCATGATGCTGGTCCTTGTCCTCCATCGGCCGCGCCCCGGCCAGGTCCATCGCGATGGCGGCGTAACCGCGCTTGGCCCACAGCTCGGCCCATTCGCGGAACGCCGTCCCCCCGCCGCCGTGAATCAGCACCACCGCCGGGAATTTCTCGTCGGGCGCCGCCTTCTCCGCCAGCGTCCCCGGCGTGGCGTAGTACGCAAAGACCCGCGTCGGTTTACCGTCGTATTTTTCCCCGGCATAGAACAGCGACCGGACCGGCCCCTCGCGATCGACCCACTCGAACTCCGGCGGCGCGCTCAACTCCGCGAGATTCCAAGGCGTCGTCTCGGGCAACTTCTCCGAACGGACGATCTCTTCCGCCGTAAGATTTGTGGCGACGACCAACAACACGAGCAGGACACGGAGCTTCATAGGGCATTCCTGGAAGTAAGTTTCGCTGGCAGTGTCTCCAAGCTAACGCAGCGCGAGACCATGTTCCACGGACGATTTTCTCAAATTTGAAAAGGCATCCCCGCGAACGGATCGCATAACTTCTCTACGCAGACGTCCCCACTTCGCCTATAATCAGGAGTTCCCAGTTCCGTGACGTGCGAGCTACCAGGAGTTCCGGTCCGATGGCCGACGAGTTGAAGCTAAGCAAAGACGAGTTCATGAAGGAGGCCAGCCGGCAGCTGCGCGGCACCATCGGCGAAGATCTCCGCGCCGACGTCGACCACTTCACGGGCGACAACGACAAGCTGCTGAAGCCGCACGGCATCTATCAGCAGGAAGACCGCGACGCCCGCAAAGTCAAATCGGCCGACGGGACCAAGACCAAACACTACATGTTCATGGTCCGCACGGCCATTCCCGGCGGCAAAGTCACCGCTCAGCAGTTCCTCGACCACTTCGATCTGTGCGAGAAATACGGCAACGGCACGCTCCGCATCACCACGCGTCAGGGGTTCCAACTCCACGGCGTGATCAAGGAGAACCTCAAGGCCGCCGTGAAGGGGATCAACGATACTCTGCTGACCACGTTGGCCGCGTGCGGCGACGTGAAGCGGAACGTCATGTCGTGCCCGGCGCCGATCAAGAACAACCCCGTCCGCGACGAGATGCAGAAACTCGCGGACCAGTTGGCCGAGGTGCTAAAACCTCGCACGACGGCGTATCACGAAATCTGGCTGACCGACGACAGCGGCGCGTCGGTCAATGTCGCCGAATGGAAGCCGGTCGAAGAGCCGATTTACGGCGCACGGTATCTCCCGCGGAAGTTCAAGATCGGCCTGGCGCTGCCGGACGACAACTGCATCGACATCTACACGCAGGACCTCGGGTTCCTGGCGGTCGTCGAGAACGGGAAACTCATCGGCTACAACGTCCTTGCCGGCGGCGGCATGGGGGTGACGCCAAGCGCGGCCAAGACGTTCGTGATGCTCGCGCAGCGGTTGGCGTTTATCGCGCCGGACGAAGTGATTCCGGTGGCCGAAGCCATCGTGAAGGTGCAGCGCGATTTCGGCAACCGCGAAGACCGTAAGCGGGCGCGGCTCAAGTATCTGATTCACGATTGGGGTGTGCCGAAGTTCAAAGCGAAGGTCGAGGAATACTACGGGAAGCAACTCGCCGATCCGCATCCGGCCGACGTCACCGCCGCGCCGGATCACATCGGCTGGTACGAGCAGGGGGACGGGAAGCTGTTTCTCGGCATCAACATCGAAACGGGCCGCATCAAGGACGAAGGGCCGCTCCGCATCAAGACCGGGTTGCGAAAGATTCTGCAGAAGTACGGCATGCCGACGCGGCTGACCGCGCTGCAATCGGTCATTCTCTGCGACATCGATCCCAAAGACAAAAACGACATCTGCCGGATGCTCGCCGAGCACGGGATCAAGCAGGATCACGAACTGACGCACATTCGCCGGCTGTCGATCGCCTGCCCGGCGTTTCCAACGTGTACGCTGTCGATCACAGAATCCGAACGGGCGCTGCCGGGCATCATCGACAGGCTGGAAATGGAGCTGACCCGGCTCGGCATCCCGCAAGAAAAGATCGCCGTCCATATGACGGGCTGCCCGAACGGCTGCGCCCGGCCTTACACGCCGGATATCGGTTTCGTCGGCAAAGCGGCGGGGAAATACACGATCTTCCTGGGGGGCAACGTCGAGGGAACGCGGCTGGCGTTCAACTACAAAGACATGGTGCCGCAGGACGAACTCGTCTCGTCGCTGATCCCGGTGTTGAACCAGTTCCGGGAGGAACGGGTCAACGGGGAATCGCTCGGCGACTTCTGTCATCGGCTCGGCAAAGCGGGTCTGCCGCCGGTCGAGTGACGATCACCGGATCGGAATTCTCGGCGTAGTCCGGCACCCGGCGATACGGCACCGTCGCCGGCTCCGCATCAAAGTTCACCGTCTTCCGGATGGCGAAGTTCGGGCGGCCCCGCACCTGGAAGTAAATCCGCGAGCACATCTCGCCGAGCATCCCCATGAACAAGAACTGCATGCCCATCATGGACGAGAGGCAGGCGAGCGCGAACAGCGGATTGCCGGTGACGTCGATGCCGCCGGCGAGTTTCATCCACGCGGTCGCGGCGCCGAACCGCGCTGTGGCGCCGCCGCAGGCGAGTCCCATGAAGCCGAACAGTTTCATGGGGCTGACGACGTACTGCATCAGATACTTGACGGTGAGCAGGTCGAGCACGACGCGGGTCGTGCGGGAGATGCCGTACTTCGACGTGCCGTATTTCCGCGAGCGATGATTGGTGACGACTTCCGTGCACCGTGCGCCGCAGCCGTGGGCGAGAATCGGAATGAAGCGGTGCATCTCGCCGAAAAGTTGCAGTTCCCGGGCGACTTCGGTCCGCATGACTTTCAGCGTGCAGCCGAGATCGTGCACCGGGTAGCCCGTCGAGCGGGAGATGATCCAGTTGGCAATGAACGACGGCAGTTTGCGGCTGACGAGGGCGTCCTTGCGGTCTTTGCGCCAACCGTGAACGAGGTCGTAGCCTTCGTCGAGTTTCGCCAGCATCTTGGGGATATCGGCGGGATCGTTCTGCAGGTCGCCGTCGAGAAACGCGATGACGCTCATCGACGCCGCTTCGATGCCGGCCTGCATGGCGGCCGTCTGCCCGAAGTTGCGGCGGAGTTCGACGATCTTCACGCTGGGGTCGCTCTCGGCGAGGCGTTCCAGCACCTGGGTTGAGCCGTCGGTGGAACCGTCGTTGACGAGGATCAGTTCGTACGACAAACCGAGTTTCTGCATGACGTGCGTGACGGCGTCGTGCAGCATCGGCAGGTTTTCCCGTTCGTTGTA
>CAZDGB010000009.1:0-49460 GCA_964504645.1 uncultured Planctomycetaceae bacterium | reverse complement strand
TCGACCGACATCATCGGCTGGTTCCATCACGCGGTGTTCGACGGCCCGGCGGTGTGGCTGTTCTTCGAGGAATTTCTGCACGCCTATGCCGATCCGCAGGCCTGCAAGACGCCCGCGCCAGGCGGTTTCGAAGTCCGGCCGAAAGTTTCCAACTCCGGCTGGGGCGACCTCGTCTGGCTGGCTCAGGCGATCCGCCGCCGCGCCATCCTGGGACGGTTGCGGCCAGCCGTGACGTTCCGCAATCGCCGCATCGGCGATGTCACCTACACCCGGACGGTACTCGACGCCGATTTCTCCCGGCAACTGCTGAAGGCGTGCCGGCTGGAAGAAGCCTCCGTCACGGCGGCTCTTTCCGCCGCCGCGTGCAAGGTGATCACCGAGGAAGCGTCGTGGCATGGCCGCGTGATTTACATTCCGACGCCGCGCGACGCCCGGGCCAACTTCGATCCGCCCGTCGAGAAAGGAACCATCGGCTGCTTCGCCACGCTCTACGATCTCGGCATCAATCTGCCGGAGCGAGACACCGATTTCTGGGACTACGCCCGCTTGCACACGACGGAAGCCAAGCGGCAATCCGAAATCAAAGACCCGATCCGCGCGTTGCGGCTCGTCAAGCACATCCCCGTCAAAGCAATCAAGAAGGCTGAGCGCGGCGCGCTGATGGTCAACAATCTGGGCCGCGTCTCCACCGCCGGCTCGCCGCACTTGCCGGAATTGCTCGATTACTACGGCTACGTCCGTACCAAGACGCTGTCGGGTTACTGCGTCACCGCGACGGCCAGCACGACGAACGACCGCATGGCGATTTCGCTCGCTACGGCGTGCTTCGACCAACCGTCGATCGAACGGCTACTGAAGAAGATCGTCGGTCTGTTGAAAGAAGCGGTGCAAAACTCAGGCGTGCCGGCTCTCAAGTCCGAACAACGCGATATCGCCGCGGCGAACCTCGAACCGGTCGCAGCGGGAGCGCGGAGCAGTTGAAGTTCCTAATTCTCTGAAACTTGGTCATTCGAAGCTTGGAGCTTAAGATGACGCGTTATCGCTGCAATCCCAGCGAACGGTTGTTCTGCCTGATCAACGAATTGCATAGCGGCGAGGGCATGATCTCGTCGGGCATTCGCGTGCAAGGGATCGTCGACGCCCAGCGGCTGCAAAACGCCTTGAAGCGGTTGCAGGCGCGGCATGCGAAGCTGCGTTGCCGGCTGGAACTCGATGACCAGGGCTGGCCGTGGTTCGTGGAAATGGACCCGGTCGTGCCGATTTCCTGCGAAGTCCGCGACGTCCACAATCCGTCCGAGGCCGAAGAAGTCTTGCTGCACGAATGGCCCGGCGTCTTTCCGATCCAGGACGGCCCGGCGGTGCGATTGATCATCCTGAAGTGCGCCGCGACGAATTCCACCGACATCGTCGGCTGGTTCCATCACACGGTGTTCGACGGTCCGGCGGTGTGGCTCTTCTTCGAAGAACTGCTGCAAGCCTATGCCGATCCGCAGGCCTGCCTGGAACGAGCGCCGGGCGGATTTGAAGTGCGGCCGAACCGTCCGAAGCGGCCGTGGGCCGATCTAAAATGGTTCCTGACTCTCTTCTGGTTCCGCGTCGTCACCGGCTGGCTTCACCCACCCAAGACGTTTCAGCATTTGCCGGTGATCGGCACCGCGTACATCCGCAAGATCCTGTCGCCGGAACTGACACGGCGGCTCATCGCGGCGTGCAAGCGGGAGCGTGTCACCGTGACGAGCGCACTTTCGGCGGCGGGCTGCTCGGCCATCGCCGACGAATTCGGCTGGCATGGCGAGCTGGTCGCGTTGCCGACACCGCGCGATGTGCGTGCCGATCTGAAGCCAAAAGTCGAGTCGGGCACATTCGGCTGCTTCGCCACGATCTACGAGGTCGTGCTGCCGCTGCCGCAGAAATCGGAAAACTTCTGGAACTTTGCCCGGCGCTACACGCACGAGGCGAAAACACAGTTGGAATGGAAGGACCCCATCCGCGGCCTGCGGCTAATCGAGTTCATCCCCGTCAAAGCTATCATGAAGGCCGGCACACAGCGCGGCGCGCTGGTGGTCAACAATCTTGGCCGCGTCTCGACGTCGGGCTCTCCGCATCTGCCCGAACTGCTCGATTACTACGGCTACGCCCGCACAAAAAAGATGGGCGGCTCGGCTCTGACGCTGACGGGCGGAACGACTAACGACCGCCTGTCAATCGCGCTGTCGACCGGCTGCTTCGACCAGGCGAACATCGAACGTCTCTTCGAGAAGGTTCTCGCCGAACTCGACCGCGCGACGCAGCCAGCGACGAATGAAGTCGTCCTGGAGTCCAGCGAACTCATCGCCGCGACTTGATGTCGCGCATATGTTGATGGCAGTGGGTGCACGTGATGTTCATCCGCACGAGATCGAGCGTCGCCGCCTCGGCGTTGCGCTCGCCGGCGTGGCGTTCCAGGTCCGCCGCCTGTTCCTGAAAGTTCTTGAGCAGGCGTTGATATTGCGGAGTCTGGTCCAGAATGTGCCAAGACGTCGCCTTGCTGATTTGCCGCAGAGTCTTCGCTCCTTCCTGCACTTGCTCATAGTCATCCAGAGTGATGCCCTCCAGCACCTGATTGATTTGGGCCAATTTGTCGCGCATCAGCAATTGATTGCTGGTGAGTTCCTTCTTCGGCGGCTTGGAATCCTGCGCCCGACCCGAGAGAAAGGCCGCCGTACAACAAGCCACTAAAAGCCACCCTGTGATCCATCGTTGCATGCTACTGCTCCGTGCAGGCTGAAATTCTGTCTGACTACGGTGTCATCCTGGGGTCACCACTTGGCCATGAGTGCCGACTCAGGCAACGCGACGCTTTCCAGTGATAGAAGATCCCACAGCAGGACGGCCTTCGTTCAAGACCATATTCGTGAATGAAGGCCGTCCTCGTCTCAAAGAGCGACTTCATTTCGCATTGTTCTTCACGGTCACACGATGCGTCTTCGCAGCTTCGGTCTTGGGTAGCGTGATCGTTAGCACACCGTCTTTGCACTCGGCGGTAACTTTGTCGTCCTTTACCGGGGTTGGCAGCGACAGGGCGCGAGCGAATGACCCACTGCGACGTTCGATGCGATGCCAAGTCTTCCCCTTCTCCTCCTTCTCCTGCTTGTGTTCGCCGGTGATGCGGATCGTGTTGCCGGAAACCTCGACGTTGATTTCTTCGGCCTTCAGTCCCGGAATGTCCATGCGGATGGTGAGCGCCTCGTCGGTTTCGTAGAGATCAGCAGCGGGAATGGCCGGCAGCCGCTCGCCGTTCCAGTCGGCCTGGAAACGGTTCATCAGGTCATCCATTTCCTTTTGCAGCCCGGCAAACGGATCGAGTAAGGGCTGCAGAGCGCGGGAAACTCGGGTGGACAGTGCGTTGGTCATGAGCGTCACCTTTGCCGAAACAAAGACAGTCGGGTGAAACGATCCATCACACGATGGATCTTTATCCAGCTTGATCACGGGCTGCTCACGCGGGATGTCGATTCCACAGATCGTGGCCGGCATGCACGTTATGCACGGCTTCCAGCAGCCGCTGCTTTTCCTCGCCTTTGCGGATCAATCCTTTGGCTCCAAGGTCCTGGCAACGCCGCAAAGCCTGCGTGCCATCCTGCACGGAGTGCATCAAGACAACGGGCAGTTTCAAACCAACTTCCTGCAACATTTGCAGAAACTGAAAGCCGTCGGCGCCGGGCATGCGGATGTCGACCAGCGCGACGTCGACCGTCAGCTGCTCGAGCTTTTCAAACGCTTCCTTCCCATCAGCGGCCTCCGCCACGATCTCGACATCGCTCCCCTCAAACGTCAGCCGCAAACCCTCACGGACCAGCGCGTGGTCGTCGACGATCATCAATCGAATCGACATGGGACGGCTCGCTTTCTGCGCCGGATCAAGACTACCAGCGAGCAAGTTTATAGCCGCGTCGCGTGAGACGACATCGGGTATTGCACGATTCTCGTCTGGCGAAAACCGCCAGGCGGCAGGAACGCCAAGTGCTTGATTTATGGATTTCGCCGAGGAAGAATGAGGCAACTCCTGTTGCAGTTAGATCAAACTTTTGTCCCATCCCTCGTCGACACATCCGTTTTGCTGCGGGTCCATGTCGAGATTCGCCTCAGGACTCCACGCTTCCGGCCGGAGTTGTCGCCATGTCAGCTCATTTCAGCGAACAGCCGACGCAGGAACTCCTGGAGTTGTTCACCGAATGCGTCATGGACTACGCGCTCTTCACGCTCGACGCTGACGGAGCGATCAAGACCTGGAGCCGCGGCGCGGAACGGCTATTTGGATATGCGGAAGGCGAAGTCCTGGGGCGTCCGTTCGTCTGTCTGGCCGCTCCCGATGCCGTCTCACAACGCGAAGCCTTGAGGGAACTGAACTCCGCTCGCGAACGCGGATCCTCGGAGGCGGAAAGTTGGTGCGCGTGCAAAGATGGCAGCCACATCGGTTTGTACGTCGTGATTACGGCTCGGAAGGACGACCAAGGACGGCTGCGCGAGTTTGCCGTCATCGTGCGCGACATCACGGAACAGCGCCGCTCGTTGCTGGAGATTCAAGACCAGAAACGACGGCTGAGGTCGATTCTGGACACGGCCGTCGACGCTGTGGTCATTATCGACGAGCACGGCATCGTCGAGAGCATCAACCCGGCAGGAGAGCGGATGTTCGGTTACCGGGCCGAAGAAGTCGTCGGGCAGAACGTCAGCCGCCTGATGCCGGAACCGTTCGCCTCCGAGCACACCGGCTATATCCAGCGCTATCTTCGCACGGGAGACGCCAAGGTGATCGGCATCGGACGCCAAGTACAGGCCAGGCGGAAAGACGGGTCGCTCTTTCCGGCAGACCTTGCGGTCAGCACGTTCCGGGATGGCAAGCAGCTGTTCACGGGAATTCTGCGCGACATCTCCGAACGCAAGGCGATGGAAGCCGAGGTGCTGCAAATCGCCGAAGCGGAGCAGCGGCGGATCGGCCAGGAATTGCACGACGACGCCCAGCAGCAACTCTCGGCGCTGACAATGATCGCCCGCAACGCGGCGGATTCGCTGGCGCCGTTTCTGCAGGAAATCCCCGAGCTCTCGACTGTGCAGGCGAAGATGGAACGCGTGGTGCACGGGCTGCGCGACGCCAACCAATCGCTGCGGGAAGTCGCGCGCGGATTGGTGCCGCTGCAAGTCGAAGCGCACGGACTTCAGTCCGCATTGCAGAAACTGGCCAACCAGGTACGCGACGTCCATGCCGTGGCCTGTCAATGTACGATTGACGAGAGTTTGGACGTCGCGGACGCCGGCTTGGCGACCCACCTTTATCGCATCGCTCAAGAGGCGGTCAACAATTCCCTGAAGCACGGAGAGGCTCGGCAGATCGAAATTCGCTTGCGCGCACCCGACCGCTCACTGCTCTTGGAAATTGCCGATGACGGCGTCGGGATTGTCTCCTCGGATCAGAAACAGGGGCGAGGTCTGCAAATTATGGCGTATCGCGCCGGGCTGATCGGAGCGGTGCTCACCGTACGCAAAGGCGCCAACGGCGGCACAATCGTCAGTTGCGCGTTGCAGCGCTGAGTGTCAGGTCGCAACCTCGCACAAGGCTTCCAACCGCTCTTGCAGTTCGGCGGCTGGCAACGTCATCCAGTCCTGGGCAATTTCGGTACAGATCAGGGGTTTGAGCGACGGCGTCCACGCCTCGCGCAGCACTCCCAGGAATTTGGGCGGCGCAACGACAATCAGGCGATAGAACCGTCGTTCTTGCCGGCCGCGTTCGAGGTCTTCCACCAGTTCCGAGGCGAAACGCCTTGATTCGAGATGATCCGCATCTTCATGGGGTTCGACCGCAGATTGCCAGCCGGCCGGATGAACGACCCGGCCAGGCTTGTCGGTGTTCCGTTCCTGTGGAGAGAGCTTTCCCTGTTCGTGGATCAAGCAGGCAAGCACGGGAAACGGTCCCTGTCCCTCCGGCAAGGCATGGAATAATTTTGCCCGCGTGCGATCGCACACCAGAATCCAGTCGATGGTTGCCATGACCCGCTCCTCTCTAGTTAGCTTGCCCTCCGAGAGAGAGCAATCGAATTGGATTTCACACGGTGGCGCCGGTCGTCAGGCCGGTTTCCACTTCGCGCCGCAGATGTGCGGCGGCTTGCGGCTTGATCGCCAGCACGGGACAGGCGGCGTGCCGCAAGACGTACTCGGCCACGCTTCCCATCAACATGCGCCACAATCCGCTGCGGCCATGCGTTCCCATCACGATCATGTCGGCATTCACCTCGTTGGCCGCTTCGACGATCGAGGGCCCTGGCGCGCCCATGATCAAGCGTTGCTCGACCGGCAGATCGGTGATCGACTGCACCAATTGCGTCAGTCGCAGTCGGCACTCCTCCACCAGCCGCGGATCGCCCAGTTCGGGGATGTAAACCTCCGTCATAGGCGGCGTCGGTTGCGGCGGCGGAGACGTCATCAACACCAGTTTCGCGTGATGATCGCGGGACAGCGATCGGGCGATCTCCAGCGCGTGATCGGCCGTGTCCGAAAAGTCGATCGGCACAAGTATCGTCTGAATCTCCAGCATCTTTGAGCCCTTCTGTGACGGGAAATTGCTTATCTGGCTTCAGCCCCCGCGACCGCCTCTCGCGACACACGTCGCCACAACTGTTCGGGACGCTCAATCTTGATGTCGGGGGCGGCTTGAATGCCCAATTTGACGCGTTGACCGTGCACGGCCAGCACCACGACTTCCACGCCGTCCCCGATCATGATCCGTTCGTGTTCCTTGCGAGATAAGACCAACATAATTTCCTCCCTGAAAAAGCTGCCCCGAGCCTTGAGAGTCGTCAGTATCGGCGGTCGGGACATTCCTCGCCGATGATCTCCAGATCGGTCGAAATCGTGCATTCCACTTCGAGCTGATTATCGACCACAACTTCCCCGCCCAGCGCTTGCAGCAGCACCGTCTGCGCCATCTGTTTCACGTAGAAGCTCGGCACCGAGCCGGTGAGCACCAGTCGGCCGTCAGTGAGACGGCAAACCGCCGCCTTGAGACCGCCGTAGGGCGCTTTCCGCAACGCGGATTGAGCCTCCTCAATGCAAACAGGTAAGTCGTCCAGCGTAAGCAGTGATTTTTCGGATATCGTCATGATGTCTGCCTTGCGACTGATCGATGCGCCGCATGACGAGGATTCTGGCTGATCGACGGTCAAACGCCTATCGGTTAGCCCGCGGTTTGCGACTGGCGAAAGACAGCACGCGGCATGGCGGATTTCACCATCCGCCGCAGGCAACTATGTTTTCCGAAATCTGATTTGCTATGCTGTCACGCGATCTCATTTCACGCAGCCCATCCGCCATGCAAAGGTATTTGCAGGCATGAAAACTAAGATCACGCGCATCTTCATCGTCGATGATCACCCCCTGATCCGGGATGGCCTGGGGGTGCTGATCGGATCGCAGCGCGACCTGCAGGTGTGCGGCTCGTCCGGCAGCATGCGGGAGGCATTGCAGCAAATCGCTAAGGCGCCCCCGGACGTGCTCGTGGCCGATCTGTCGCTCAAAGACGGCCTGGGACTGGAGCTGATCAAGACCGTGAAGGAGAGATTTCCGCAGGTCCGCATCCTGGTGGTTTCCGCCTTTGAGGAAGACCAGTATGCCGAGCGGGTGCTGCGTAGCGGCGCGCTCGGTTACGTCAACAAACAACAGTGCGATACGAAGCTGCTAGAAGCCATCCGCACCGTACAGGCCGGCCGGCGGTTCGTCAGCGAGGAGATTTTGCAGCGGTTGGTCAATCAGGCCCTCGGCGGCAACGACGGCGCAGATCCCGTATCGCTGCTGACGGACCGGGAATTCGAGATCTATCGCATGATCGGCCAGGGAGTGACGACCGGCGATATCGCCAAGCAACTCTACCTCAGCCCGCACACCGTCGATTCACATCGCGAGAAAATTCGCCACAAGCTCAACGTAAAAAACGGTCACGAGCTCATGCAGCACGCCATGCGGTGGGTCATCGATCACGAGCCGTGACGGAGATGCATGCTGGAGTTCAACCATGCCCAAGCAATTTCCAAGCGGGTTTTTCGGGGTGATTCCGACCAGCGTCGCGGCAGCGATCGAAAGTCTGGGACGCGAAGTCCATGCACTTCCGAGCGCCCGCCTGTTCGCGGAGGGAGACCAGTTTGCGGATTTTCAGATCCTCCTGGCAGGACACGTCCAGCTGGAAATGAACGTCCCCGGCCGCGGACGCATGCCGATTCTCACGTTGGGGCCCGGCGATGTCCTCGGCTGGTCGGCGGCGCTGTCCGATGGAACAATGACGGCGACCGCCACGGCGCTCGATTCGGTGTGTACGTTGAATGTTCCGGGCGAAAAGTTGCGGCAACTCTGCGAGGCGCAACCGGAAGTTGGATACCACTTCATGAAGCAACTGGCTGTGGCTTTGTCGCGGCGACTGTTGGCGACGCGGTTGCAGCTTCTGGACCTGTTTGCGGATCATGAACCGCTCGTCGAGGCGCGCGCCGCCATCAGTTCCTTTGTGGATCCCGAATGCTGAGCGCCAGAGTTCCTTTGCGCTGGAAGGGCGAATTCCTTCATGCCCCCGGAGATGACAACTCAGTTCTTCACCAAGCCAGAACTCCAGGCGTTGATCAATCAGTTGCGCCGCCGCGACTACGTAGTCGTTGGTCCGACGATCGATCAAGCGGCCATCGTCTACGGCGAAATCACATCCGTCGCACAGCTGCCGCAGGGTTGGACTGACGACCAGTCTCCGGGAAGTTATCGACTTCAGCGCCGCGAAGACGATGCGTGGTTTGGCTACGTCGTCGGTCCGCACTCGTGGAAGAAGTACCTGTTTCCGCCGCGATTGACGCTGTTGTCGGCCCGGCAGACGGATCGTGGTTGGGAGTTCCTGCCGCAGGCAGCCGAGCCCAAGAAATACGCCTGCCTCGGCGTCCGTGCCTGCGAACTGGCGGCGATTCGTGTGCAGGACCGCACGTTTCTCGATGGTCCCTATGTCGATCCGGTTTATCGCGAACGGCGGGAGTCGCTGTTTCTCATCGCCGTCAACTGCACTCAGGCCGCCAGCACGTGTTTCTGCACCTCGATGAAGACCGGGCCGCGCTGTGAATCCGGATTTGATCTCGCGTTGACGGAGGTCGAGACCGGTTTCCTCTGCGAGATCGGCAGCCAGCTCGGCGGTGAAATCCTGGTAGTTGTCGACAAGCGGCCGGCGACCGACGCGGAACTGACCCAAGCCGACGCCGCGCGGCAACGGGCCGTCGATCAGATCACGCGGCAGATGCCGGCGGAGGAATTGCCCGAGCTGCTGCTCGATAACTTTCACCACCCGCGCTGGAAACAGGTGGCCGAGCGCTGCCTGTCGTGCACGAATTGCACGCTCGTGTGCCCGACTTGCTTTTGTTCGTCGGTGACGGATGTCCGTGACCTGAACACCGGCGCGGTTGAACGCGAGCGGTCCTGGGATTCGTGCTTCAACCCGGATTTCGCCTATCTGTCCGGCGGGTCGTCGCGGCCCGAGACTTCGGATCGCTACCGGCAATGGCTGACGCACAAACTCGGCACCTGGCACGAGCAGTTCGGCGTCTCCGGTTGCGTCGGCTGCGGCCGCTGCATCACCTGGTGTCCCGTGGGCATCGACATCACCGAAGAAGTGTCCGCAATCCAGGAGTCGACCACGCCATGACGGCCACTGCGACGATTCGCGCCGCGAGTCCCTGGACGACGCAGACGGTGCGCATCGCCGAAATCATCCCTGAAATCGCGGGCGTAGCCACTTACCATTTGATTCTCGATGAACCCGGCGCGGATGCCTATCGGTTTCACCCGGGGCAGTTCAATATGCTCTATCTCCCCGGCGTCGGCGAATCAGCCGTTTCGATGAGCGGCGATCCGGAGTGCTGCGCGGCGTGGATTCACACCGTGCGGGTCGCCGGCCACGTTACGCGGACTTTGGCGGAATTGAATTGCGGCGACACGCTCGGGCTGCGCGGGCCGTTCGGCACCGGCTGGCCCGTGCAGGAATTGCGGGGGCGCGATGTGATTCTTGTCGCCGGAGGTTTGGGACTTGCGCCGCTGCGGCCGCTGATCTATCACCTCGTCCGACGCCGTGCAGATTTCGGCGCCGTGCGACTAATCGTCGGAGCGCGCACGCCTGACGGACTGCTGTTCACCCGGGAATTCGACGACTGGCGAGCCGCGCGGATCGATGTGCTCGTCACGGTCGATCGCGCGGCGGACAACTGGACAGGAAACATTGGCGTCGTGACGGCAATTCTCGACCGCGTGCCGTTGTTGGCTCCCTCCGCCGCGAGTTTGGTCTCGTGCGGCCCGGAAGTCATGATGAAATATGCTGCTCGATCCGGTCTGCAACGGGGCATCACCGCAGACCAAATGTGGATATCGATGGAGCGCAACATGCAATGCGCGGTCGGCCTGTGCGGCCACTGCCAATGGGGCCGGGAATTTCTTTGCAAGGATGGCCCCGTGCTGCGGTACGATCGCGTTCAACCGTATTTTTCGGTGGAGTCGCTGTGATGGCCCGGCCACGAAAACCGCGTCTCGCTGTGTTCAAGTTCGCGTCGTGCGACGGCTGCCAGTTGTCGCTGCTCGACGCCGAGGACGAACTGCTGACGCTCTGTGATCGCGTGGACATCGCTCATTTCGCCGAAGCCAGCAGCAACCTGGAACCTGGTCCGTACGACGTCGCCCTGGTCGAGGGCTCCATCACCACCGATGAGGACGCGAAACGGATCGTGGACATCCGTCGCCAGTCGAAATTTCTGATGACGATCGGCGCCTGCGCCACGGCGGGTGGCATTCAGTCGTTGCGGCAGTGGGGCCGCATCGACGAATGGGTGAGCCGCGTGTATCCGAGTCCGCAATTCATCAGCACGCTGGCGACTTCGACGCCGATCGCGGCTCATGTCCATGTCGATTTTGAGCTACACGGCTGCCCGATCAATCACCATCAGCTGGTCCAGGTGCTGGTGGACTTGATTGCCGGCCGCCGGCCGCGTGTTCCTGCGCACAGCGTCTGCCGGGACTGCAAGCTGCGCGGCACGGTCTGCCATGTGGTCGCGCGCGGCATCCCGTGCCTCGGCCCGATCACGCAATCGGGCTGCGGCGCCGTCTGCCCGGCGTTTGATCGCGGCTGTTACGGCTGCTATGGCCCGTCGACGCCGGCGAATACGGCATCCTTGTTGACACAGTTTCAGAAGCAGGGCCACGGATCCGGCGAGTTGGTGCCGTTGTTGCGCAATTTCAACGCGACGTCAACGGATTTCCTCAAGGCCTCCACGCACCTCGCAGAAGCGGAGACACGGGAGTCGCCGGCGTGAGTTCCCCAGACGTGATCACTGTGCCGATTCTCACCCGCGTGGAAGGGGAAGGCGGCGTAACGGTGCGGCTGAAGGGAGACACCGTCGACGACGTGCAACTGCGGATCTACGAGCCGCCGCGTCTGTTCGAGACGCTTCTGGTCGGACGCCCGCTGGAGGACGCTCCGGACATCACGGCCCGCATCTGCGGAATCTGCCCGGTCGCGTATCAAATGACGTCCGTCCACGCGCTGGAAGCGGCGCTCCACGTGCAGATCACGCCCGAAATCCGGCGATTGCGGCGGTTGCTGTATTGCGGCGAATGGATCGAAAGCCACGCGTTGCACATGCATCTGCTGCATGCGCCGGATTTCTTCGGCGCAGCGAGCGGCATGGAACTCGCCCGGCGATTTCCGCAAGAAATCCAGCGAGGTTTGCAGCTCAAGAAATTCGGCAATCGCCTGTTGGATACTTTGGGCGGCCGCGCGATCCACCCGATCAACGTCGCGGTCGGCGGGTTTTATCGCTTGCCGCGTCGAGAGGAACTCGCGGAATTGATTCCGCATTTCGAATGGGGGCTGGAGGCCGCGATCGCCGCCACGCGGTGGGTGGCGTCGTTTTCCTTTCCGGACTTCACGCAACCGTATGAGTTCGTCTCGCTCAGCCATCCCGACGAGTATCCCTTCAACGAAGGAGAGATCGTCTCCAGTGCGGGAACACGAATCCCCGTCGCACAATTCGATATCCACTTTGTCGAGGAGCAAGCCCCTTATTCGACGGCGTTGCAAGCGGTAAAGCGTCCGCAAGGGACGCCGTACTTCGTCGGCCCGTTGGCCCGCGTAAATCTCAACCGCGACCGACTGGCGGACAGCGCCCGTCGATTGGCGGATGAACTCGGCTTCGAGCCGATGTGCTGCAACCCGTATCGCAGCCTTATCGCCCGCGGCCTGGAAGTCGTTCACGCTTATGAGGAAGCGATCGAGATCCTGCGTGACTACCGTCCCCGCGGACCGAGCCGCATCGCCTATCAAGCGGCGGCCGGAGCCGGCTGCGCGGCGACCGAAGCGCCGCGCGGCACGCTGTTTCACGACTATCGCGTCGATGATGCCGGCAAAATCACCTCGGCGCGCATCGTTCCGCCCACGTCTCAGAACCAACGACGGATTGAAACGGATCTACACGAACGCCTGACGCAACAACTTCAGGCTCAAGTCCCCCGCGAAACAATGTCGGTGGAGTGCGAACGGCTGGTTCGAAGTTATGACCCCTGCATCAGTTGCTCAACCCATTTCCTGCACGTTCGCTGGGAAGACGCGGAATGACACTCCCCCAGATCGTCGGTCTCGGCAGCCATCACGGCGACGATCAGGCCGGGTGGCTGGTCGTCGACCGACTGTGGGAATTGGGATATTCCACCCAACAACTACGCAAGGCTGTTCACCCGGTCGATCTGTTGGCAGACCTCTCCTCGGCCTCGCCGCTTCTGATTTGCGATGCATGCAATGGACCGGGAGATGCCGGGACGATTCATCGCTGGCGGTGGCCGGCCGATGCACTGCCGACATTGCGCAGCGGCAGCACGCACGACCTGCCGCTGGCTCATGTGCTGGATCTCGCCGGCCAATTCGCCACGTATCCCTTTTACGCGGAAATCTGGGGTGTGACGGGGTCCGGCTGGAGTCCGGCTTCGCTGCCCAGTCGGGCGGTACAGGACGCTGCTCACAAGGTCGCTGTGGAAATCTGGAGGCGTTACCGTGCATGAAGGGTCGCTGGCCGCCGCATTGATTCGCCGAATTGACGAAGAGCTGCGCCGTCGTCGCTTGCAGGCGTTGGTCGAAGTGCGGTTGGCAATCGGCGAGTTCGCGGGCGTGGAACCCCGGCTACTCAATTCCGCCTTCGAAGAACTTGCTGCCGATCATTGGAATCCACCGCCGCGGCTGTGCTGCGACATCATCCCGCTTAGAGCCCGTTGCCAGATGTGCGCCCTGGATTTTGAGGTGAACCAGTTTCGCTTCGTCTGTCCGGCTTGCGGTTCACGGCAGGTTGATGTGACGGCAGGCGAAGAGTTGCAGTTGGTCAGCTTGCAAGCGAAATTCGATCCTCAATGGATGGATGTTGCGTCATGACGATGGAAACTATTCCTGTGGCCCGCGATCTCCTGAGCGATCGCCGCCAGGCGGCCGAAGCGTGGCGACAGCAACTGACCGCGCGCAGCATCCTGTGCGTCAACTTGATTTCGTCACCAGGCGCCGGAAAGACCAGTCTGTTGCAGGCGACGGCTCGCTATTGGAACGGCAAGCACCAGCTTGCCGTCCTCGTCGGTGACATCGCGACCGATCGCGATGCGCAACGCTTAAAACCCTTGGCGCCGGTGACGCAGCTCACCACTGGCGGCGCGTGCCATCTGGAATTGCCGCTCGTGCAAGCCGGTTTTCCGAGCGTCGACGATCCCGAGCTGGAATTCCTCTTTATCGAGAACATCGGCAACTTGGTGTGCCCCGCGTCTCACGACCTGGGTGAGCATCTGCGCGTCGTCGTGCTGAGCGTCACCGAAGGGGACGACAAGCCCGGGAAATATCCCAAAGCGTTCCGGACCAGCCAGGCGTGCGTCATCAACAAATGCGATCTTTTGCCCTACGTGCCCTTCAATTGGAACGCCGTGGCGGAGGATGTCCGCCTCGTTCGGGACGGCATGCCCCTGTTCGGCACCTCCGCCTGGAAGGGTGAGGGCGTCGCCGCGTGGTGCGAATTTCTGGAACAACAGCGGCAGCAACTGCTGTCCAATACCGCAAATCCCATCTGACTCATGCAAGTCGCGCGGCGAATCGTGTTGCAGGGCGAAGTCCAGGGCTGCGGATTGCGACCGGCCGTGGCTCGCTTGGCCGCCGTACGCGGATGGTCGGGCAGTGTGCGGAACACTTCAGCCGGCGTCGAAGTCATTGTGTCCGGCCAGTTGCCCGGAGATGACGACCTGCAGGTGCTGCTGATGAAATCTCTGCCGGCGACGGCTAAGGTAGGACACGTTGCGATTGAAGTCTACCGCAAAGCTGTTGCACCCAAGTTTCGCATTATCGATTCTGTGATCTCCGGACCGATGGTCGCCCACATTCCGCGTGACCGGGCGATCTGCCAGGCTTGTCTATCGGAGGTATGGGATCCCAAGAATCGTCGATATCGATATCCGTTTGCCACGTGTGCGGAATGCGGGCCGCGGTACAGCCTGCTGACGGCGATGCCGTTCGACCGTGAACGGACGACGATGCGCGTTTTCCCGCTGTGCGCAGACTGCCGGCGCGAATATGAAGACCCGACCGATCGTCGCTTCCACGCCCAGACGATTTCCTGCCCCCAGTGCGGGCCGCGATTGTGGATCGGCGGCCGTCATCACTTCGAGTCGACTTCCGCGCAGCAATCTCTCAAAGTTGCGGCTGCGGCTTTGTGCGCTGGCCAGATCATTGCGGTCCGCGGCGTTGGGGGTTATCAACTGCTCGCCGACGCGACGTCGACTCCTTCCGTCCGTCGACTGCGGGAGCGCAAACGCCGCGCTTCGAAACCATTCGCCGTGCTTTGTCGCGATCTCGCTGAAGCGCAGCAGTTAGCGCATGTCAGCGGGGATGAGATCGAACCCTTGGAATCCGCTGCGAATCCAATCGTGATCTTGAAACAACGATATCCTTCGACACTGGCTATCGACGTGAATCCGGGTCTGGGCGATCTCGGACTGATGCTGCCGACGACCGCATGGCACGATCTGTTGCTGGCCGAGTGCGGTAGGCCGTTAGTCTGCACCAGCGGGAACGTCGAAGGCGCGCCGCTGGCATTCCGCATTGAGGACGCCGAGACCGACCTCGCAGAGATCGCGGACCTCTTTTTGCATCACGACCGCGAAATCGAACATCCCATCGATGACAGCGTCGTTCGCGTGATGGCACAGCGCACCGTCACGCTGCGGGCGGCGCGCGGAATTGCGCCGCTGCCGTTGGAAATTCCGCGCCCTCGGGCGAGAGAGAAAAATTTTTTCGCCTGCGGCGGGCATCAGAAAGCGGCAGTGGCATTGTCGAACGGCGTCTCCGCCCTGCTCGGCCCGCACGCCGGAGACTTGGATTCGCTCGCCGGCCAGGACCGATGGGAAGCACAGACCGATCGTCTCTTCTGGCTGCTCGATGATACAGCTGGTCTGTCTCCAAGAGCGTTCGTCTGCGACCACCATCCTCGCTATTTCTCTACGGAGTGGAGTTGTCAGCAGAATCAACGAACTCAAGCGATCTGGCATCATCATGCCCACATCGTGACGGGGATGATCGAACACGGATGGCTCGAGCGCGACGTGCTGGGAGTCGCCTGGGATGGAACGGGCTTGGGACCGGACGGCACGATTTGGGGCGGTGAGATTCTCCGCGCCTCCGCGGCCTCGTTCGAGCGTGTCGCCCATCTGCGGCCATTTCGTTTGCCAGGCGCAGAGCGATGCAGCCAGGAAATACGCCGTACGGCCCTTACTCTGCTCGCTCAAACGGGCGATCTGTCTGCTCACGAAATTGCGAAACTGCTGGCGTGGAACGATATCGAGGTCTCCCGCTTAATTTCCGCGCTGAATTCAAGCCTTTCGCCGTGGACGACGAGTTGTGGCCGATTGTTTGATGCCGCCGCTGGCCTGATCCTCGGACAGGCGATCGCAGATTATGAAGGGCATGCGGCTATGCGGCTGGAATCGGTTTGCGAGGCTTCGGCCACGGGTGCCTATGTGTTCCCCCTCGAAGAAACGTCGCCGTTGCAGATCGACTGGCGTCCGGCATTTCGAGCAATCGTTTCCGATCGGCTTGCGCAAATTCCCGCCAGCGTCATGGCGATGCGATTTCACCGCGGGCTGGCGGACGCCGTCGTGTCCGTCGCATGCCGGTATCCCGCTCTGCCGGTGGTCTTGGGGGGAGGTGTGTTTCAGAATCGAGTCTTGGTGGAGGCGATCGTCGAGCGCTGGCACAATGATCTGCAGCCGCTGGCGTTGCCTGGCCGGTTGCCGCCGAACGACGGCGGTCTGGCCGCCGGACAACTGGCCGCCGGACAACTGGCCGCCGCCATGATGTCAGCGGAGCTTCCCGAGGAGCCAATGAATGTGTCTGGGCGTTCCAGGTCGGTTAGCCGCGTGGATCGATCGCGATCCGTTGCTGGCGAAAGCCGAGATTGATTTCGGCGGCGTCATCAAGCCGATTCACATGGCCTGCGTCCCTGCGGCGAACGTCGGCGATTATCTGTTGGTCCACGCGGGTGTGGCATTGACGGTCCTCGATGAGGCAGCCGCCCAGTGGTTGCTCGATGAATTGTCGCGAACCACAACCGGGCCTGCGGCGGACAACGATTCGATCTGAGAACGTGCCATGCATCTCGTCGATGAATTCCGTCAGTCGCGTGTGTTGAGATCGCAGTTAGCGCGGCTGCGGAATTCGATCTCTCGTCGCTGGGTCATCATGGACGTGTGCGGGGGACAAACGCATGCGCTCTTGCGCTACGGGCTCGAAGACGCCTTGGACGATGTGCTCGAACTGATTCATGGTCCGGGGTGCCCGGTCTGTGTGACGCCCGGTGAAGTCATTTCGCAGGCGATCACCCTAGTCGAGGATCGGAACGTCGTGCTGGCCAGTTTTGGCGATATGCTGCGCGTGCCGGGGCCGACAGGCAGCTTGTTGGAAGCCCGAGCACGCGGGGCCGATGTCCGCATGGTTTATTCGCCTTTGGACGCCGTGCAATGGGCCGCAAAATGGCCGGAGCGGGAGATCATCTTCTTCGCCGTCGGATTCGAAACGACGGCTCCCGCGACGGCGCTCGCTGTGCTGCAGGCACAGCGGCTGGGATTAACGAACTTCCGCGTACTGGCCCATCATGTGCGCGTGGAACCAGGAATGCGGGCGATTCTGGCACAGCCACACTGCCGCGTGCAGGGTTTTCTCGCCGCGGGACATGTCTGCACCGTCACGGGCTACTCCCTGTACGACGACTTGGTTCAAGAATTCCATTTGCCGATCGTCGTGACGGGTTTTGAGCCGGTCGATCTGCTCGTTGGATTGACGAAATGCGTACAACTGCTGGAATCCGGTCGGGCGGAGTTGCGGAACGCCTATGAACGTTCTGCGCGAAACGAGGGCAATCCCGCGGCGCGACGATTGATTGAACACGTCTTCCAGATCGATACGCTCGTCTGGCGAGGATTCGGCCCGATCCACGACGGCGGGCTGACGTTGCGGCCAGAGTTCCGTGATTTCGATGCCCGCAACCGTCTGGCGAAGTCCTCCGGCCATCCGGGTGATGATGCGGAATGTCGCAGCGGCGATGTGCTGGCTGGCCTCATTAAGCCGCCAGCCTGCCCACTGTTCGGCCACGCGTGCACGCCGGATCGGCCGCGCGGGGCGCCGATGGTTTCCTCCGAGGGAGCCTGCGCCGCCTACTTCCGTTACGGAGCGGCAACCGAGGTGACACGTGGATAATAATTTGACTTGTCCGGTTCTGGCGTCGGCAGGCGGTCCGCTCATTGCGCTGGTTCACGGCGAAGGAGGACGATTCTCCCGGAAGCTGATTCACGAACATATCCTGCCGCGTTTGGGCAACGACGCACTTCATCAACTCGGCGATGCGGCCATCCTTCCAATTGACGGAACAGGAGCCTCGCTGGCGTTCACGACCGATGGCTATACCGTTTCGCCGCTGTTCTTTCCGGGGGGCGATATCGGCCGGCTCGCCGTGTTCGGCACCGTCAACGACTTGAGCGTGTCGGGCGCCGTACCGCGGTGGCTCAGCCTGGGAATGATCGTCGAGGAAGGACTGCCGCTCGACGTTTTCGACCGGGTGCTGCAGAGCATTCATGATGCGGCACGCATCGCAAACGTTACGTGCGTCGCAGGCGACACCAAAGTCGTACCGCGGGGAACGGCCGACAGCCTGTACCTCACGACGAGCGGAATCGGCTGGATTTCGCAGCCTCCGCCTCCCGGACCGAGGTCGTTCCAGCCGGGCGACGTCGTGATCGTCAGCGGCCCCGTCGGCTGCCACGGAGCGGCGATCCTCTGTGCGCGTGAAAAGTTCGACTTCAATCCTCCACCGGTCAGCGACTGTGCTTCATTGGCTGAGCCGATCCAGAACCTGTTGCGCAGCGGCTGCGCACCGCGGGCCATGCGTGATGCCACACGCGGCGGAGTCGCTGCGGTATTGCATGAATGGACGCAAACGTCCGGCGGCAGCGTCACGTTACAAGAAGATCAGATTCCGGTCAGTCAATCCGTGCGCGCCGTCTGCGAGCTGCTGGGACTCGATCCGCTGCATCTGGCGAATGAGGGGACCTTCGTGCTGGCCACGCCGGATTCGCTGGTCGAGCCGACGCTCGCGCTGCTGAGAGAGTTTGAAACGACGCGCAAAGCGGCGGTCATCGGCCGGATCGGACCGGCGCGACGGGCCGCCGTCTCCATCTTCCGCGCCACCGGACGCGAAGTCGCCGTCGAAGACCCGGCGGGAGTTCCTTTGCCCAGAATCTGCTGACGACTTTGCACGTCAGTTTTTGAGCTTCGTCCGCTGGGCCCGTACATGCTTGTGGCATTCGACGCAGCCCTTGACGGCATCGGTCCATTGCAAGAGCGCGTTGTCGAACTTCCCTTCGTTCGCCGCCTGGTAGGTTTTTCGCACCGACGAACGAAAGTCGCGATTGAATTCGCGGTAGTCTTCATCCAGAAACACGTTCCAGAGTTCCGATTTGCTCATCTCGAGCAGTTCCGTCGATCCCAGCTTGATGAGTTCCGCGTCCTCTATCGCCAGGCCTTCCAGAATCCGCGAAGACGAATCCAGCTTCTTCCGCATGAACTTCGCCAGGTTCGATTTTTCATCCTCGTCGGCCGCAGAGACCGACGTTCGATCCTGGCAGATGGCCAACAGCATCCCGCCGATCACCAGAGCCATTGCGCCGGTTCGCAGTCCTGCCACAAGAGACTTGTTCATCGAATCATCCTTTTGAATAGAACTTGGAAATGGTGAGAGACTTTGAGTCGATCAATTCCGCCGTCATTCCAAAGATCGCGCGTGAGGCCGGCTTGATATCGCCCTGCTGGCCAACAGGCGCGCGTCCAAAGCGATCACCCCTTCGGCGGTTGCCAGCAGCGGATTGATTTCCGCCGATTCGAGTTCAGGAAACCGCGTCATCAGGTCCGTGAAACGCAGGACGGCGTCCTGCAAGGCCGCCAGATTGACGCCCGGCCGGCCCCGATATCCCTGAAGCAGCGGAAACAAGCGCAGCGATTGCAGCATGTGTCGCCAAACACGGTCGTCGAGCGGCAACAGTTCCAGCACGAAGTCCTTCTGCAATTCGGCCGTGATGCCGCCGGCGCCGAGCAGGACCACCGGTCCAAATTGCGGATCGCGTCTCATGCCAAGCATGAGCTCGACCCCGCGCGTCGTCGTGACCATCGGCTGCACCGTGACGCCGTGCCAGCGCGCCGCCGGCGCCCGTTGCTGCACGGAATCCTTGATGCGGACGTACGCCGTGCGCACCTGATCGGCATTGGCCAGGTTGAGCAGCACGCCGCCGACGTCGGTCTTGTGCGAGATGTCCGGCGACAAAACTTTCATGGCGACCGGAAAACCCAGATCGTTGGCGACGGCGACCGCGTCTTCCTCGGAACTCGCGACTTCTGTGGACACGATGGGAATTCCGCCTTCGGCCAGCAGGCGTTTGGCCAGCACTTCATCGACCAAACCGGGACTGGCCGCGAGCTGCGCCCGCCACGACGCGACACGGTCGGGTGATGGCAACTGGAGATTTTCCGCGGACCACGGCTGGCACGATTCGACAGCCGTCGCAAATCGCCGTCCCGCAGTGACGAGGTGCTGCAACGCCTGGGCCGCGGCTTCGGGAAAGGCGTACACGGGGACATGGCCGTCGCACAGCACTTCGCGGCCGCGCTGGACCGAACGGCCACCCATCCACGCGGCGACAATTCGCTTCGAGGACGATCGCTGCGCCGCGACGACGACCTCGGCAATCTGGTCCGCTAACGTCATGGTCTGCGGAGTCAGAATGACCATCAAGGCGTCGACTTGCTCATCCGCCAATGCGAGTTGGATTGCGTTCCGAAAGCGATCGACCGGCGCATCGCCGAGCACGTCGATCGGGTTGCCGTGCGACCAGCAGGACGGCAGAACTCGGTGGAGTTCCGACTTCGTGTTGTCGCTCAACTCTGCCAGTTGGCCGCCGCCTGCCAGCCACGCATCGCTGGCCATGATTCCGGGACCGCCGGCGTTCGTGACGATCGCCAGCCGATTGCCCACGGCGCGCCGCTGACCCGCAAGCACACGGGCGCAATCGAAAAGCTCTTCGATGGAGTGGACGCGTTCCACGCCGGCTCGGCGGAACGCCGCATCATAGACGGCATCCGAGCTGGCCAGCGCTCCCGTGTGCGACGCCGCGGCCCGCGCCGATTCCTCAAACCGTCCGGCTTTGAAGGCGATGATCGGCTTGCGGCGGGAAAATTCCCGCGCCGCGGCGATAAAACCGGCCGCGTCCGCCAGACCTTCAAGATATAGCAGCAACGACTCGGTCTGTTCATCGCCGGCGAAAAACTCGATCAGCTCGCCGAGGCTGACGTCCACCATGTTTCCCACGGACACGCACGTCGCGAAGCCAATGTCGCGCTCAAACGACCAATCCATGATCGCCGTGCCCAATGCGCCCGATTGCGTCAACAGCGTGATGCCTCCGGAACGGGGAAGGACCGGCGAGAAACTGGCGTTCAAAGCCTGCGCAGGCCGCACGACGCCCAGACAATTCGGGCCGATCACCCGCAACTGCGGATGCTCGCGCAAACGGGATCTCAATTCGGCCTCCCGCTTTCGTCCGGCCGGGCCGCTTTCGCGAAAGCCGGCGGAGATGACGATTGCCGCCCGTACGCTGTTCTCGCCGCATTCGGTCACCAAATCGGGAATCGTTTCGGCCGGCGTGCAAAGCACGGCGAGTTGGGGAATTCTCGGCAAGGCGCAAATGGAGCCGTACGCAGGTTGGCCCTGAATCACAGCATGGTGACGATTGACGGCATACACCGGCCGTCTGGCGTTCGCCGCGCGCAGGTTCGCCAGGATCGTGCCGCCCACCGAATTGAGGCGATCGCTGGCGCCCACCACGGCGATGACATCGGGCGCAAAGAACGGCGTCAGATCGGAACCAGTCACGAATGCGTTTCCTGCGACGTCGCTGTCTCGGATGGGAACGTGGCTGTGCGGCGAAATGAACCGCATAGATGATCGCGTTTCCGATCCGGCACGTAAATCGCGCCGTTCGCCATTTGCGGCTGGTGGAAACCGCCAGCCGGAGAACGAGCGGTGTCGGGGCCTCGGCGCATGGCGAAATCAACCAGACTGCGTCCCGTTGTTCGCCATTCCGAATTGGCGAACGCTTCGATTCATTTCGCATCCCCTGCGGACGATAAATCTCCGCGTGCGGCTGAAGTGCGGCGACGATCAAGCAGCCGCGGATCGATCTCCGCGGTAAGGAGTGGATTGTGACAGACCCGCAGCGGCTGAAGTTTTTCAGCAGCGGTCTCGTGCTTTTGATGGCGCTCGGCTGCCGGCGCGCCGCGCCGCCGGAGTTCAACGCGAGTACGACGGGAGCGGAGCTCAATGCCGAATTACAGCACGCCATACAAGCCGAACTGATCGAGCGCACGGGAACTTTTCTGCAACCCAAGCTGTTGGCTGCCGAGGGCGAAAGACATGGCGACCTCGCCCGGGGCCAGGCCGTCTACCAGGAGCGTTGCGTGCAATGCCACGGGGTTTCGGGCGACGGCGACGGTCCGTCGGCGAAACCCCTGTATCCGCGGCCGCGTGACTACCGCCAAGGAATTTTCAAGTTCACTTCGACGCCGTACGGATTCCGGCCGCTACGCGACGATCTGGTGCGGACGGTCAAGCAGGGAATTCGCGGCACGTCGATGCCGGCATTCCATCTACTTCCGGAGTCCGACATCCAAAGCGTGATCGACTATGTGCTGATGTTGACGCGCCGCGGCGAACTGGAGCGGCAATTGATCAGCCTGGCGGAGTCGGAGGACGCTGTAGACGAAGAGCTGGTGAACGACGAGTCGGTCCCCATGGTGCTCACGCGCTGGGCCGAAGCCGAACCGGCCGAAGTGCTGCCAGCAACTCCGCAGCCGCGATTCACCACGGAGCACGTCACGCGCGGCAAGCAGGCGTTTCTGACGAAAGGCTGCTCGAAATGCCACGGCGACGACGGCCGCGGCCAGACGGCGGATAACCGCGGCACCGATGCCTGGGGCTTCCAGACGCGCGCGGCGGACCTGACGTCCGGCATGCTGCATGGCGGCCACCGCCCGCTGGACATTTATCGGCGGATCTACAACGGCATCAACGGAACGCCGATGCCTAGTTTCGCTAACGCGTTGAAGGAAGAGCCGGACACCGTGTGGGACCTCGTGGCTTATGTTCTGGCGGTGAGCGATAAACGCCGTCGCGGCGAAATTCCCGCGCCTGGAATGATCAAACCTTATGTCCCGCTGGCACAGCAGTAGCTGCCCATGACAATCCGCTGGCCTCTGGATCGAAGGAATGCCGCTGTGACAGTCGACGCCGGCAAGCTCGAGGAATTGGACGCGCTCCGCGCTCGCGTGCGAACGCTGGAAGCGGAGGTCCAGGGCGAGGCTCTGAGCGGACAATGGCCGCCGAGGGATTTGTATCCGGCCTATCATGCGACGACCGGATTCCTGCTGGGGATGTTCGGGGCGGCGATGAGCCTGCTGGTCAACGTGATCGGCGCGCCGCTTGCCGGGAAGAGCCCGCTGGAACTGATTCGCGTCTATCTGACGTTTCCCTTGGGGGAGAATGCACTCCGCCTCGCGGGAAACGTCGAGAACATCTATGCCATTCCCGACGGCGTCATCCTGGCGATCGGCTGCTGCCTGTATCTCGGCACGGGGATGCTGCTGGGCGTGCCGTTCTTTGTCGTCCTCGTGATGCTCACCGACGGGAAATCGGTCGGTTATCGCCTGATCGTTGCCACGATTCTGGCGACGGCCCTGTGGGCGATCAATTTCTACGGCATTCTGTCATGGCTGCAGCCGCTGCTGTTCGGCGGCCGCTGGATCACCGACCCCCAAGTGCTGCCCGCCTGGGTGGCGCTGGTCACGCATCTGGTTTTCGGCTGGACGCTCGCATTGCTCTATCCCTGGGGCAAGTTTCAGCCCTATCAGCAGCCGGCGACATCGGCCACGAATTCCTCGAACTTATCTGCGGAAAGACTTGCATGAGCGCGGCGATGGACGCAGCCACGGCGGAAGGACCGCTGCCCCGACATCAGGATCTGGTCGAAGAACGGCTGGTGCTCTGGTACTTCGTCGCCGCACTGACGTTCACGCTGGCGTCGATGCTCGCCGGCATCGTGATGGGGCTGCAATTGCTCCGGCACAATCCGCTGCCGGCGGTGGAATATCTCTCGCCGGGCCGCTGGCGGATGCTGCACACCAACGCCATTGCGTACGGATTCCTGGCCAATGCGTTCCTCGGCATCATGCACTGGATCGTGCCGCGATTGACGTTGCGGCCCGTTCTCAGCCGTCCGCTGTCGTATTTCATCTTTGTCGCGTGGCAAGCCGTCGTCGTCGCGACCGCCGTCGGTCTGTTGCTGGGACAGGCGCAGGGACTGGAATGGGGCGAAACACCGGTGTGGATTGATCCGGTGGCTCAACTCGGCCTGTTGCTGGTGGCCGTCAATTTCGGCGCCCCGATTCTGCTGGTCAAAGGGCCGATGTATGTGACGCTGTGGTATTACCTCGCGGCGTTGGTCTGGACGTTTCTGACCTACGCGATGGGCAACTTCGTGCCGGAGTATTTCGTCTGTGGTTCGAGTGCCGGCGCCGTGGGAGGCCTGTTCATTCACGATCTGGTCGGCCTGTTCGTGACGCCGCTCGGCTGGGGCATGATGTACTACTTCGTGCCGATTCTGCTCCAGCGGCCGATCTGGAGTCACGGGCTGTCACTGGTCGGATTCTGGGGCCTGGCGTTTTTCTATCCGCTGCAGGGGATCCATCACTTCCTCTACACGCCGATCCCGATGTTTCTGCAATACGGGGCCGTGCTGTCGACGATCGCTCTGGAACTAGTGGTCGTGACGGTGATTATCAACTTTGTCGGCACTTTGTCCGGAACCGGCATGGCCGTGCTCCGCAACTTGCCGTTGCGGTACTTCTACACCGGCATCGCCTTTTACTTTCTGACCTGCCTGCAATGCGCGCTGCAAACCACGCTGACCTTTCAGGCGCTGATCCACTTCACCGATTGGGTCGTCGGACATGCGCACATGGTCATGTTCGGCGTCTTCAGCCTGTGGCAGTTGGGAGCCATGACGTATCTCATCCCGCGCATTCTGAAGACGGACTGGGCGCATCCGGAATGGTGCGAATTCCATTACTGGGCTTCGACCGGCGGTTTGCTGGTGATGGCCGGCGACCTAATTCTCGCCGGTTTGTTCCAGGGCTGGTCGTGGGCGGCGCTGCATCCCTGGGAGACGTCGATCCAGCTTTCGATTCCATTCTGGTCGGTCCGCATCGTCGCCGGACTGGTGATGTTTGTCGCGCAGATCGTATTCATGGCGAACTTCTATTTGACGTGGAAGAAATCGCCGCTCGCCGCTGCGACGACGCCTTCCAAGTCCAATCTGGCGTCCACGTAAGCAGTTGTCTCTGGTTCACAGGACGAGTTCATGTTCGAACGTAAATCGGGAATTATCCTGATCGCCGGCATCGGGTTCTTTACGCTGGCCTTCCTGTCGAATGCCGTCGTGCCGATCCTGATGTACCGGCATTTGCCGGAAAAGCAGGTCCGCGAATTGATCAACGGCAACCTGCGGTATCAGTTCGAGGACCTCGCACAGCGGTTTCCGACCGCGTTCGAGAAAGCCTATGGCCAGCCGCCGAACGACGCCGTCCAGGCGGCCAGTTGGTACGACGAGCATTGTGCCGCGGCGCTGAAATTGGGGCATGACATTTATGTCGGCGAGGGGTGCTGGCATTGTCACAGCCAGTTCGTGCGGCCGGTTTCCAATGAAGACCGTCGCTGGGGGCCGGTCTCCAAGTCGTGGGAGTATCAGAACGAACTGCAGCGGCCGGTGATGTTCGGCACCCGCCGCGTCGGTCCGGACCTCAGCCGCGAAGGAGGCCGCCGCTCGAGCGACTGGCACGCCGTCCACTTTTTTGATCCGGAGGCCCTGTCCCCGCAGTCGCCGATGCCCCGCTATCCGTGGCTGTTCGACGGTTCGCCCGCTCAGCCGACGGCGCGCGGATTGGCGCTGATCACTTACATCCAATGGCTGGGTTCGTGGCACGAAACCTATCCTTACTACGAGGACTATGTGCCGATTCCCATCAAGTCTGTCGCCTCGTCCGAATAGTTCTGGAGTAAACCGTGTCGAAACATCGCACACATTGGCTGACGTGGGCTTTCGCCGCGATCGTGCTGGTCCCGACGATCCTCGGGTTCGCCAACAAGTTCCTCGATCTGGTGCTGGTCGTGCAAGGGGATGAAGAAGGCGCTTTTGCGATCACGCCGATCGTGAATT
Organism: uncultured Planctomycetaceae bacterium; assembly: GCA_964504645.1. GTDB lineage: Bacteria > Planctomycetota > Planctomycetia > Planctomycetales > Planctomycetaceae > CAZDGB01. The sequence goes on along the minus strand of CAZDGB010000009.1, from coordinate 23,537 downwards.
ACCTCTTCGCCACCGCCGGGTTTTTTTGCTTGCTGATTTGGACGGCCCTGCAAGGGGCGTTTCAGAACCTCGACGGTCCGAGCCGGACAATGTTCGAGAACGAGCAACGCTTGGACGGAGTCGACCGATGACGACTGAAGATCAGACCGCCAGTTCGACGAGGCACACCGGCGCACCGGAACAGGAGCTGCGCTACCACACCTACGTCAGCCACGTGATCCCGTGGTACGTCCGGCTGATCTGGCTGGTGTTCTGGATTTTCGCCATCGGCTACGTGGTGAAAAGCTTCCTGCCGGCCATTCAAACCGAGCTGTTGACACCTCCATGACCCTGCGCCGACATCACGCGACAGCCGCCGCGGCGACTTGCGACTATTGCGGGTTGCCGACCGGCGATCCTGCATCGTCGAACGAGCCGACTTACTGCTGCTATGGTTGTCGCTTCGCCACCAGCATCACGCGTCCAGATCCGGATCGCTCCGCGGCGCTGGGCCCGGCGAGCGCTTTGGGATTCTCCGTCTTCTTCACGATGAACGTCGTCATGCTAACGATGGCCTTGTGGAGTAGTGCCGACGCGTCCGCATCCGAGTTTCAGACGGCGCTGGGGCACTTTCTGCGTTACGGGGCGATGGCCTTCGCGTTGCCGGTGCTGCTGTTGCTGGGGCGGCCGCTCGCCAGCCATGCCTGGCAGGGGGTGCGACGAGGGGTGCTGTCGACGGACCTGTTGCTCGCGGCCGGAGTGCTGGCGGCATTCGCCGTTTCGATCATCCACACCTGGCGAGGCAGCGGCCACGTCTACTTCGAAGTCGGCTGCGTAATTCTCGTTCTGGTCACGCTCGGACGCTGGCTGGAAGCCGCCGGCCGGTCACAGGCGTCATCGGCCCTCGATCAACTTGAACGTCTGGTGCCGCAAATCGTTCGCTGCAGGAAAGATCATCGTGACGTGCTGACTCCTCGCGAACGCATTGTTGTCGGCGAGCGGTTGCGAGTGCTTGCTGGCGAGCGGATTCCGCTGGATGGCCGCGTGGTGCAAGGACGCGGCGTGATTGACGAGCAGTTTTTCACCGGGGAAAGCGCGCCGGTCGAAAAGCAGCCTGGCGACACGCTGCTCGGCGGCAGTCTGAATCTCGACGGCGATCTGATCATTGAAGTGACCGCGCCGCCGGAGGCCGGGGCCTTGGAGCGATTGGTCTCGGCGGTCCGATCAGCACGGTTGTCGAAAGGCCGTTATCAGTTGCTGAGCGACAAATGGTCGCAGGCGTTCTTTCCGCTCATCAGTCTTGTCGCGGTGATCGCGTTCCTGGTGCATGGAATTCGCACGAGTTGGGAACACGGACTGCTAACGGCCCTTTCCGTCGTGTTGATTGCATGTCCCTGCGCGCTGGCACTGGCGACGCCGCTCGCAGTGTGGACAGCACTCGGCGCCGCCGCAAAACGGGGAGTGCTGTTTCGCAGCGGCGAGGCCGTGGAGAAACTCGCCGGCATCCGCGCGATCCGCTGGGACAAAACAGGAACGCTGACGACGGGTTCACCGCGCGTGCAACGGCTTATCTGTGAGGACATTAGCAATCGTCCCACCGTGGAACTCTTGGCTGCCGTGATTTCACAGGCGTCAAACCATGTGTTTTCCCTTGCGATTCAGGAGTTTCTTACGGCGGAAGGGGTCAACTTCCGAAAGCTGCCCCTGAAAGAGATCTGCGTCCAAACCGTGCCGGGCCGTGGTTTGCGCATCGATATTCCCGGTGGCGATGTGATCGCCCTCGGCTCGTTCCATTGGTTGAACGATTGCGGACTTTCACTGGGCCCGCATCTCAGCGGCGTGCTGGAACTATCGGCAATCGCCGAGCAGCCGATTACGGCGATCGGTTTTCTCGGGCAATGGCAGGCGCTGTTCGTCTTCGACGAAACACTGCGTCCGGAAACGGCAACCGCCATCAAACGTTGCCAGGCTTGGGGACTTGACCAGGCGCTCTTGACCGGAGATCGCCGGTCGCGTGCACAGCGACTGGCCGTCGAGCTTTCCCCGGATGTGTCGCTGGCCATCGAGACCGAACTTCTTCCACAGGACAAGCTCGCGGCGATCCAGGAGGCACACGAGATGTTCGGTCGCGTCGCCATGGTTGGCGATGGGTTGAACGACGCCCCGGCACTGGCTGCCGCGGATGTCGGCATCGCTCTGGGTTGCGGGGCCGATGTCAGCCGCGACTCAGCGGATGTCTGTCTGCTGACCGCCGATCTCGAACTGGTTCCATGGGCCTATGAACTGTCGCAGCGAACCGTACGAACCATCCGCACCAATCTGGGCTGGGCTTTCGGTTACAACAGTCTCGGAGTGATCGTCGCTGCCGCGGGCCAACTCCACCCCGCTCTGGCTGCCGTATTGATGGTGGTCAGCAGTGTGATGGTCCTCGGCAATTCGCTGCGTTTGTCCACTCCCGGAACTCGCGGACAACCTCTGGAATCGACGACCGAAATCGCATCCGGCAATGCCTCAGTCACCGGACTTCGTACCGATCAAACTAAGGCGGCGACATGATGACCTGGTGGCTGGCGATGGTTGGCGGCCTACTCGGTTCCTCGCATTGCGTAGGAATGTGCGGCGGATTTGCCACGATCGTGGGTCTACAAACCGGTTCGATTCGAGGCAACCTGCGCGCCCAATTGTTTTACAGCGGCGGACGACTCATGAGCTACGCCACGCTGGGAGCCATCGCCGGCTTTGCGGGACAGCGGTTGACGGCTTCGTTGCCGCAAGCCATCAACGTGCCGTCGTTCCTTTGCCTTGTGGCCGGAGTATTTCTCTTCCGTGAAGGCCTGCTGGCGTCGGGACTATTTCGCCGACGCATCGAGAATCCATCCCCCACAGGCTGTCTTTTCGGTCCTTTATTTTCGACGCTGCTCAGAATTCCCGGTGGGCGGAATACATTCGTCGCGGGGATCGCAACCGGACTGTTGCCGTGCGGACTGGTGTACGCCTTTGTTTCTCTGGCCGCCAGTTCGGGCGAATTGACCAGCGGCCTGACCACGATGGTCGCGTTCGGTCTGGGAACCGTTCCGCTGATGGTCATCACCGGCTGTGGCGCTTCGTTGCTGAGCTGGGCCGCCCGGCAACGGCTGTGGCAAGTCGCCGCCTGGTCAGTCATGCTCACCGGCTTGCTCACGCTAGGCCGCGGCGTCGCGTATCTGCAGGCCGCGCCGGAAAACAAGGCTGCCGCATGCCCCTATTGCACACAGTCTGCGCAGGATGCTCCTTTCGCCTTCGAATCAGATCACGACGAATAACTTTGCAGATTGACCCTTCGATGTCGACAGATGCCTTCGATCAACCAGCCGCAAGCCAGGGTGATCTAGGCGCTGACGCCAACAAACACGCTACCCCGTCCGGATCGCCAGGCTCCTTTTGGAACCGGCACAGCACGATCCTCAATTTCTGGCTCGACGTCGCGTTGTTGATCCTCTTCCTGGTTCAGGCCTGGATGTTCGCCGTGCTGCACGTCGTTTTTCCGCGCGGCGCCGGAGCCGATTGGAACGTGTGGGGCGCCACGCCGCTCGACTGGTCAGAATCGTTGTTCTCCACCTTCTGCGCGTTTTCCGTGGGGATCGTGCTGCATGTGATGTTTCACTGGGCCTGGATCTGCGGTGTGGTCGCCACACGGCTCTTGAACCGCAAACCAGGCAAGGATGACGGATCGCACACGCTCTGGGGCGTGGGTATCATCGTGATCCTGCTGCATTTGCTTAGCGGCGGAATTCTCGCGGCTAGGATGGGGCTTGTCGGACCATAAGGCATCGGCGAGTTCGCAGATAGTTGTCCGCGGCTTCCGCGTACATCCCATCCAAGGCCCGACGTCAACCGGCAAATCGCGCAGTCACTCGACGAGGGCGATGTCCCCCTGCAAACTACTGCCGTTAGCATGGCGGATAAACTATGATGTCGGCCCTTACTCCCACGTGAATCAGAGACTTGCGCCAAAACGCCCGCAAATCCCGCCGGCAGGCAGGTGGCATGATGACCTTCCTTAACGGAGAGCTCCTAATACAGCCCCGGTCAGGGTACTTGGCGATGGCTCTGTCAAAGTCGATGGAAATCTGTTCCCCACTCGCTAGAGTGAGTGCCGAGGCAATTTCCCGAAAATCTTGCATCGACGTGTCGGAAAACCTGCGCCCGGCGCAATCTACAGGCGATCCATCGGCGAAACGTCTTCAGGGAACGTGTTCTTGCCCGATTCGCAGCCCGCACCGAAATCCGCTCAGACCGGCCCGCAACCGCCACCTACGGCGACGATCTCACCTGCGCAACAATCGGTCGAAACCAGTCTCGCCGGGGCGCCCACGAGGGTGCCCGGAGCTGCCGCGAAGGCCTCGCCGCTCCCGCTTCCCGCCGCGTTCGGCCGCTATCAGATCGAGAAAGAGCTCGGCAAGGGGGCGATGGGCGTCGTCTATCTCGCCGAGGACACGCAACTCCATCGCAAAGTCGCGCTGAAGATCCCCAAGCAGTCGGTCCTCGAAGAGCCCGAAACACTCGAACGGTTCTATCGCGAGGCCCGCACCACGGCGACGCTCCGCCACAACAACATCTGCCCCGTCTACGACGTCGGCCAGATCGACGGCACGCATTACCTGGCGATGGCCTATATCCCCGGCAAGCCGGTCAGCAGTTATCTCGGCAAAAAACTCCCGCCCGCCAAGCAGGTCGCACTCCTCATCCGCAAAATCGCCCTGGCGCTGGAAGAGGCCCACCGCAATGGCGTCGTCCACCGCGATCTCAAGCCGTCCAACGTGATGCTCGACGACCGCGGCGAACCGATCGTCATGGACTTCGGCCTCGCCTGCCAGCTCAACACCGAACGCAACGCCCGCATCACACAGTCGGGCGCGATCCTCGGCACGCCGGCCTATATGTCGCCGGAGCAAGTCCGCGGCGAGATCGACAACATCGGGCCGCGCAGCGATATCTACGCCCTCGGCGTAATGCTCTACCAATTCCTCACCGGTGAACTGCCGTTCTCCGGGCCGATCATGATGGTCTTCGCGCAGATCATCGGCCAACAGCCAAAGAAACCGTCGGAACTGAAGCCCGACGTCGATCCCGCGCTGGAAGCGATCTGCCTGATGATGATGGCGAAAGACGCCGGTCAGCGCTACGCCAGCATGAAGGAAGCCGCCGCGGCGCTGTCGGAGTATCTGAAGGGAGGCATGGTCCCCGCCGCGACGCCGGCAGTCCCCGCGCCTCTCCTGCAAGAACCGGAGCCAGACCCCGGCATCGAGAGCCTGCTGGAACTCCCCACGTTGCGCACGATCGAACGCACTCGGCGCACGACAAAACCTGCGAACCCGCCCGCGACCGGTGACGCCGCACGCTGGCGGGTTCGCAAGTATTGGCCGGTGCCGGGCCTACTTGTGCTCGGCGCGATCGCATTATTCGGAGTGACGATTTACTTCAAGAACACGAAGATCAAAGTCCGCGACGAGAGTAACGTTAAGACGGAGGGCAACAAGATTACGGCGAGCGGTCCGAACGGCTCCAATCCAGTGGAAACTACGCTCGACGAACAGCCTGACGACGGCGTCGCCGTGACCGACGAACCGCTCAACCTCTTCAACCACAAAGACCTTGCCAGCTGGCAGCAACTGAAGCGCGCCGCGAGCGGCCCGGACGAAATCGTTCCCGTCACCGATTGGACCGTCACCTCCGACGGGACATTGAAATCCCTCGGCCAGACGAACGGCCTGCTCCGTTATAACCGAGAGTTCGGCAGCTTCGAACTGTCGTGCCAGGTCAAACTCACCGGCGACGCCAACACCGGGATTTTCGTGCTGCTCCCGGAGACCGTCGGCGTCCGCAATCCCGGCAGCGGCTTCGAAGTGCAACTCGCGACCAAATACCATCCGGCCGCGCTCATCGGAGCCCAGGGCGCCGGCACCGGCCACGCCGCCAAGTTCCGTCCGGTCGGCGAATGGAACGACCTTGTGGTGCGGTTCGAAGCCGGCAAGTCGCTGACCGCCACGGTCGACGGCGCGCTTGCCAGCGACCTTGACCTGAAAGAACCAGCATACGCTCAAACGCCGGCCCGCGGTTACGTTGCTCTGCAGGGCATGCAGAGCCTCTCCACGGACTGCGAATTCCGCAATCTTCGCGTGCGGGAACTGAAGCCCGCGCAGGACACGGGAACGCCAACCGATACATCTCGAACACAGACCGCTCAGGACAACGCTGCTGGAACCGACCTGCTCGCCGACGGAGATTTCCAACCCCTGTTCAACGGCCGCGATTTGACCGGCTGGCAAACCGATGCCGCGATTCGTTCGGTCTGGAATGTCGTCGAGGGACAGATCGTCGGAACCGGCAATGGCACCAATCAGGCGCAGAACGTCAATCCGTTGCTGACCGCACGCCATGACTTTCACAATTTCCACCTACGTGCGGAGTTGAAGCTCGACCAAGGAAACAGCGGTCTGTTCGTGCTGGTCCCAAATGAAAAACTCCGTCCGTGCTATGAAGCGGAAATCGGGCTGGTCTACCAGGAAGGTCCGTTCTATCGGCTCGGGTCCCTCCTGGCGATGAGCGAAGCCGGCACTGTTCGCAACGCCCGAGTGGTGATGCCGCCGAAGGTCGAATTCGGTGAATGGTTCACTCTGGAAGTCGTCGTTCGCGGACAGGAATTGACGACGCTGATCAACGGCGCCAAGGTCATCGAATGGACCGACACCGCGCGGACTGCTACTGCCGGACGTATCGGCCTGACGAACTTTTCTCCCAATGCCAAGATCGCTATTCGCAAACTGGAGATTCGCGAGCTGCCGGATTCCACGAAGACTCCACTTCCCGCTGTCGCCCCGTTCGACGCCGCGCAAGCCAAAGCCTATCAAGAAGCCTGGGCGACACACCTCGGCGTGCCGGTGGAATACGTCAACAGCTTCGGCATGAAGTTCCGGCTGATCCCGCCGGGGGAATTCGTGATGGGGGTCGGCGATGAGGAACGCGCTCAGGCGGTGGCGGACATCGAGCAGATCTTTGCCGGTAATCCGGAAGGCCGGCGTGTGGCGCTGGAAAACGTCGCCGGAGAGATGCCGCAGCGGCGCGTGCGATTGACCAAGCCATTCTATCTCGGCGATTGCGAGGTCACGCAGGCACAGTATCAGCGGGTCGTCGGCAAGAACCCGTCGGCATTTGCGCAGACCGGCACGGAGGAGACGCACGCCGACAAAGTCGCCGGCCTGGAAACCGAGGCGTTTCCGGTGGAGATGGTCAATTGGTTCGACGCTGCCGAATTCTGCATGAAGCTGAGCCAACGCGAACAGCTCGCGCCGGCTTACGCGGGGCAAGGCAAGGCGCTGACAATCACCCCGGGGGCCGGATACCGCCTGCCGACCGAAGCCGAATGGGAATTTGGCTGCCGGGCGGGTAGCACAGCAAAATTCTGGTCGGGAGACGACACGTCGCCATTCAACGGCATCGCCTGGCATTGGGGGAATTCCGACCAGCGCCCGCATACCGTCGGCACGCTGCAGGCCAATCCGTTCGGGCTGTTCGACGTGCACGGCAACGTCGTGGAGTTGTGCCAGGATGTCTTTCGAGCCACCGGCGCCGAGGATTCGTCCCCCATCCAAATCGACCCCGTCGTGCTTGCCGGCGGAGAGTTACGCACCATCCGTTCGAGTTGGTTCGCGGACGGCAGCGGCTTAAGCCGCACCGCCCGCCGCAGCGGCGCAAACCCGACGTGGCGGATGCCGTTCGTCGGATTTCGCGCGGCGTTGTCGGTGGGGGGGGTGAAACAGCGGCTCGCGGCGAATCGCAACGGCACGTCCGCCGCGATTTCTTCACAACCTGGGCAGCCCTTAGATGGGCCATCGCTCCTGAGTCGCATTGAACTTCCGCGCGATCGCGTCCTGGGGGACTGGAGTCTGCAGAACGGCACATTGATTTCTCGCGGCACACCGTTGCCAAAACTCCCTCGCGTGCAAATTCCGATCACGCCGCCCGACGCCTATCGCTGGGAGTTCGATGTCGAGCAGGACGGATCGGAATGCGTGAATCTCGGCTTGATCGTGGGCGACGTGCAAACGATTCTCGCCGTGGATGAATTTCCCAAATTAGGGCACCGTACCGGCTTGTCGCAAGTGGATGGGAAGTCAGCCCTACAGAACATGTCCGCTGTCAAAGGGCGGCAACTCCCCCCAGGGCGCAACACGATTGCGTGCGTCGTGCAGCCGGCCGACGGCGGCGCGTATGTCGTGACGTTGAGCATCAATGGCAAGGCGGTCTATCAATGGTCGGGAAAGCCTCAGCAGTTGAGCCTGCACGAGGGGTGGAAAGTGCCGCGGTCCGACCAGCTGTTTCTCGGCGGCAGTTCGATCGGCTACCGCATCACTCGCATGGAACTGACGTCGCTGGAGGCGAAGACGAGTTCACTCCCGAGCGTCGTCAAACCCTCCAAGCCGGATCGTGACGGCTGGATCAACCTGCTCGGCGAAGACTTTCCCAAACGCTGGGAAAACTTCGGCCTGCCACACCAGGGAGATTATGAACTCATCGACGGCGTCCTCAAGAAGGAGTCCGAAATTGGCCGCGGCATCATGGCCCACGACACGAAGTTCACCAATTTCGCGCTGCAACTCGACTACCGGCTCAGCGCCGTCGACGACATCGCCCGAATTTACTTTCGTCTTCACCCGTCCGGCACTCGTCCGCCGTCACAAGCGCTGGCCGTGCAGCTCATCGACAACCGTTCATCGCACAGCGGGGGGCCGAACCGAACCGCAAAAATCGCCAACGGGGCACTGTATCAACTCGCCGGACCGGAGTTGCCGGTGAATCTTCCTCACGGCGAATGGCATTCCTTGGAGGTCCGCGCCGTCGGCCCGAAGATCACGATCAAGTTCAATCGCCGCGTCGTTCTGGACGGCAGCTTGAAACAGATCCCCGAGCTGGCGGCGGATTCGGAAGCCCTCAACGAATCGGGAGTGATCGGCGTGCAATACTTCAAAGGTCACGCCGAGGTTCGCAACCTGCGCGTCCAGCCGTTGGACGGCAAGGGCAAGCCGCTCAAGGAGTAGGTTCAGCCTTCGCGGCGGCGTGCGGATTTGCGACGATCGGTCGACTTCCGCCGCTCGGAGGGAACTGCGGTGGAATCGCCCTGACCCGCCGACGCGGTTCCGCGGCGCTCCTTGCTGCGCCGGTCCGATTCTTCTCGCTTCTCGATCAGATGTGCCAACTCTTCCGGAACCGGCAGCCGGCGGGGCATGGTTGTTTCCTCTCACTAAGCTCGGTCGGTCGAATCAAACAGCGTGGCTTCGACATTCGGCGCCGGCGGAACGATCTCGTCGGGCGATGGTTTGGGAGGCAACTCGTCTGGTGTCGGCAATAGCATGCCGGGTGGAGCCGGCGTCTCCAACATCGTCGGCACGCTGGGATCGGCCGGCACGTCCATAAACGGCAACGGCGGACGAGTCGGGTCGTTGAAGATTTCATCCTCCGTGGGGAAGAAGAATCGCAACGGTTTCGGATTGGTCGCCTTCGGCGGCTCGAAGATCGCTTTCAAACGGGCCGGGATGAAGCGCCGCGGGTTGTTGATCGCGTCCGGGAGCCGCGGATCGAGCGGCCGCGGCGCCTGCTGCAGGCCGTTGATGAAGATCGGCGTCGTCGCCCGCTCCGTGTCGATGATGTCGGCCGGCGGCGGCAGTTCTCCCTCGTGCACGATCCGCGGGATCAACACGATGATGATCTCGCTCCGTTTGCGCGCGATCTGGCGGCGCTGAAACGCCCGGCCGATCAGCCAGATGTCGCCGAGAATGGGAACTTTGTCCTGCGTGTCGGCATCGGACTCCTTGATCAGGCCGCCGATGATCATGCCGCCGCCGTCGATGACCATCACGGTCGTTTGCGCTTCGGTCGTGTTCGATTCCGGCAATCCCTGCGCGGTGATGCGGCCGGTGGAGACTTCCGGCCGCACGCTCATCAGAATGCGGTGGTCGGCGCTGATCTGCGGCGTGACGCGCAGCACCACGCCCGTATTGAGGAAGTTCACGTTCTGCAGCGTGCTGGTCTGGGTGGTCGTCGTCACGAAATAGCCGAGCTTTTCTCCAATCTGAATCCGCGCTTCCTGTCCGTTGGCGACGGCGACCTTCGGACTGGCCAGCGTTTTCGTATCGACGGTGCTCTTGAGCGCTTCGACCAACACGTCGAGATGTTCGCCGTTCACCGACAGGAACGACGCCGGGCTCGCCGCGGGATTCGCGAAGCCCACCGTGCTCAGCGCAATGTCGCTGCCGGCGAGCGACGTGAGATACTTCCAGTTCACGCCGTGTCGCGTGTTGTCGGTCAGATCGACTTGCAGCACGTGGGCTTCGATCATCACCTGCCTCGGCGGCTGGTCGATCTGGCAGATGTACTGCGCGATCCGGTTGACCGACGCGGGAATGTCCTCGACGACGATCATCTCTTGGGTCCGCCGCTGGTCGGTCGGGCTCGCCTGCGAGATGAAGCTCTGCCCGGTCGGCGATAGGAGCCCTTTGACGGTCAGCTCGACATCCATGGCGGCGACAAAGTTCAGCGGAAAGACCTGCACCACTTTCCCTTGCACGTCGGGCGGCACAGCGGCATCGTTCGTGATCTTCGTCACCAGGATGATGTTGTTCTGCTGGAACCAGGTGTAGCCGGCGATCGACACGATCGAACTCAGCGCGTCGCTGAACGGCACGTCGTTGAGCGTCACGGAGACCATCGCCGAAAGGTCGTCCGCCGCGATCAGGTTCAGTCCTTGCTGCTGTGCGAGCAAATTGAGAATCGACTGCACCGACGCGTTGCGCGCCACCAGCGTGACGCGGTCCTGATTCATCGAGAGCTGAACGTCCTCCTCCGGCAAGGTTCCGGCCAATGGAATCCGGTATTGTTCCACGCCGTCGGGAGGAAACGGCGGAGGCGCGGCGGGTTCGACTTCGGCTTGTTCGAGCGGAAAGGACACCGGCTGATAGCCCGTTTGCCGCACGACACCGCGGGGCGCAGCCCGCACGGGCCGCGCTGGAGCAACCGTTCGATGTTCGACGGGCAGCGCTTCCGCGGCCGGCTCCGGCGGAGGAAGTCGCAGCGGGCCGTTCGACCGGACGGTCAGCGGCGTGGTCGGCGGCGGGATGGTGGGATGCCGCGATGTCGCAGCGAGGTGTTGCCCCGTTCGTTCGTGCGGAATCGGCGGGGCCACCGAGACCTGGACGGACGTTTTTCCTGGTCCATCTGCCTCGTCGGCCAGCGCATGCGCCGTGTTGTTCGAGCCCGGACGGCGAAACAGCGCGCACCCCGATCCCAAGCACAACGTTCCCACGAGCAGCAGTGCTCCCGCGGCGAAACAGCGGTTCGGGATGAAAACCAGGCGGGCGCGGTGCATGACTCGCTGTCGATCCCCGGTCCAAGTCCACACAACAGGGGCGGTCCCAAGGCGCACCCCGGTACAATCGTTATCGTCGTCACAATCGAACCGTCAAAATCAACGGCGCGGCGCTAACCCTTATAAAGGGAACGGTTTACCCAATTTATGTATGATGAATCGCAGCGTGGACATGGCCGCAGGATGTTGTGCGACTGGATCACCGTTGCCGTTTCGCAACGTCCGCGATCAGCCGCGCACGAAAAATCCAGCAACACAATCCGTTGTCCCGAAACAGGTTCTGCAGACCGGCCGCAGGCGGTTTCATCACGGAATTCCATTTGCTTCCTGTTCGAGCATGTTCCGTTACCCGCAACTTGCGATTCTATGGCTCTTGTTGTGCGGACTGCTGGGAAGAGAGCTCGCCGCCGCCGAATGGGTCGTCGTGTTGCTGACCGACGGCCAGCAGCGCGTCGGCCAAATCGATTTGCGCACCGATGATGAGCAACTCTGGCTGCACTCCGCGGATCAATCCGTGTTCGTGCAAAGCGCCATTCCGTGGAACCGGATTGCCTCAGCGGTCGTTCGCGGCGGCGCCTTATCGGTGGATGATTTACGGGCATTCGCTGAACGGCAGAAAGCACCGGTGCCGCCGTTGATTGTGCCGCCGAGGAAACGAGTCGAGGAACAACCGCCGACGCCAACTGTCGCCGAGCTCTCGTTCACGGCAGATTTGGCGAACTGGACGCGCGACCCGCTGCCGGACGGATTGCGTCTGCGCATCTCCCCGACGACGGACGATGGAGAAACGGCGGCCGTGAACGGGCTGCTGACCGTGCGGTTGTATGGACGACGGTTCAACACGCACGAACGGCTGGAAAATGCGTCGCCCTTCGGCTTCTGGACCAACGACGGTAGCGTGCGCGAGCACGACCCGACCGGGCGCTATCAGCGCTACTTCGAAGTGGGCCGCTGGACGCGGCGGATTCGCGCCGATCAATTCGACGCCTGGGGCCTGACGCTGCGGCTGCCCTACCAGACGGTCGATCCGGAGCGCGACCTCGACGTCGCGTTCGACGGCATGGTCGACGTGTCGCTCCGCGTCGACGGCCAGGGCATTCATCACGCCACGCTGCCCATCGAACTGCGGACGTTCAGTCCGTATCGCGAAGAACTGCAACTCTATCGCCGGCAGCGCTTCCTGCCGGGCGAATGAGCTCCGTCAGTTCACTTTGCGCCGCCACGTGCCGGGAACGACTTTCATCGTGACGGACGCCGTGTCGAACCCCGGCGGAGCGTCGTTGAGATACACGTGGTTGTAGTTGAGCGTCAGCGAGTTGGAGCTCACATTGATGTCGTCGTTGGCGATCACGACGCCGAAAATATTCGACGTGAAATAGAAATTGAGATCGCTGGCCGAGTAGATCAGCCCCGTGATTTGAGCCGGGTAAGTGTCCGTGAACGTGGCATTCGCCGTGCCGCCGTTGTAGGGAAACGGGGTGCCGGGCGGATTCAGATTCGCGCCATACGTGGCTTCGCTGAAGCCGGACGACGTCATGGCGATGCTGATCGTGTTGTTCGAGAGCAGCGCCGGATAGTTGTAAATCGCCGGCTCCCAGTTCGTCGGGCCGTACACCGCGGTGTAGGCGCCGGGGTTGACGAACACCAGCGTCCCCACGATCCGCGACCGTCCGACGAGGACGTTCTGATTGTTACAGTCAATGAGGTAGATGCCCTGGGAATTGGCCGCCCCGTAAGGATTGGCGGCAGGGCTGAGCAACCCGTCGAGGACGTAATAGCCGTTGGGATAGGTGACGTTCGTCAGGCTGGGTTCGTCCAGGTAATAGTCGCTGGCCGTGGTCAGGGTGACGGTGACGAGCGCCTGATTTAGAGTCCCGGTCCACGTCGGGATGAGGTTTCCCGTCAGGGTGGTCCAGGTATTGGACGGCACGTTCTGCAGCGGCGTCGTCCAGGTCTGAACGCCCTCGCCGGTGCTGTCCAGAATCAATGTGGCCTGAGCCTGACAGGCACTCGTGCGGATCGGCACGCTCAATTGGTAGGTGTCGCCGCACCGAAAACCGCCGACGGCGACCGACTGCGCGGCGACCGCACTGTTCGAGGCCCGGCTCTGAACCCGCAGCGACCAAGCGCCGCTCATCTGCGTGTTGAAGGACCGGCTCAGCGTGCAACTCCCCTGCGCAAACCAGCCGAAGGTACTCGATTCGAATCCGGTGTTCATCAGCATCTGCCCTTTGGGCCACGATGGCAACGACGCGTAAGAGATCGTCGTCCCTTGCGCGAGGTAGTAGCTCAGCACCGTCGCCGAATTCGGCAGCGTGCGTGCCGTCGTGATCTGAGTGCGCGATTTTCCGTAAGCCGACCCCGAGGCGCCGTTGACCGCTTCGGCGTCCGCATTGACTTGCGCCCCGCTGGCGATGACGCTGTCGTTTGCGCAAATCGCCTGATCGCCGGTGAGCGTCGCATTCGAAATCGTTGTGTCGTCGCCGCTCGTCATGGAGACTTCCAGACACGAATTCTTGGGCGGCCCGACTTCCAGGCGCACGCTGGTCATGAAGACCGCGTCGCCTTGCCGTCCAGTCCCTGTCAGGACGACGGGATGGTTGTCGCCTTTGCTCACGTCGTTGTCGAGGGGATCGGCGGCGGACAACGTGGCCGTACCTGTGCCCAGCGGAATATCGGTCAGCCAGTTGCCGTTGCCGAGGTTCCGCCGCCAATACGGGTCCTGGCGAACTTTCAGTAAACCCAGTTCCAGCGCAGCCCGCGCATGGAACCGCGCCTGCGAGAAGTCCTGATCCCCCGCTGCGGACTTGGCCTGCAGGCGCAGCAACTGGAGCGAAGTCAGTCCGATGGCCGCGACGATGAGCGCCGTCAACAGCACCAGCACGTGAATCGTGCCGTTCCGTCGAGACTCGAATACGCGTCGTTTCTGAACCTTCATGACACGAACCGAAGGATCAAGGAGTGATGACCACGGAGAGCGACGCCGAGGCGACGCCGCCTTTGCCGTCGTAAACCGTCAGAGTCGCGGCGTAGGTTCCCACGGCGTTGTAGATCGTGGAGGTCGACGAACCGGTGGACGTGTTGCCGTTGCCGAAGTTCCAGACATACGACAGATAGTCGCCGTCGGGATCGCTCGACGTGCCGCCGCTGAACGCGATCGACTGCCCGACGCCGCGATTGGAATTGGGCAACATCGCCACAGCGACCGGCGGATGATTGCTGGTCGCCTGATCGGGCGTGGGAATCGTGTCCACCCAGCCAATGCTGCGATAACCGGTCGCGGTAGCGATCGTCTTTCCCCCTTTGGACACCGTGACCGTCAGCTTCTTCAATCCCGTGTTGCTCGCCGTCGTCGCGGCGAGCGTCGTCGGATTGGCCCACTGCACTGTGACGCCGTGCGTCCAGTCGGAGAATGCGGCGACCGCCTGGCCGCTGCGATCCGTCGGCGGCGCTGCAGACCAGCCGGCGTAATCGTCGACGTCGTCGAACAGCGAGCGATTTCCGGCTTCTCCCGACTCCGGCCCAAAGACCGCAGCCGTCACCGACTCGGCATACGCTTGCAACAAAATTTCATTCATCAGCGCCGCGGCCAACTGCTGGCCGCGGAGTTGTTCCAGGCTATGCGTCTCCCTCCGTTTCATCGCGCCAACCGATCGCAATGCGGCCACCATCAACAGACCGACCAGCATGACGGCGATGACAGACTCCAGCAGTGTGAATCCGCGCCAGTCGCTGCCTTTTTGTGTGCGGCGTTTCATCGTCACGGCTCCAAAATCCGCACTCGCGCGTAGGCGAATTTTCCGACGCTGCCGCTGGAGGTGATGCTGGCCGACGAAGTCCCGTCGAGTGACAGATACCTCGTCACCGCGAACGTGCCGCGATGTACGCCGTTGACGCGGATGCTCACCGCGCTGGTTGCCGGGTCGAGAATGAGCCGCAGGTCGGTCATTTGCGCCGGCAGGCCGGTCAGGTTAAGCAGGTTGGCCGACGACAGATCGCTGGTCTTCTGCGTCACCGTGAGCGTCTGCGTGCCGTCCGTCTGCAACGCCAGATTGGCTTCCAGCGACGCGCAGGTGAGGCCGGAGCGAAACGGCAGAATCGCGAACGTTGCCCCCTTCCCGCCCACTGTGGTGTTCTGAAAGCGGACCTCGGCGACGGTGACGGCGTTAAAGTTGCTGTCCGGCGAGGTCGAGAGTTTCACGCCCGATGTCGACCAGACATTGCCGGAGATCGATCCCATGCTGAAGCTGCCGTTGCTCGCCGTCCAATCGCCGGCTCCGTCGCCGTTGACGTCGATCGTCGTAGGATCTCGGTCGAACTTCAGCTCCCAGTAGCCCGTCAGCAACTCGGGATGATTCAACGCGGGGCTGGTCAATTGGATGACGGGGGACGCGGAAGTGAGTTTCAGCGCGATGTTCATCGCCGTCAGATATTTCGTGCTGGCGTACTGCGATCCCGTGGATGTGCTCAATCGACCGTACAGACGGCTGTTGAGCGAGTTGGAGGCGTCGTAAGTCCACGAGTCGCCGCCGTTCGTGGAGCGCAATTGTCCCGATTTCCCGCTGCGGCTCTGCACGATGACCGAGGGCGAGCCCAATTGATTCTGGACGACGAGACAAATGCCGGCGCCGGCGGGCAGCGCGTCGATGTTGGAAAAGCTGAAATCCTGCCAGTCGTAACCAGTCGGCAACAACAGCCCGGTGAGCAACCATTGATTGGAAATCGATGCAACAGGAGAAAGGCTCGGCAGGGCCGCGCGAGTCTGCACGCCGGTGGTGGCGATCAGCGCACCGCGCTTGGCCAGAAAACGCACGCGGGTCGGCCGCCAGGCATAGGCGTTTCCGGGCAACGTCGGAGCGAA
Source organism: uncultured Planctomycetaceae bacterium (assembly GCA_964504645.1). Classification (GTDB taxonomy): domain Bacteria; phylum Planctomycetota; class Planctomycetia; order Planctomycetales; family Planctomycetaceae; genus CAZDGB01. The sequence continues at coordinate 7,296 of CAZDGB010000009.1, read as the reverse complement.
ATGCTGCCCGTACCAACTGCTGCCGGTGACGGAACTGTCCGACGTGCCGCTGGACGAATAATTGTCGACCAGTAGCGAATCCGACGAGTCTTCGCTGCAAACTGCTGGATAACTGTCGGTGACGACCGAGCAAGTGGTCGACAGGCCGAAGCTCTGCACTTGGCCAGCAATCGTAACGGGAGAACCATTGTTGAACCTGCGCGTCAATGCGCCACCGGGCGTGCCGGTCCAGGCGTACCGAATCCGTTCGTCGAAGCCATCACCGTCCCGATCTGCGACCGTCATGCCCAGCGTGGTCGCCGTGCGCTCGTAGACGTAAACCGCCGATTCCAGTTCGGTGGCGATGCGATCGACGATCTGCCGCGTGCGGTAGGCCAGTTGAGCCGGACTGTCGGCAGTCGGAATGCTGCGGAGGGACACGGCAATCGCCGACTGCAACCCCAGCGCGATGAATCCTACGATCACGCAGGCGACGAGGACTTCCATCAGCATCGCACCGCGGCGGCGTGAAATAAACGCTCGTTCGCGTCCCGGCGGCCGCGTCATTGGACTACCGCCCTTCCGGTCGCCGCGCTGAACACGATCGTCTTTTGATCGGAGCCCGCCGCGATGACGATGTTGCCGCCGCTGGCGGTCTCGCCGTAACCGTTGAACGACAGCAGTTGCGTTCCCGTCTGACCCCAGACGGAGATCAGCCGGCATTGGTACGGCTCATCGCCCAGACGCACGTTGTAGGCCGCCGAGTTCGATTCCAGCGACGAGAGTCCGGAGATCGAGTATTGGTGCGTCCCGGTGACGAACGTGATGATTCTGTACGAACTCGACGCATACGCGGCGGCCTGGGCGCGGTGGATATCGGCGACAATCCGATTCGCGGCCATCGCCAGTCGTTGCCGGCGAAGGGCATTAGTCCATTTCGGCAGAGCGATCGCAGCCAGAATCCCCACCAACAGCAGCGCAACCACCAATTCCGCCAGCGTGAATCCGCGCCGGCGTTGAACGGCCCGATGGTAGGAGTTGATCATGCGGCGCTCGACGAGCCGGCAGCGAAGGTGAGTCTCGTCCAGTTCGTCAGAGCGCACGCGCCGACTTAATAGCCATCGCTGGCGGCCGACCAGATTGCCGCGAGTTCCTTGCGCCGTGCGGTTTCTAATGAGTTTAGGGATTCAGCGAGGCATTCATGGCGCTGCGGCTGCTCCAACGGGCAACCGTCCGCCGTCGCGCTTCGTCCCGTTCGCCCAACGCATGCTGGCTTGCAGCGGCGGCTTCGAAGATGTTCTGCAACCCGTCGGCATTTTGTGTCCGATGTTCCAAGATCTCCGGCAAGCAGGCGAGAAACGCTTCCACGATCGCCGGATCCCATTGAGTGCCGGCCCCTTCCTGCAGAATTCCGCGCGCCTTCTCGAAGGGCATCGCCGTGCGATACGGCCGGCAGGTCGTCATCGCGTCGAAGGCGTCTGCCACGGCCAGAATGCGGCCGAACAATGGAATGTCGTCGCCTGTCAGTTTGTGGGGATAACCGTTCCCGTTGAGGTGCTCGTGATGATGGAGCACGCCAGGCAAGACGGCCTTAAGTTGCGGCAGATGGCTCAAAATCGCATGGCCGATGCTCGGATGTTGGGCGATGATCTCAAATTCTTCCGGCGTCAGTTTGCCCGGCTTGAGCAGCACTTCATCCGGAATACCGATCTTGCCGATGTCGTGCAGCAAACCGGACATGTAGAGCAGGTCGCATTCGCGCGCTTCCAGGCCCAGGCGCTCGCCGATCTGCCGGGCGGTGCTGGCCACTCGGTCGCTGTGGCCGCAGGTGTACGGGTCCTTGGCATCGAGCGCGTTGATCATCGCCTTAAGGATGCCGATCAGGAGATTCTCTTTTTCACGGAACAACTCGGCGTTCCGTGCATGCGACGCCAGCGTCGCCGCGGCAGAATACATCAGGCCGGCTTCTTCGGTACCGAATTCGAACAGTCCCGATTGCGTGAGCGCCGATTGATCTAACCGCGGGTATCGGGCATGCGCGGGAGCCCGATTGAGCGCCAGCAGCCAGCCGTATTCGGTGCCTTGGCGAACGATGGCGACTTGCAGGCACGATTCGATGCCTGGGAATTCCTCGCAGAACTGCAATGCGCCGAGATGATTCACAATCGTCGGACGATCCGCGATTCCGCGCTCGACGAGGCACTGTACGAGCTTCCGGCACGTGTTGTCCGACAGCAATTGCGGTCCGCACCACCCAATGGAGGTCTGGTGGATGTCCACGGGTTCCGAACAAGTACGCGTGACGATCGCAATGCTTTCCGCGGCGATCAGTTGTCGCAAGTCCGGCAGAATGCGACGGGCCACCGTCTCCAAAGGATCGTCCACGCTGGACTCGAACAGCCGCTCGTTGAGCTCCCGCAGCCAGTTCAATTCCTCAAAGTCCCGGCTGATCTGTTCGAGATGTGGATCGACTCCTGCCTGCAACTCCGCGACTACTGTCTCCGCCTTCGTTTTCAGTGCCGCGATCTGCAACAGCGTCGCACCGAGTAACTCCAGGGTCGTTCTCACGACGCCCCACAGGACGACATCGTGCGGCTGCGTCGCATCGATGAGGTGCAGCGGCAGTCCGATCGACAGCACACCCGGCGCGATTTCTCGCAACAAGGGCTGTGCAAGTTTCGTCGGACAAATCGACGTCTGAAGCTCCGCACTTTCCGTCGACTCCAACGGCTGCCAGCACTGACCGTCAAAGAGCCAAAGCTCCAACGGCTGGCCGAAAAGCTCACGGAAGAATTGGAGGGGAGCGTGCTCGTTCATGGGACGCCTAAAGCAAACTCGTGGAAAACCGGAAACGTGCGCGCCGCTTTCCAGTCGCCGGATGCTGTTGAACCATAGCTTTCAAAACGTGGAGAAAATTCCTCCAGCCACCGCAATTGTCCGACAGATAGCTTGAAACCTGCGAAAAAACCACATGTCTTATCAGCAGCGGATTTGTGACAATTCTCGATGCGGAATTATTCCGTCACGCTGCCAAATCGCAACCTATGTTTGCGTCGTGTGGAAACCGCCGGTTCTCCACGAGTCGAACATCGTCATCCGTCGTCAAGCACAGAGGAACAGCGATCATGTCGGGGCAGCAGAAGTCAAACCGTCGCAGTGGTTTTACGTTGGTGGAAATGGTGGTGGTGGTATTGATCATGGGGATCGTCGCCGCCGTCGCGATGCCGCGGATGTCGGCCAGCACGCAGACCGCGAAGACGAACTCGGCGAAGCAGTCGCTCGCCACGATTCGCAATGCCATTGAAATGTATCGGGCCGACACCGGCTCGAATCCTCCGGACGCCACGACGTTGGCGACCGTGCTCAAGCCGTACCTGAAGGGACCGTTCCCGGCCGCTCCGACCGGCGCGAATGCCGGCAACGCCACGATCGCCGTCGGCACCGATCCGGTGGCCGTCGTCGCCGGCAGCGCTGGCTGGGCCTATACCGCCGCGACCGGTGACTTCTATCTGAATGACGCTTCCGGTCTGGCTTGGTAAGTCGTGTCGACCGACGGTGCTTGACGAATGCCGCATCTCCGCCAACGTTGTGCTGGCGGAGATGCAAGTCTTGGCGAATGCCGATTGAGAAAGGGAGCACGCATGACCGAGCGCCCCCCAGCGTCTCCCCTGTCGATCCTCGTCGCCGAAGACGAACGCGTGATGTCGGATGTCATTCGCTTCAACCTGCTGCGCGCCGGCTACGATGTGACGGTGGCGCGGAATGGGGAAGAAGCCTGGGAGCGGTTGCAGGACCGCCGGGCGAACTTGTTGTTAACCGATTTTCAGATGCCCCGTCTGACGGGCGTCGAATTGTGCCGCAAATTGAGAACCGAACTTCCCGACTGGCATTTGCCGGTGATCCTCCTTTCGGCCCGGGGCCTGGAGTTGAACGCCGCGGCGCTCGAGTCGGAATTGGGAATCACCGCTGTTTTGTTCAAGCCGTTCAGTCCGCGGGAATTGATGCAACTGGTTGCCGAGTCCCTGGCGTCTGCCCCCGTGAGCGGCGTCGCCCCGTGATGTGTCGTGATGCCGATGGTCCGCCTGAGTTGCCATGAAGAACGCCACCCGACGCCCATCGATCGTTCGCCGCCTCATCAGCCATCATCTGATGTTCGGGCTGATCAGCGTGGTTTCCGTCGCCGCCGGACTGGTCGCGCTGCAGTCGTACTGGTTTCGTGAATCGCGGCAGCGCGATCTCGTCGCCCGCATCGGCGAAGTCAAGACGCTGGTCCTGCGGGACCACATTTCGCATCAAGGCCTGGGGACGCAGGCCTTGGTCAACCTGGTGGCGATGGAAGATCACGTCGCGTTCGCCGCGGTGGTCTCCAGCGACGGCGTCATCCAGGCACACTCCAAGCCCAACCGCATCGGACAGAAATCCGAATTCGATCTCGCCGCGCTTGAGCACGATTTGCTCATCGAGCGCCGCGTCCTCACCGGCGATTCGCGCGTGATTCGCGAATACTGGATCCGCTTGCAGGAAGAAGACCACGACTTCGGCGCCATCCAGGTCGGCCTGGTTCCCGACTCCGACCTGGCCTGGCTCCACGGAGCCGCGGACTGGCTCCCCTACACCGCCCTGATGCCCGTCGGCATCCTGCTGGTCGGCGGCCTCTTCCTGCAGCAGATCACCCGCACGAACGCCGCCATTGAAAATCAGTTGTGCGCGGTCTCGGCTTCGCCCTCGCCCGACTTGCAGGTGAATCCGCTCTCCGCCGCGGACCCCGCCGCGCAGGGTTGGAACCGCATCGTCGAACGCGTCCGCGGGCAGGGAACACCCGCCGGACTGCAAATCAATCTGCTGCAATCGCTGCAATCGCGGCACGAGCAGCGGTTCGAAACGATTCTCAACCTGCTGCCCGAAGGGATCGCGCTGACCGACCAGGACGGCAAAGTCCTTTACTCGAATCGCGCGTTTCAGGTGCTGCTCAAGCCGTTCCATCACGGCGGCGAACTGAAGGGGAAACCGCTGCGGTTGTGCCTGCCGCCGAATACGCAGTTTCCGACCCACGCCACCGAATTGGCCCGCCCGATCACGTTCGAGATCCAACCGCACGCCACGATGAGCGAAGGCGTGCTCCGCGTCGGCCGGCTGCCGTTGCTCGCCGAAGGGAACGCCTCGGTCGTGCAGCACATCTGGACGGTCCGCGATGTGACGCAGCAGAAACTCGCCGAAGAGATGCGGAACGAATTCATCTGCATGGCGACGCACGAACTCCGCACGCCGCTGGCGAACATCAAAGCGTACGCGGAGACGCTGACCGACAACGATTTTTCCGATGTCGAGCAGCAAAAGCACTTCCTGAACGTGATCAACGCGGAAGCGACGCGGTTGTCACGATTCGTCGAGGAACTGCTCAACGTCAGCAAGATGGAAGCCGGCTCGATGTCGCTGGCCCTGACGAACGTCGACCTCGAACGGCTGTTCACGGAAGTGGTCGAAAAAGTCCGCCCGCAGATGAATCAGAAAAACGTGACGTTCGAGATGTCGCTCCCGCCGAAGCTGCCGCACCTCGATCTCGATAAAGACAAGTTCGCCGCGGCGCTGGTGAACCTGTTGGGCAACGCGGCAAAATACACGCCGGCCGACGGCCGCGTGGCGCTGAAAGTCGCCGTCGCCGGCAAGGAATTGCAGATCAGCGTGGAAGACACGGGCATCGGCATCAGCGCTGAAGAACTGCCGAAGCTGTTCACCAAATTCTTCCGCAGCGCGGATGCCCGCTTGCAGGACATTCCCGGCAGCGGCCTGGGACTGGCCTTCACGCAGGAAGTCGCCCGGCTGCACGGCGGCAAGCTCGTCGTCCATAGCGAATTGAACAAAGGCTCCCAGTTCATCCTGTCGCTTCCCCTGACGTAGGATCGCCGGCCATGTTTGAGCGAGGACGAACCGGGGCCGTCGATATCGTGCGGGGCGCCGCCCCGATCATCGCGCCGGCGCTCAAGCAGTTGTCGGCCATTCTCGACGAATGCCTGACACACGGTCAGCCGCGCTTGGTGCTGGACCTGGAGAAGGTTCCGCTGATCGACAGCCAGGGGCTGGAACTGCTCCTCGACTACCAGGAACGCTGCCTGGACCATGGCGGCTCCATGAAACTCGCCGCACCGAGTGCTCTCTGTCACGACATTTTGACGGTGACGGAAGTCGCGTCTCGATTTGATATTTACCGCGATTGCGTGTCCGCCGTGGGAAGCTTCGCGACATGATCGCCACCTTCTCCAAATCGGTCACTGGTGCATTCGCCGAGGAGCGGAAGACGGCTCCCGCGCCCGCCCGCGCGGAACAACCTTCGGCGCTCTTGCCGCTCGGTCAGCGGCTGATTCAAGCCAACCTGCTGACCGCGGAACAACTGGAGTCCGCGCTGCACGAGCCGTCGGCGAAGAATCTCAAGCTCGGTGAAGCCCTCGTGCAATTGGGATTCGTCAAGGAATCCGAGCTGCTGCCCTTCTTGCAGCAGCAATTGTCTGTCCCGGCCGTTCAGTTGCGGGAAGGCCTGGTCGATCCAGCGGCGGTGCCGGCGCTGCCCCGCGCGGCGGCCGAAGCGCTCAACGCCATCGCGCTGTTCAAAGTTCGCGGCTGCCTGACGGTGGCGATGGCCGAGCCGCAGAACCTGCAGCAGATCGACGAGCTCGAACGGATCACCCGGCACAAGGTGCGCCCCGTCTTTGCGCTCCGCACGCAGATTCAACGGATGATTCAGCGCTGCTACCAGGCGGGGTTCGAAGTCGACGTCGTGACCGCCGATCTCGACGACGGCGCAGTCGAGTTCGACCCGAACGCCATCGACGTCAGCTTCAAAGATGTCGAATCGCTCGCCGAAGGCAGCCCGATCATCAACCTGGTGAATTACCTGATTGTGCATTCGGTCCGGCAAGGCGCCAGCGACATTCATATCGAACCCGGTCAGAAACACAGCGCCGTCCGCTTCCGCGTCGACGGCCAGTTGCGGGAAGTGCTGCGGCCGCGGAAAGATTTTCATCCGGCGATCATCTCCCGCCTCAAGCTGATGGCGAAGATGGACATCGCCGAGCATCGCCAGCCGCAGGACGGGCGGATGCACGTCGTCGTCGAAGGCCGCGAGATCGACCTGCGGGCCTCGACGCTGCCGACGGTGCTGGGCGAAAAGGCCGTGCTGCGAATTCTGGATAAGCAGAACGTCACGTTCAATCTCGACCAACTCGGCGTGCCCGAGCGCCAACTGAACGACATCAAGACCATGTTGTCGAAACCGTACGGATTGGTGCTCGTCACCGGCCCCACCGGCAGCGGCAAGACGAC
>CAZDGB010000008.1:0-49844 GCA_964504645.1 uncultured Planctomycetaceae bacterium | reverse complement strand
TTTTCTTGGGTTTTTTTTTTTCCTGGTGTGGGGGGGGGGCGGCGCGCGGGGTTTTTTTTCCCCCCCCCCGGGGGGGGCCCCCCCCCGACGCTAGGCAATTCGTCCGGCCAGTTCTAAAAACAATTGTTCCAACTGCACCCGTTCCGGCAAACGGCTTCCCCCTTTCATGCGGAGATCGGCGGCTAGAAGCTGGTGGATCACCTGCTCGGCTTTGGGGCGCCCCAAACGCCGGAGATACCCCGCCGAGGGACCGACGGCCTGCGGAAAGACGCCCGCTGTCCGCAGCGCGGCTTCCAGCGATTCGTGCTTGGCGAGCTCGGTCGCGGCAGCGAGTTTGCGAAACACGAAGTGGATGCCGCCGATCAGTTTTTGCGGCGCTTCACCGTGATAGAGGAGTTCGTGCAGATCTTTGAGGGCCGATGCGAGATCGTCGTCCCGAATGGCGTCGGTCATCGCCCAGGTCGTTTCCGTTCGCCAGCCGCCGACCATCGCCCGCACGACTTCCGCCGTGATCGCGCCCCCTTGTCCCACGAACGAGCCGAGTTTGGACAACTCCTGATCGAGCAATCCCAACTCGTCGCCGATCAATTCAATGAGCAGCGACGCCCCATCCCGCCGCAGTTCTGCGCCGTGGGCGTCGCGGGCCGTCTCCTCCAGCCATTTGAGCAGCGACTGGCCTTTGAGTTCCGTACACTCGATATCCAGACCGGTCTGTGCGACTTGTTTGGCAAGCCGGGTTGTTTTCGGCCACGTCTTCACGTCGAGGACGAGGACCGCTTTCTTCGCCGGGGCGGCGACATATTTTTCCAATCCGGGCCGGTGTTTCGAGACGAACTCATCCGCGTCGTCGACGATCACCAAACGCCGGTCGCCCCACATCGAAACGGTGCGCAGCTCGTCCCACACCGTTTTCAGATCAGCGTCTTTGCCAGCGACACGCGTCAGACCGGAATCGTCGTCGTCCAGCACCGTCTTCCGCAGCCACGCTAGCGCAGAGGCCTTCAGATGATGCTGCCCGCCGGTCAAAACAACGACACCAGGCACCGCGGGCGATTTTCGGAGAACGTCGGTGGCGTGCATGGAGTTCCAACTCACATTGACCAAATCTGCATTTCGATTCTACAACTCTGCCGTCCGTCCGTCTTCTGTTGGACGAAAGTTCCCGGTGTTAACGCCCCTGCATGACGATCGCCGCTATGTCTGCCCCGGCGAGTCGGGCGAGATCAGCCGGTCAATTCATCTGGCGAGGATCGCGGCGGCGTACTTCCGTTGCCGGAACTGCCCGCATGGACCGGCTGAAGCCGGGATTTCGGCGGTTGCAATCCCGACTTCAGCCGGATTGGCGTCGGACCGTTTGCTGCGCACCGAACATGGTTTCCGCGGCGTCTCCGTCAATCAACTGGGCCGCTACGAAGCCGTGCGCTGGGCGTCGAGCCTGGCCCGATTGTTGTGGGACGACGGGTTAGCCGCGTGTGCTGATAGCCGGCGCTCGCCGGCTGTCGTCATCGGCTACGATGGTCGCCCGGCCGCGCCGGAAGTGATGACCGGGTTCATGCTCGGCTTTGAACGAACGAGTTGTCGAGTGATCGACATCGGGCTGACGACCGAACCGTGTCTCCGGTTCGCCGTGCGCCGGTTCGACGCCGACGCCGGGGTAGTCATCACGGGTTCGGGTTGCGACCCGGCGTGGATCGGGTTCGATCTTTGTCGAAAACACGGTTTGCCTCCCGAGCCCGAGTTTCTCGTCCGCTGGGAGACGCTCCAGCGACAGCCCGTCTCACGGCCGTCGCGCCAGCCCGGCAGCGTGTCTGCTATTTCCGTCACGGAAGAGTACGAAGCCAGTTTGTCGAGCGGCTTCCATGCGCTGCGGCCGTTGCAGGTCGTGTGCGGCGCCGCATCGCCGCTGGCATTAGCGCGTCTGGAGAACGTCTTCGCCCGCCTGCCGGGCCGGTTGAAGACCGTGAAACTTCCGACGCGGCAGCGAAACCTCTCCGATCCTGAAGACGCCGATGTCCTGACCCTCGGCAAGGCGGTGCGCGATCACGCCGCTCATTTGGGGGTGGTGATCGACGACGATGCCTCGGCTTGCACGTTCCTCGACGAACGCGGCGAATTGGCGCCCCCGCACCATCTCCACTCCCGCCTGATCGAACTCCAACTCGCCGAAGAAAACGACGGCAAGATTCTCCTGGCCGACGATGTGGGGGACCAACTAGCACCAGTGGTGACGTCACACGGCGGACAACCGATTCACATCGCTCGCGCCGACCGGGCCGCGCGATTGCTGTTCGAGCAGGGCCTGCTCGCGACCGGCGGCGATCATCGCCTTTGGATCGGCGGCGCAGCTCCAACCTGTGACGCCATCGCAACGCTTGGCCTCGTGATGCAGCTTCTCAGCCAGAGCGACGCCGAGTTCTCGCAGGTGCTGCGTGGCAGCGAACTCGTAGCGTAGGCGGCTCGCCTGCGCAATTCGCTTGCCGCAGACACAAGCAAACCGCCTGCTGTACGAGCCGCAGTTCTCGTCGCAAGTGCGGTGTCTTTCCGATACGATACAGCGATAAAGCCCGGCTTCTCAAAGCTGAAAGCCGGGCTTCAAGACACCCCACCAGCAACCTCTAACCTCTGAAGGTTCCTCGTGTCCGAAACGCCGCCTGCGGCTGCCGATGTCTGGACGGTCCGCCGCGTGCTGGAGTGGACGACGCAGCATCTGAAGAAGCACGAGAGCGAGACGCCGCGGCTCGATGCCGAGATTCTGCTGGCCCATGCTCGGAATTGCCCGCGGATTGCGCTCTACACGCAGTTCGACGAGCCGCTCAGCGATCCCGTCCGTGCGAAGATGCGAGAACTCGTCCAGCGTCGGGCGCAGTCGGAACCGGTGGCCTATCTCGTCGGCCACCGCGAATTTTTCAGCCTCGATTTCGACGTCACCCGCGACGTGCTCATTCCACGACCCGATACCGAGACGCTCGTCATGGCCGTACTCGACGCAGCGAAGCCGCTCGCCGAGCCGAAGATTCTCGACCTCTGCACGGGCTCCGGCTGCGTGGCGATCGCCGTTGCGAAGAACTGTCCCGCGGCGATCGTGACGGCGACCGATCTCTCTCCCGCCGCATTGACCGTCGCCAAGGAGAATGCCGAGAAACACAAAGTCGATCAGCGTGTCACGTTTCAGGAAGGCGATTTGTTCGCCGCCGTCGGATCGGAAGAGCGGTTCGACATCATCGCCGGCAATCCCCCCTACGTGACGACCGCCGAGTTGGAGACTTTGGCGACGGACATCCGCAAATACGAGCCGCGACAGGCCCTCGACGGCGGTCCCGATGGACTCGATGTGGTCCGCCGCATCGTTCGCGACGCCGCGGCCCATTTGCAGCCTGGCGGGTCGATCTTCCTGGAGATCTCGCCGGAGCAAGGCGACGCGGTGCAGCAGATCTTTACTGAAGCCGGCACATTCACCGACCTGCGCGCCATCAAGGATTTGTCAGGCCGAACGCGAGTCGTGGGTTGTCGGCGCTAGGCCGCGGACTGTAGCTTGTGGAGCGATAAAGCCCGGCTTCCTGAATCTGAAGCTAGGCTTCAGCTTTAAAAATTACCATCGGAGCACCGAATGCGAGTTTTGATCACCGGCGGCGCCGGATTTATCGGCAGCCACATTGTCGACGCTTGTCTCGCCGCCGGACACCAGCCGTTCGTCGTCGACGACTTGAGCAGCGGGTCGCCGGCGAATCTGCCGCGCGACGTCAAGTTGTACGAAGTCGATGTCTGCGACCGGCCGAAGCTGACGCAGGTTTTCAGCGAAGTTCGGCCGGAGGTCGTGTGCCATCAGGCGGCGCAGATGTCGGTCAGCCGGTCGGTCCGCGAGCCGGCGTTCGACGCCCAGGTCAACATTCTGGGGCTGATCAACGTGTTCGACGAGGGCGTGCGCGTCGGCTGCAAACGAATCGTCTTCGCGTCGTCGGGCGGCGTGTTGTACGGCGATGTCACCGAGCCGGCGGATGAGAACACCCCTTCCGCGCCGATCTCGCCGTACGGCATCAGCAAATGGGCCGGCGAGCAGTACCTGCAGTTTTTCGTCCGCGAGCACGGCGTCACCGGCGTCGCGATGCGGTATGCCAACGTTTACGGTCCGCGGCAGAATCCGCACGGCGAGGCGGGCGTCGTCGCCATCTTCTGCAAGAAGATGCTGGCTGGCGAAGCGGCCACCATTAACGGCGATGGGAAGTACGATCGCGATTATGTCTTCGGTCCCGATGTCGCCGCCGCGAATCTGAAAGCCTTCACCGCGGAGATTCCCGGCGGATTCCTGCCGTTCAACATCGGCACGGGCCTCAAGACCGACGTGAACCAGCTCGAAGCGCAAGTCCGCGCCGCGATGCAGCCGCACGCTGCGAGTCGCGGACGCAAAGACGATCTCCCCGCACCGAAGCACGGTCCGGCGCGTGCCGGCGACCTGCGTTCCAGTGTGATCGACGCCGGCCGCGCCGGAAAGATCCTCGACTGGAAACCATCGGTTAGCCTCGCCGTGGGGATTCAAAAGACGGCCGACTGGTTCGCGTCACAATCGTGACGTGGAGCACGCGGCTGTTGCCGCCTGTGCGGGGATTTCACGCCTACCAGTTCCCAACCGTTTCGCCGCCGTCTGCGGTCGTCAGTGCTTGGAGCACGACGGGGTCGATGTTCGACGAGAGGAACCGTACGCTGCCGTCCGCCAGCAAAGAGTGGACGCCGCCGCGATGGTAGGACGAGCCGAGCGACGGCGACTCGAACGGTCGTGTCCCACGTAAGTTCACCTTGAACGGCGTGCTGGCGAGGTCGACGTCGCGCGGCTCGTTCCAGACAATGTGCCGTCCGCAGGCTTCGACGACGGCCAACGTATTCGAGGTGCCGTCGGCGATCTCGGCGATTGTCGGCGAACCTTCCGCTTTCCAGATGCCGTGCAGACCGAACGGAACGGCATAACTCGTGAGCCAGCGATCCGCGTCATCGCGCCGCCGTTGCTGGTCGGGACACTGCAAGGCGAGAATCTCCGTGCGGGCGAACTGGGCATTCTCGTCGCTGTCCCAGGCACGATCGTGGTGGTACGCATCGTAAAGCGGCGCTTGATCGAGAAACGGGAGAATCGACACGCGCCAACTTTGGGGCGGGTCACCCACGGTTCGGCTGGGAAACGCGTCCCGCGTGTCGTGAAAATTGTGGAGAGCCAGGCCGATTTGTTTCAAGTTGTTTTTGCAGGCGGTCCTTCGCCCCGATCGGACGTGTTGCCCCGTTGCCGGTATCAACAGGGCGAAGAGAATTGCCAAAATCGGAACCAGAGCCGTGGTCTCCATCATCAGTTGCCGCGGCTTGTCGGCGCGCAGCCGCCTTAGCGAGAGCATCATTCCTAGAATCGTCAATGCGCCGAGCATGCCGACGCCGCAGGTGGTGAGAAACTCCGACTCCTGCGATTGTTTTTGCGACGCGAGGTGTACGATGAGCAGGACCGTCGCGGCAGCGAGCCATAGCATGAGGTCTGACTCTTTTGACTGCCGACCGGACCTCAAAATCCCAATTCCCAGCACGGCGAATGCGACCACCGTAATCGCCAGCGGCAACGCGACAGCCAGCAGTGCTTCTGTCCAGAGGCGCGAATTCGCAGCGAGGAAATCGTTGTCCATCCAGGTTAGGTTATCGTGTTGATCAACGGAGCGTAAAGCTTTGCAGGCGGCGAACAGCCCGCAAAGTCTGCCTGGATTCCGCCATTGCAGCACACGCCGGGAGGATTTGACGGGGAAAACTCTTTGCGTGAAACCACGGTCTGGGCGCGGCCGATACTCCCGAAGAGGCAGAACCCGCCGGTCGCGCGGGATTTGCCGCAAAGGGGACACGGATGTCGCTGCATTGCACGGTCCGTTCACGGCGTCGGCCGGGAACGCGGTCCGAATTTTGGTTGCTGCCGGTTCTGATCGCTTTCACCGGCTGCGCTCACAGTCCGGCACGCACGATGGCCCGCGTGTGGGAAGACCTTCCCAAGATCCGCTGGTCGTTGCCGCTGCACTCGGACCTCGAAGAACCCGACGACGAAGAGATCGCCGCTGCGATCGACGCGGATGACGAGGAGCCGGAAGACGTCGGCCGTGCGCGGGTGACCTTCTTCCCCGCGGAGCCGAATCCCGAGCCGGCGGCCGAAGAGCAATTCCGGCTCGCTTCGCGTCGCATCGGCATACCGCACGATCCGTTCCTGGAAGACGAACTGGCCCGCCAGAGCCCGTCGCGGCGCTCCGCCGATTCAGGCGAGGAATCGTACGACGAGGAAGCGGCGAGCGATGCCGGCACTCACCGCGAGCGTTTACGGGCGGCGTTGACGCACGATTCGCGCCGCAACCGGGCGCCGCAAGTTTACACCACCCAGCACGATCGGTTGCAGTTGCGGGTCGAATCGCTGATGGAACGCACGCGGTATCACCTCTCGCGGAGCGAACTGCCCGAAGCACAGCGCGCCGCCGAACTCGCACACAAGCTCGTCGAGAACAGCGAACTCGAATTCGCGCCGGACGACGAGCGGCCGATCGACCTCCTGACGAAAATCGCCGAACGGCTGCGGCCCAAAACCGAGGAGCCTTCGTCGGAGAGTCAGCTCGCCTTGAAACCGCCGAAAGCCGAGGAGGAAAACCAGCCGGCCGCCGAGCCCGCCGCTGAAGAACCCGCGCCGGACGCCGCTCAGCCAACCGCCGACTTCGATCCGTATGCCCAACACATCGCGATGCAGGCCCCGAAATTCCAACGGCGTACGACGCCCGACACGCCGCCCTGTGTCGTGCTGGAGCAGCCGTCGTTCGAGGACCCGGCGGTGAACCCGACGGCCTACACGTCGTCGGAAGAAGCGCCGGTCAAACGCCTCTTGGTTCCACGACGAGCGACTTCCCGTGAAGACGAGTCGGAGACCATCGCCGTCCCGCCGGAACTCGACCCCGAAACGCTTGCCGTTCCGCCGGCGTCGATCCACCAGACGAGCAAAGAAGCTTCGGCGAAGCGGCACGCCGGCCCGAAGCTGAGTGTGATGGACGAAGACGACATCGCCTTCGAAGACGAAGAGGATGAACCGGCGGCGGAGACCGTGCGCGCCGCCGGCTTGTGGCCGCGCTGGCTGCCGTTGTCGCTGCTGTCCACGCTGATCACGGCGTTCTGCGTCTGGTTCTGGCGCCGCCGAGTCGCAGCGGCGCGCGTGTAACCGCGGAGAAACCCGGTTCGTCTTCTAACCGGGTTTCGCTTTGACAAGCGGAAGAAAGCGAATCCCGGTTACGCAAAGCCGGAACCGGGATTCTTCACTTTGCGGCGTCGAGGGGGACGTACCAGAGATTGCGGTACTCCACCGGCTGGCCGCCGTTCTGGAGCACGAGCATCGGTTGCGCTGCGTCTTTTACTGACGGCGCGCCGGACGTTGGCTTCTTCAGTTCGATCTGGTCGTGAATCAGTTTGCCGTTGAGCATCACGGTCGCCAGCGCGGGTTTCATCACCTGGCCATCCGCGTTCACGGTCTCGCTACGGAGCGTGATGTCGAAGGCCTGCCATTCGCCGGGGGGGAGCGCCGGTAGTTCCGTGGGCGCTTGCTGGCCGAAGATCGCGCCGACGGCGTCGTTGTCGATGAAGTAGCCCTGCACGTCTTTGGCGCGCGGGAACCCAAAGCTGTCGACGATCTGCAATTCGTACTTGCCGAGCAGGAACACGCCTCCCTGGCCGCGCTTCTCGCCGCGCTTTTCTGGCAGATACGGTACACGGAACTCGACGTGAATCTGAGCGTGGCGAATGTCGGCCGATAACGCCAAATGGCCCGATTTCGGCGGCGCGAGCCGCTCCGACGTCGGCGCGACGAGGACGCCGTCCTCGACCTTCCATTCAGCCGCCTCGTCTCCCAACGTCGTCCAACCCTCCAGGTCCTTCCCGTTGAACATCATCACGGCGCCCAGCAGCGGTTTCTGGCCAACAGCGTCCGGCGGGTGGGTGACGCGTTTCAGCTCCATTGTTCCTTCGTACTGTTGGCCGTTGGAGTACTTGCCGAGGAGCTTCCCCTTGGCGACCTCCGCGTGAAACGTGAACATGCCGAGGTTGCCTAGGTCGATGTTATGATCGAAGACGACGGTTCCCTCGGTTGTCGTCGCGCCGCGGATGGCGAACGTGAACTCCCCCTTGTCCTGCTCTCCGCTGTCGTACGCGGTAAACAAGGCCTGGTAGTCGCCGTTGCCCAGCCCATAAATCTGGCAGACGTTCTTTCCGCCCATTCCCCCTTTGCCTTCCCAAGTGCCGAGCCAGTTGCCCTGCACGATGTCCGTCGGCTCCGCGGCGACGGCAGCCGATGCGACGAAGAACACCAGGAGAACACGGATGCTCATGGAACAACTCCTCTGCCGCGAAAAAAAGCCGCGGGAACCAAAGTTCCCGCGACTTACGTGAAGATCCAGGGAACGGGACGGACCGATCAGAACTCGCCGACGACTTCGCCGCCAGCGCGCGTCACCAGCGCATCATAGGTGAGAACGTTGATGTTCTGCGAAATGAAACGCACGGTCCCGTCGCCCAGCAGATGGTGCGCGCCGCCGACGTGGAAACTCGACGGGCCGTAGTTGTATTGCAACGGATTCATCAACACGCCGGCGGCGAAGAACGGCGTGTAATTGATGCCGTTCGTCGCTCCGCCGTAAATCGGCGGGGTCGAGGTGTTGGTCTGATCGACCCAGCGGGACATGACCGCGGCGCCGGTGCCGTCGATCCAGACCATCGCATTGTCGTCACGCGTCTCCGCGATCACGATCGTGTTGGACGTGCCGTCGGTGATGTGCTTGAAACCCGTTTTGGATGCGGGATACAGGACGCCCGATGCCGGCAACGATCCGGACAATTCGACGACCGAGACGGCGCCGAGCGCCACGTAGTTCCGCAACGCGAACTTGTCGTAACCGTTAACGGCCGTGTAGAGCGAATCGGACGAGAATTCCTTCCCGCTGTAACTCGGGCAGCGGTAGAAGGGGAAAATCTGCGCAGCGATCGCCCGGTTCTCCGGCGCCAGCGCCGACGTGTTGTAGTTGATCGCGTTGTACGAGTTCGCCTGGTCGATGTACGGCAGAATCAGACTGGCGAAGCTGTGTAAGTGCATTCCAGGACTGCTGTAATTCAAACCGGTCAATAACCCCCACGGCCCCGACCCGGCGGCGCTGGTGCTGCTCGGCGGAAACACGGTGAACGTGCTCTCGTAGTTGTGCAGCGCCAAGCCGATCTGCTTCAGATGATTCTTGCATTGGGTCCGGCGGGCGGCTTCGCGGGCCTGCTGGACGGCCGGTAACAGCAGCGCGATCAGGATCGCGATGATGGCGATCACGACCAGCAGTTCGATGAGGGTAAATCCACGTCGACGAGTCATCAGGCGGGCCTTTCGAAGGGAGGCGGGAGTTGGCTTCCGGCGGGAGGGTGCCAATTGCCGTTCCACGGGTGGGAAGACCTATTGAGACTAAGCAGCGCAGCAGGGGAAATCAATTCTGCATCGTTGAAAAACCAGCCTTCCAGCCAGTTTGATTAACCGAGGTAGACCAAATCAAAATCTGCGATCGCCGATCCGCTATTCTTCGATTGATCCCGCATCGCCACGCAAACCCTACAAATCCCCGCACCGCAACGACCGGCCCGGCAGCGTTTCCCCGGCAACGTCCAGCGGTTGGCCTTGCCGGATGATCGGCGTGCCGTTGACTAGCACGTGTTCGATCCCCACCGACAGATGCTGTGAGTCGAACAGCGTCGCCCGGTCGCAGATCGTCGCGGGATCAAACACCACCACGTCGGCGAAGTATCGCTCCCGGATCAGGCCGCGCTGAGGCAGGCGGAACCGTTCCGCCGGAAAGCCGGTCATCTTCCGCACGGCGGATTCCAGCGACAGCAGTTTCAGATCGCGGACCATCGGCCCGAGCACCCGCGTCGAGCTGCCGTACACCCGCGGGTGCACGGCGGCGTCATCGAAGTAGATGCCGTCCGTCCCCATCATGCCCAGGTCATGCTTCACGAACGGCCGGCACCATTCGTCGTCTCCTTCGTGAAACACCAACAGCACGGCGAGCCGCTCTTCGATCAGCAAGTCCAACAGAGCGTCCTCGAACGGCACGCCGCGCTCGGCGACGAACTCGCTGAGTAACTGCCCTTGATGCCGGCTGTTCTCTTTGCCGGGCACCCAGGCAATGTGCAATTTCTCCAGCGACAACCGGTAGTTCTGCAGCGCCCGACGGAACCGGCTGCGAATGACCGGATCGTGCAGTTTCGCAAGCACGCCGAGCGGGCCGTCATCCCACGCTTCGTAAGGTAACAGCGAGTTCAGCATCGTCGAGCCGGGCAAATACGGATAGCAGTCGAACGAGAGATCGACCTCTTTTCGCGCCCGTTCAAGCAACTCCAGAATCGGTTCCGTCTGCTGCGGTTGATGCGGTTTCAGATGCGAGATATGGACACGGCAACCGGCGCGGCGACCGATCTCGATCGCTTCTTCCAGTGCCGGCAACATCCCCGCCTTGTAGCGGATATGCGTGACATACAAGCCGTCGTATTCCGGCAGCACCGAGCACGCCGCAACGAGTTCGTCCGTCGTCGCGTGAATCTGCCCGAGGTAATCCAACCCTGTGGAGAGTCCCGCCGCGCCGGTTTCCATGCCGCGACGAACTTCGGCCTGAATCAACTTTCGCTGCAAGTCATCGACCGGCTGCGATCCGAAGCCGCAGACCAGCGTCCGCAAATTTCCGTACGGCACCTGCAGCACGTTGTTCTGCACGTTGCGGTGGTCGAGCACGGCCTGGTATTCGGCCATCGTCTTCCAGCCGCGGTATTCGTCGATTCGCAGGGCGTTCAGGCTGCGGAGATAGTAGAACCATTCCCGCCAGTTGTGCTCGTCGACAGGGGCATACGAAATCCCGTCGGACATGATAACTTCAGTGGTGAAGCCCTGCAGCGTCTTCGCCGCCAGATGGGGCCGCCGCAGTAGCCAGCCGTCGGCGTGATTGTGGACGTCGATGAACCCCGGCGCGACGATTTTTCCCTTGGCATCGATAATCGTCGCGGCGTTGGCTGAGGCCAAGTTGCCGACTGCGGCGATGCGATCCCCCTGAAGGCCGACATCGGCCCGCTGGCGCGCTTGGCCCGATCCATCGATGACTTCACCGCCTTGAATGAGGACGTCGAACTGCATGCGGTGAGTCTCATCTCGCGAAAAAGGCCGCGGAATCGTGAAGCGGACGCCCTCTCGTTATACTCCGGCGACATTCGCGGCAGCCAGTCCGGCGGATGGAGGGCCGCAGCAATGAACGAGATTTTCCATCATGGTTTCGCCCGCATCGAGCGTGCTGTTTCTGACCCATCGTGTGCCGTATCCGCCCGACAAGGGGGACCGTATCCGCACGTATCACATCCTGCGATATCTGGCGGCGCGGGCGAACGTGCTGCTGGGCTGTGTCTCGGATGAGCCGGTGCCGAGCGAGCACTTGCAGGTGCTGCGCGACTTGTGCGCCGACGTCTGCGTCGTCGACAACACGTCGCCGCTCCGCTGGTGGCGCGGCATGAAATCGTTCGCCTTCGGCCGGACGGTTTCCGAAGGTGTCTTTTCTCATCCGCGATTGATGAAGCAAATTCGTCAATGGCGAATGACTTATGATGTGAAGATGTGCCTGGCGTCGGCTTCGAGCCTGGCCCCATATCTCGATGAGGCGATGAATCCGCAATCGACCGTCGTCGATCTGATCGACGTCGACAGCCAGAAATGGTTGGACTACGCCGCTGTGCTACCCGGCTGGAAACGATGGCTCTATCGCCGCGAAGGGCAACGCCTGCGACGGACGGAACGCGATCTGGCCCGACGGTTGCGGGCACTGACGTTGGTGAGCGAAGCCGAGTGCCGGCTGTTACGGTCGTTCTGCACCGAGGGCGAAGTTCTCGCTGTCCCGAACGGTGTCGATTTGGAGTATTTCGTGCCGGTAGTGGAACGGCCATCGTCTCCGACGTGTGTGTTCGTCGGCGCGATGGATTATCCGCCGAATATCGATGCGTGCGTCTGGTTCGCCGAGCACGTCTGGCCGGCGATACGACGCACGCGGAGCGATGCGCAATTTCACATCGTCGGCCGCAAGCCGACCGACGCCGTTAAAAAACTAGGCGAAGTGCCAGGCATCACGGTCGTTGGCCAGGTGCCGGATGTGCGCGAGCACGTGGCGCAGGCATCGGTCGTCGTCGCTCCACTGCGCATCGCCCGCGGCATCCAGAACAAGGTGCTGGAAGCTCTCGCCATGGCGCAACCGGTTATCGCGTCTGCTGCGGCGATGGAAGGGCTGGCTGTCGCCGACGGGCGCGAACTCGCCAGGGCCGATACTCCCGAGGAATGGACGCAATCGCTGCTCGCGTTGTGGAACGACGCCGCGCGGCGGACCGCGCTGGGCGACGCGGGCCGGCGGTACGTGGAAACGCACCATAGTTGGGACCAGTGCC
This sequence comes from uncultured Planctomycetaceae bacterium, assembly GCA_964504645.1. Taxonomy (GTDB): domain Bacteria; phylum Planctomycetota; class Planctomycetia; order Planctomycetales; family Planctomycetaceae; genus CAZDGB01. Next base: position 37,361 of record CAZDGB010000008.1, on the reverse strand, counting down.
TGAAATCATTAGGACGGCTGCTGGAATTGGAAGCGTGAACTGTTTGCGTGCTGCGAACCGGCAAGCGTTAATCGACAACCGAGCTTTGTCGATCGACTATCGCGAAATCCACAATAGTTTCGCGGCGTTTGTCGATTGCCAGCGCACGGACTCGACAGCCGCCGGAATCAGCACCGTCTCGCCGGCGCGAACGTCGCGCTGGTACTTCGCCGCCGTCACGCGCGCCGTGCCGGAAAGGACCATTGCCACACACAGGGATCCGCCGGACGACTCCCACGGCTGATTCAAAGTGATGCGTTCGAGTTGATAGTACGGGCACTCCACGAGCAACTCGCGCTGATCGCCGATCCGTTGCGGCGTCACGGATCGCAACGGACCGCGCGAAAAGTCAATCGATTCCATCGCCTGAGCAAGATGCAACTCGCGCGACTTTCCTTGAGCGTCCACGCGGTTCCAATCGAACAACCGGAATGTGGCGTCGCTCGTCTGCTGGACTTCCGCCATCACCACACCGTCGCCGACCGCATGCACGGTGCCGGCCGGAAGGTGCAGGCAATCGCCGGTTCTTGGCGTGAAGCGGTGCAGGCATTCGGCAACTGTCCCGTCGCGCGACCGCCGCTCCAGTTCCTCACGAGTGACGCCCGGTTTCAAACCGGCGTAGATGACGGCCGTTGGCTCCGCATGCAGTACGACCCACGACTCTGTTTTGCCGTACGGTTCGCCGAGTAGTCGCTGCGCCGTCGCATCGTCGGGATGCACCTGTACCGACAACAGTTCGTGGCAATCCAGAAACTTGATCAGCCAGGGAAATGCTGCCGTGGGATCGTCGCCTATCAACTCGTTGCGGCGTTCGGCCCACAATTCTGCCAGTGACTGGCCGGCCCATTTGCCGTCTGCGATGCGGCTGACATGTAACGCCTGGGTGCTCAGTTCCCACGACTCCCCCACGGCGGCTCCGGCCGGCAACTCTTTGCCGAGCAACGTCTCTAATCGTCGCCCGCCCCACACCTGTGGGCGGAAGAACGGTGTGAAGACGAGGGGTTCGTCGAGCGACCATGTCATCTGCAAATCGTTTCCTTAGCGACGCTGCGCAGAAGCGTCGTGTCGTCTACATACCGCCAAACAGCACCGGCATCAATTCGCTGCCGTGGTTCAGGCACAGCTTCGATTTCGCCGCAATCGGTTCACTGTATCGCACGGCGTCATCCGCAGCGATGCCCGCTCCGCACAGGGCGAACGGCACGTAGCCGTGGCTGTGCGTTTTCGTCCGCAGAAACGTCGGATGATCCGGGCAGACGAGCAGCCGGTAATCCCCCTGCGATTTCAGATAGTCGTGCAGCGAGCCGACGATGTGCCGGTCGATGTTCTCCAGCGCGCGGACTTTCTCCTCCGCGTTTCCTTCGTGCGATGCCTCGTCAGTCGCTTCGACGTGGACCACGATGAAATCGAGTCCGGCGGCCAAAGCATGGATGGCGGCCCGGCCTTTCGCGGCGTAGTCGGTATCGAGATATCCCGTCGCTCCGGGGACATTGATGACTTCCCAGCCCAACAGCCGGCCCATGCCGCGCAACAGATCGACGGCCGTGATCACGCCCCCCTGCACGCCGAAGCGGCTGCGAAACTCGGTGAACGCCGGCCGCTGCCCGAGTCCCCACAGCCAGGTTTGCGTCGCCGCGAGTTCGCCGCGGGCGTGATTCTCGTCGCACGCGGCCAGCAGCGGCCGGCTGGCTTCCATCAGCCCGATCAGCACATCGGCGCCAGGGCCGCTCGGCAGATGCGGTTCGATCGGCTGATCGGTAATGTCGTGCGGCGGCGTGGACTGCGTCTCATTCGTGAACGGCGCGGGCTGTCCACGGGCACGGTAAATCAGCAAGTTGCGATAGCTCACGCCGGCAAAATACTTCCAGTGCTCCGAGCCGCATTGCGAGCGCTGCAGGATTTCGATCAACTGCCGGCCGACGTCGTTCGGAATCTGTCCGGCGGTGAAACTTTTCATCACACCGTCGACGACCGTCACGAAATTGCAGCGGATCGCCCAATCGCCAAGGCCGAGTTCGATTCCCTGTGCGGCGGCTTCGATCGGAGCTCGGCCCGTATGAAACGCGAGCGGATCGTAGCCGAACAGGCTCATCGTCCCGACATCGCTGCCCGAGGGCATCGACGCCGGCACATGATCGGCCCGCCCGACGCAGCCGAGCCGGGCGACTTCATCCATATGCGGGATCTGCGCCGCCTCCAGCGGCGTCTTCCATTCCAGCGACATTTGCGGCTCATCGGCGCACCCGTCGGGAATGACCAAAGCGAATTTCATCCAGACCTCAAAATACCTGTCGTGCGAACCCGCAAGCGTTGATTCGCATTATGCCACAAAAGTTGTCAGGCGGGCATCATAAGAAACTCGGTTCAGCTTGAGAACCAGATTTCGGTTTTGATAGCTGCAAATAAGATCATTCCCCAATGATCTTCACCAGTACCCGCTTCGGTCTTTGCCCGTCGAATTCGCCGTAGAAGATCTGCTCCCACGGGCCGAAATCGAGCTTGCCCTGCGTGATGGCGATCACCACTTCGCGGCCCATGATCTGCCGTTTCAGATGCGCATCGGCGTTGTCCTCACCGGTGCGGTTGTGATGATAGCGCGCCGGCGAGGCATCGAACGGCGCGAGCTGCTCCAGCCATTGTTGGTAGTCCTCATGCAAGCCCGGCTCGTCGTCGTTGATGAAGACCGACGCCGTGATGTGCATCGCATTAACTAGGACGAGGCCTTCACAGACCCCGCTATGTTTTACAGCCTCTTCCACCCGAGGCGTGATGTTCACGAACGCCAGCCGGTCGGGGACGTTCATGGTCAGATACTCGGTGTGCGACTTCATGCTGCTCCTTGAAGGGACGCCATTAGGATGCTCTGGGGAGTGGATAGTTTTCCGGAAGTTCCGAGAGGTCGTGGTAGCCGACGACGTCAACTTCTTCTTCGTGGTCCCGGACCAGCCGGCGCAGATGCTCGAGGCTGGTTCGACGCTGGGCATCATCGTCGGCACGCTGGGCGGCAAGCAGCGTGACCGGGTGACCGTTGTCCGTCAACTCGGCTCGCAGATAGTAGGCGTCCCCGACGTGCAACAGCCACCGGTCACCCTGCTGAACCGCCACGCCGGAGTGGCCGAGCGTGTGGCCGAACAACGGGATCAACAGCACTTCCGACGAGAATCCGAGCTCGACGTCGCGAGCCTCCATGTCAAACCAGCGACGGGTCGAACGACCGTAGGTCTTCCAGCGAGGGCTGTGTGCGAACTGCGTCGGAACATAGCGCCGGTGCTCGTCCGCAATGTGGGCCTGTTCCTCGGCTGAGACGTGGACTTGAGCCTGCGGAAAATCGGCGAGGCCGCCCGCATGGTCGGGATCGCCGTGCGTTAGAACGATATGCCGTACGTCATCGGGCGAAAGTCCTAGCGCTTCGATTCGGCGAACGGCGGTGTCCGACTCGTGAAACTGGAAACCCGCCATCTCGATGAGCGAATGTCCCAGCCGCTCGACGGGGTGCTGGACATCCTTCAAACCGATGCCGGTATCAATCAATGCCAGTTGCTTTCCATTCTGCAGCAGCAGGCAGTGGCAAACGACGGTGGGATACCCGGGCACTGCGAGAGTGCCGCAGTTGAGATGGTGAATCGTCGTCCACGTTATTCCTTCCAGGGCATCCATAGTTTTTCCGAAACTTCGCTGCCGCCGAGCAGGGCTCACGACCGCGGTGCAACATTTACAAACCGGATGCGAGTTGGCACAGGAAATGTGAGTTGCCCAACGAGCGATTTCCAAACCGCGCTCCGCGGAAACTGCGACGAATAATTCTATGGGATCGGCAGTCCGCGGACATCGGCGGGCTCAGCGACCGGCACAATCGACTTCTGCTGTTCCCGGCTGGCAGATTCCGCCGATGCACCACTCGTCGGCGCACCGAAACGGACGACGGTTCCCGCTTTGTTCCTTGCACCACGAATTTACCACAGGGCAATCCTGATGTTCACCTTCCCGCAAATCCTTCGCCGTTCGCTGCTGGCCGGCCTGACGCTCGGAATTCTTTCGTTCACGGGCTGCCAGCAACTGTCGAGATTCACCCGCACGGAAAACGTGAGAGACGGGCAATCGTCGCCGACGCCCGGATTCGGCAGCCCGTCGCCGCAGTTGGAACCGGTGCCGCAATCGCTCCCGCCGATGCCCGTGCCTCCCCCCGCGCCGCCGAGCGACTCGGCGCGACTCGACGAGGCCATTCCGGAATTCACCGCCGAGTGGAACTGGGAACCTGAAGCCGTGTCGGTCGTCGCGGAAGAAACCGAGGAGTTCGCTCCACCGGCTCCGGTGGCAACGCATGAAGCGTCCCAGGAGTTGACGGAAGACCGTGCGGCTCGCTTCGCCCAGGAAGGCCGTGTCGTGGCGAAACATCGCAGCGGACAGCCGCCGCAGTTGCCGGTGATCGTGCCGGCGACTCCGGGATTGCGGCGGGTGTCTGAAGACGCCCCTCTCCTGCCGGTGCCGCGGTAAGACACGAGGCTTAAGGCGTGAGAACGAAGGGAGGGGATTTTCCTCGCACCTTCAGTCTCACGCCTCCAGCCTTCGTATATTCCCCTCAGCTGGGAATCGCTACAATTGCGGTGTCAGGCTTGAGGCTGGTGGACGAGGCTTGAGGGACGTTTCCTCAAGCCTCTCGTCTCGCGCCTCGAACATCCGAAGGACGGAACTGTGCCGCGATTGACTCAGACCAGACCCGCGGGACCCGCTGTTGCAGCGGGCAAGGTGCTGTTTCTGGCCGTGTTGGTACTGGGAATCGCGGCTGCGATCGGGCCGACAATTCTCGCGCAGCCCGTGGAAGAACCGTCTGCGGTCTCCGAACCGGAGCCGGCCGCGGCGAAGGCCGTGTCGCCGGAAACCCCCGAGCGGGATGGTCCGAAAGGAATTCCGCAAGATCCCGTCGGGATCATTCTCGCGTTGGGCGTCTTCGCGTATCCACTCGGTTTAACATCGATTGTCGCCGCCTGGGTGGCGATCGAACGTTTGGTCGCGCTCCGGCGGGGCCGCGTGATTCCGCGGCCGTTCGTCAAACGGTTTTTCGACCTGCTGGAAGACGGCAAGCTCGACCCGAAATCGGCCTTGAAGCTCTGCGACGAAAATGGCAGCCCCATCGCATCGGTTCTGGCGCACGGCGTTCGCAAGTGGGGCAAACCGGCCGTGGAGGTCGAGCAAGCGGTCATCGACGGCGGCGAGCGGCAGGCCAGCCATCTTCGCAGCTACCTCCGCGTCCTCAACGGCGCGTCGACGATCGGCCCGTTGCTGGGACTGCTCGGCACCGTGTGGGGCATAGTGGAATCGTTCAACACGATCGCCATGAAAACGTCGGCCATGGGCAGTTCCCGCGAACTGGCCGGCGGCGTGAGCCTCGCCATGTTGAACACCGGTGCCGGGTTGCTGATCGCGATTTCGTCCATGGTGATGTATCTGTACCTCGGCGGCCGCGCCGACAGTCTCGTCATCGAGATGGACGCCATCGGCCAGGAACTGGTCGATTTCATCTCCGCAGAGGGAATCGCCGAGCAGCAGCGTGCCGGCCGCGCCGGGATGGATCGCCCCGCGACGAAACCGGCCGACACCCGCCGCGCCGTTTGACGCCGCGACGCGCGCCAACGCTTTGCATTGCCTCGATTTCCGCGTAGGCTAGGGACGCGTTCTGCCTCTCGATTCACCTGCGATGGGAATACATCCATGCCTCAGCTTGCTCGCCTGATCGTTGGCCTGATGTTTGGTTTGACGGGATTCGCCGCGTTGGCTGCCGACGGTCCCGTGGCACGTTGGAAACTCGCCACCGACGCGAAAAACGCTGTGAACAAGGGACCGGACGGCAAGAATACCGGCGTGAAGTTCGAGAATAACCAAGCGGTCTTCGACGGCCGCGGCGGCCATGTTTCCATCCCGACCAGTGATTCGTTGCAGCTCGGCAAGAGCGACTTCACGATCGCGCTGCGTGTGGACGCCTCGGTGAGCGACGACGATCTCGGCGATGTTCTCAGCCAATTCGACGCGGCGAAACGGACGGGATTTCATCTCGGCCTGCGCAACAACACCGGCGTGACGTCGAGCCAGGCGAACTATCGGCAACTGCAATTCGGAATCGACGCCGGCACGGAACCGGTCTTCACCGATGAAGGCCGGCCGGGCAACGCCGTTTTCGGCCAATCGATGGCGGTGGCGGGCGGCGATCTGTTCGTCGGCACCTGCGAAGCCGGCAAAGACGCAGCGGGACACGTTTTTCGCTATGAGCGCACGGGCGAGTGGTTTGATTGCGGTTCGCCCGACAAGGCCAACAGCATCACGGCGATGTGCGGGTGGAACAACACGCTCTACGTCGGGTCGGGCAAGTATCGGCTCGGCGGTTCGTCGCTCGCGGAGTCCGAAAATCCCAACCTCGGAGGGCGGATCTTCAAATATCTCGGCGGTCAGAAATGGGAAGAGATCGGCCACTTTCCGGAGATGGAAGCCGTCGGCGGCATGGTGACGTTCCAGGGGAAACTGCACGTCGGCTCGCTCTACAAGCCCGCGGCGTTTTTCCGGCTGGACGGCGACCAGTGGACGTCGCTGCCATTGCCGAACGGAAAACGGGTCGAAGCGCTGGGTGTCTTTAACGGCGCGTTGTGGGCCACGGGCTACGATCAAGGGCACGTCTATCGCTTCGACGGCGAGCAGTGGACCGATCTCGGCCGCGTCGGCGAGGAAGAGAATACACAGACCTACGCCTTCGCCACATATCTTGGCCAACTGCAGGTTGCCACGTGGCGCACCGGTAAAGTCTTCGCCTGGGATAAGGACGCTTGGCAAGACCGCGGCCGGCTTGGCGAAGAGTTGGAGGTCATGGGGATGCTCGTCCATAACGGCAGCTTCTATGCCGGCACACTGCCGCTTGCTCAGATCTATCGTTACGACGGCGGCCAGACGTGGACGCTGCTCAAGCAGCTCGACACCACGCCCGATGTGAAATACCGCCGCTTGTGGACGATGGCTCAATACCGGGGAAAACTCTTTTCGACGACGCTGCCGTCAGGGCACATTTGGTCAATGTCGGCCGGCGAATGCGTGACATGGGACGAAGATTTTCCCACGGGTTCGCATCACGTCGCAGCGCAGCGGCAAGGAGACGCGTTGCGGGTGTTCGTCGATGGCAAACTGGTGGCGGAATCGAAAGCCGGCCAGGCGTCGATGCTCGATCTAACATCTGACGCGCCGTGGCAGATTGGCGCCGGCAGCGGTGATTACTTCCGCGGCAAACTGTCCGATGTGCAGGTCTTCAAGCGGGCGCTACCGGCGGACGAGATCCGTAAAATGGCGCAGCAGTAATTCCGAGCGGAGGCGGTGAAATGACGATACAAGGAAACTCACGTCAGGGTGAGGAAATCGTTGTGTCTGAAACCATCGTTCGTCCCAAGTCGCGTGAGCAGGCCGACAAAAAAGAACGGCGGCTGCCGCGCTATCACGTCGTGCTGTTGAACGACGACGATCACAGTTTCGAGTACGTGATCCACCTGTGTCAGACCCTGTTCGGGCATCCGGTGGAACAGGGCCGCTCGATCGCGAAGCAAGTGGACGGCGAAGGTCGTTCGATCGTCTGGACGGGTACGCTGGAACTCGCCGAACTCAAGCGCGACCAGATTCACGCCTTCGGCGCCGACCCGCGCGTGGCGGAATGCCAAGGGAGCATGTCGGCCGAACTGGAAGAGGCCTAACGCGGGGCCGAGCAGACTGCGCCGGCTTCATAAGCGGCATGGCACGAGTGGGGATTGCATGACGGCCGCTTCTCCGTCACAGTAGTGGAATGCCTGTCGTCGAATTGACCCCATCCCGTCCGGACAAGGGGGACTCGTGACAAACACCTCCCCTGCTCAGCGCGCATTCTCCGTCGTGGACGGCGTGAGCGAGACACAGGTGCGGCGGCTGCTCGACGCCTTGCCCCACATGACGTGGATCATCCGCCACGACCTGGTCTTCCTGTTCGGCAATCCGCGCTTTACGGAATTCACGGGCCTCGACGTCGACGAGTTGCGCCGCATCGGCTGGCAGCCGCTCGTGCATCCCAACGACCTGCCCGGCATGCTTGTGGTTCTCTCGCAAACCATGAGCATTGGCGAGCCGTTCGAAGTCGCCTGCCGGCTGCGGCACCACAGCGGCGAATACCGGCACATCAGCGGTCACGGCGTGCCGATCCGCGATGCCAACGGCACGATCACCGAGTGGATGGGGACTACGCTTGACGTCCACGACCGCTGGCTCAGCGAGGAAAAACTCCGCCGTTCCGAAGCGCTCCTCAAATCGGTGCTCAATAGCGCCGTGGATGGCATCATCAGCGTCGACGGGCGCGGCGTGATCGACACGTTCAACGAAGCCGCCCAGGCGATGTTCGGCTATCCCGCCGACGAGGCGTGTGGCCAGAGCTTGTCCGTTCTCATCCCGGCTTTGGGCCGGCTCGAACAACAGGAGCAATGCTCCGCCTGCGACTGGACGACGGCCGCGCTCTTGCTCGCGCTGGGGCCGGACGCGTCGGGACGCCGCCGGGACGGCACGCTGTTCCCGCTCGAAATCGCGGTGTCGGAATGCGATTTTGTCGGCGAGCGGCGCTGCGTTTTCACGGTCCGCGATATCACCGAGCGAAAGCAGATCGAAGACGCGCGGCAGGCGAGCGAGCGGCGGCTGCAACTGGCCCTCGACGCCGGAAAAATGGGCATGTGGGCCTGGGATTTCCGGGATGAATACGCTCATTGGAGCCGCACGGAGTTCGAACTCCTCGGCCTCGAACCTGTCGCGGACGAGCGAGTCCGTTCGGAGCTGTTTTTCCAGCAAGTGCACCCGGACGACAGGCCGGTGCTGGATGCGGCGTTGCGGCAGGCGATCGAGTCGAAGGGGACGTTCGATCTCGAGTTTCGCATCTTCCGCTGCGACGGCGAGATCCGCTGGCTGACCGGACGCGGGCAGGTGCTGCTCGACCCGGCCACCGGACAGCCGACGCAGATGATCGGCGTGAACTACGACGTCACCCAGCAGCGGCTTGCGCAGGCCGCCCTGGAAGGCAGCCAGCGACAACTGCGGCTCGCCATGGATGCGTCGCGGCTCGGCGTGTGGGAGGTCAACTGGGCCGACGGTACGCTGATCTGGGACGAGGCGTACGGCCGCCAGTTCGGCCGCCGGCCAGATCAGTATCCCTCCCGCGAGGAAGACTTCTACGAATGCGTTCATCCGGACGATCGCGAGCCGGTCAAGGCCGCGTTTCGGCGCACGGTCGCCGAAGGGGTCGATTTCGAATGCGAGTTCCGCATCGTCTGGCCCAACGGAGAGACGCGCTGGCACGCCGCGTTCGGACGCACGCTCAGCGACGGCGACGGGCGGCCGGCGAAAACAATCGGTGTCGGACGCGACATCACCGACCGCAAGCGGCTCGAAGACCAGCTCCGCCAGTCGCAGAAGATGCAGGCGGTCGGCCAGTTGGCCGGCGGCGTCGCTCACGATTTCAACAATATTCTGACCGTCATCAACGGCTATGCCGAAATGCTGGACGCGCAGTTGCCCCGCGGCGACGAGCGGCGGACTTTGCTGGAACAGATCCGGCACGCGGGCGAGCAGGCCGCCGCCCTCACGCGCCAACTCCTCGCCTTCAGCCGCAAGCAGGTGCTGCGGCCGCAACTCGTCGATCTGGGAGCCGTCGTCGCGGAAGCGCACGAAATCCTGCGGCGTTTGATCGGCGAGCACATCGAGTTGGTGGTGCAGCGCGAGTCCGTGTCAGCCCTGGTGCGTGTCGATCCGAGCCAGATCACGCAGATTCTGCTCAATCTCTCGGTCAACGCCCGCGATGCGATGCCCGAAGGAGGGCGGCTGTCGATCACCACGGGGCACGCGGAATTTGACGCCGCCGCGGTTCCGACGAATACCGCGCTCAAGCCGGGCAAGTACGTCGTTCTGACCGTCAGCGACACCGGCTGCGGCATGGCGGCCGAAGTCCGCGATCGCGTCTTCGAACCGTTCTACACCACGAAGGAGCCGGGAAAAGGGACCGGACTGGGATTATCGGTCGTGCACGGCATCGTCAGCCAGAGCGAGGGCCACGTCGAAGTCGACAGCCGGCCGAATTGCGGCACGACGTTCCGCATTTTCCTGCCACAGGCCGCAGCGGAGCCCGAACGCGAGCCGGCGGCCGAAGAGCCAACGCCCGCCCGCGCTGCTGCGGCAACCGTGCTCGTCGTCGAAGACGAGGAAGCCGTTCGCGGCTTGACGCAGATCGTACTCGAAGCCGATGGTTTCCGCGTCCTCACCGCCAGCAGCGGTCCGGAGGCCGTTCGGTTTGTGGAGCGGAATGGGAGCCCCCTCGACCTGTTGATCACCGACGTGGTGATGCCCGGCATGAGCGGCCCGCAGCTCGCACAGCAGCTGCGCGGCAAGCATCCGGATTTGCGGACGCTCTTCCTCAGCGGCTACACTCAGGATGCCGTCAGCGCGGCGGAACTGGGCGATCAGCGCAATGCATTTCTCGCCAAGCCGTTCTCCCGCCGTGCGCTCGCCGAGAAAGTCCGCTCCCTCGTGAATCGCAGCCGCGAGTGAGGACTATTTCACGGCTGCCAGTTCCGCGCGCAGAAATCCCGGCCGGTCGGTGGTGATCGAGTCGACGCCGAGGCTGCGGAAGTAGCGAGCGTCGTCCGGTGAGTTCACCGTCCAGACGTGGAACTCCAGCTTGTGTTCGCGCAGCCGGCGGACGAACGCCGCGTCGACCACGTCACGGTTCGCCTGCACGTCGAGGCCCGTCGGGCGGAGCGCCGCGAGCGTGTCAAACACTTCATCGACGCTCGGCCGATATTCCTTGGTCTCCTTGTCCTGTTTGAAACCAGCGAGCCACTGAGCCTTAATCTGCGGAATCTTTTCCAGCACGGCGGCGATCACTTGTTTGTCGAAGGAGATGACGACCGTCTGCTCCGGCTGGAGTTTCGATACCTTCAACACCTGAGACAGCCGCGGCACGATCTCCGGCCCGCATTTGACTTCGATGAAGATTTTTTTTTCCGCGGGAACCGTCGCGAGAACTTCGGCCAATGTGGGGATGCGCTCGCCGGCGAACTTCGGGTCTTTCCAGCGGCCAACGTCCACTTTTTGAAGTTCGGCGAGCGTGCTGTTCGGAACCGAGAGTTCAACGCCTGCCGTCCGCTTGGTTGTCTCGTCGTGAATGCAGACGATCTCGCCGTCCTTTGTCAGCCGGAAGTCCCCTTCGATAGCATCAGCCTGGTGCTCCCACGCCAGCCGAAACGACGCCAGCGTATTCTCCGGCGCGTCGTAAGCCGCCCCGCGATGCCCAACGAGGAACTGCGCGGCGACCGGAGTGGCGGCCATGAAAAGACTCCCGGCAATAAGTACGAACATTCGTATGTGACGCACGATCAGCATTCCATCCGGTTAGCCGCCAGAGTCAATCCCTCGGTTCGGTCAACAGATTCTTCAACAACGCGGCGTTGTCCGCTCCCTTTTCCTGCTCGCTGGCGATCCAGTTCCACCACAGCGAAGCGCCCAGCACGACGAGTTCCCCGTTGCCCACTTTGGCAACGGCCACGAAGCCTTTCTCGGGAAACGGCGGGCAGGCCACCAGAATCCGCGCGGCATCCTCATCCGTGACGGCAATCGGCGAAGGACGAAACACTTTGACCGATTTCACTTTCGCCGTCAGCGGATCATCCGCAATCCCGGATTCGTCGATGTCGACCTGCGACTCGCGCGGCTCGACATCCTCCATCCGCAGTCCGTTGGGTTCCAGCAACTCGTTGGCTTTTCCGACGCTACCCATCATGAAATGATTGGCCGCCACGATCACTCGTCCGCCGTCTTCCATGAATCGGGTCAGTCGTGTGAAATCCAACGGCCGGGCGAAGATCAATGCCTCTCCCGACAACAGAACCACGTCGAACTCCGAGAGTTTCGTTTCGCGCAAGACCGAGTCCGAGCGGTCGACGTGGAAATAGTGCACGTCGATGTTCGTCGACTTCACCAGTTCGAGCCAAGGGTTGAAGAGCGTTGCATCATCGGTCGAAAATCGGCTGAACGGACTTTCCAGCACGAGCACCCGCGCTTGGTCCGGCTCTGGGGCCCGAACGTCTGCCGTCACCGGAACGACGAAGTGCTCCTCGCCCAGCCGCACTTCCAGGAACCCTTCGTATTCCGCCTCCCTCGCGGTATCGATGGAAAGCATGATGTCCAACGTCCGGAATTTGCCGCGATCGCCAAACGCTTGAGTTCCCAAACGAGTCTGGGTCACGCGCAGGAAGGGAAACGGCACGACTGCGAAGGGAACGCCGGCCGTGTCGTCACCCGCTTCGAAGACACGGACGCTTGCCTCCACCGTCGCGCCCACACGCACGATCCCCAGCGAAAGACGATCGGGTGAAGTTTTTCCCGTTTCGACCTGTCCCCGCGCCACGACGGGGGCAACGAGGAAGACGGTGAGAAGGATGAGGCGTTGAATCATCGGGGTCTCGATGGAAGATCATCTAAAGTGCGCCGAAGACAGGATTTTGGTCGAATGGCAACACTTAGTCTGCAGTCGACATCCTTCCATCCCAAAATATTTGGTATCGCCGCCCGTCAACAACAGATGATGCCAGTGCCAGCTTCGACTTTAATACCAACGCCTCATCTGTTTGAGTCGCGGAATTGAGCTCCACCCCGGCCAGTATTCCCTCTGTAGGGGTGACCTCGCGAAGTAGGATAGGCCTTTCACCTGTACGAATTGCAACTCGCATCTTGCACGGAATTTGGAAGTCGCCCAGTTCAGCGAGCGACGCCGGAAGTGACATGGTTCGTGCATGATAAATGCGGCTTGCCAGCAAAACTACGCCAAGAGCAGGTGCCTTTTCCCAGCCATCATCCCACGCATTTGCATGACGGTCTTCGCGATTCACTTGTTTCGTGATGTAGGCTGCATAATAGAAAGCTGTCGCACTCACAACTAGCGCAACAGCTAGATCACGCACAAGTATGACCGTTGGTTTCCGCATAAATGCATGTAGATGGGAGATCAGTAACAGCACAATTCGCTAATCGCCACTGGCGAACTAAATACGCAGCTTTGCTGCCGCCAGCGGCGCACGACCAGAAGTCGATCCGCAATTCGCTATTCTTCCTCCTCTTTATGATGCACCGCCGCCGCCACGATCTTCTGCTGTTCGTTCCCCGGGACAGTTTCGTAGTGGCTGAACTCCATCGTGTAGGCCCCCTGGCCGCCCGTCATGCTGCTGAGGGCGCGGGCGTAGGTCATCAGTTCGGCGAGCGGGGCGCGGGCCTGGATGACAGTGAAGCCGCCCGGCAGTGTGTCCATTCCCTCCATGCGGCCGCGACGGGTCGTCAGGTCGCTGGAGATGTCGCCGACTTTATCCGCCGGCACCGTCACATCGACGTGCATGATCGGCTCCAGCAGCACCGGTTTGGCCTTCTGGAAGATGTCCCGCATGCAGACGCTGCCGGCCATGCGGAACGCGGCTTCGTTGGAGTCGACCGGATGATCCTTGCCGAAGAAGAGCGACACGGCGAGATCCTGCCCCTGGTAGCCGGCGAGGACCCCCTTGGCCATTCGTTCGATGACTCCCTTCTCCACGGCGGGAATGAACTGGTTCGGCACCGTTCCGCCAGAAACGCAGTCCAAAAACGCGAAGTTCAACTCCTTGTCGTAGTGATATTCCCGCAGCGACTCGAATCGGTCGCGGGTGAAGTAGGTCTCCGGGTCGATGTCGTGCGGCAAGGGATAGATGCGGCAATGGACCTCGGCGAACTGGCCCGAACCGCCCGATTGCTTCTTGTGCCGATAGCTGCCCTCGGCGTTGATCGTGACGGTTTCGCGGTACGGAATCTTCGGCTGATGCGTGACGACTTCCACCTTGTCGCGCTTGTGCAGCCGGTCGCGCAGCACCTGGAGATGCAACTCGCTCATGCCGTGCATCACCATTTCATGCGTCTGGGCGTCGCGAGTGACGTGGAACGTTGGGTCTTCCTCTTCGATCTTGTGGAGCGCGCCGGAAATCTTTTGTTGATCGGCCCGGCTCTTGGGTTCGACGGCGAGGCCGATCATCGGCGTGGGAAATTCCAGTTGCGGCATGGCGACCCCTTCGCCGTTGCTGATCAGCGTATCGCCCACCTGGAAATCGTCGATCTTGGCGACGACGACGACGTCGCCAGCGTGGGCTTCGTCGACCGGTTCGACGTGTCCGCCCTGGACGTCGAGGAGTTGGTGAATCTTCACTCCCTTGCCGGTGCGAACGTCCTTCACCACGGAGTCTTTGGTGAGCTTGCCGGAGAAGACGCGGATAAAGCTCATCTTGGAGACGAACGGATCGATGCGGGTCTTGAAGACCTGTGCGATGAGCGGGCCGTCTTCGGCGGCGTTGACGGCAGCTTCTTTGCCGGCGTCGGTCTTCGCTGTACGGACGAGTTCGCCGGGCGAGAGGGAGAAATCGGCGATGGCGTCCATGAGTTCGGCAATGCCGCCGCCCGTTTTCGCGCTGACGCACAGGATGGGAATTAGCGTGCCGGTGGCGATCGCCTTCGTCGCGCCGCCGAGGACTTCATCGGCGGCGAGTTCCTCGCCGTTGAGGTAGCGTTCCATCAATTCCTCGTCGGCTTCGACAATGGCATCCATGACGGCGGACCCATACGTCGCCGGGTCGACGACAGCGCCGGCCGGTGCGCCGCTAGCGACGTTCAATGTGCTGGCGACCCCTTTGAACTTCGTGCCGAGGCCGATCGGCACGTTGAGAGGCACGCAGTTCCGGCCGAAGAGCTCCTGGATGTTCGCGACCAGTTGCGGGAAGTTGATGTTCTCGAGATCGAGCTTGTTGAGCACGATCATGCGGGCCAGATGCGCCTTGCCGGCGAGCTCGAACGTGCGGCGGGTGTTGGCTTCGATTCCCGCCGAGGAGTTGATCGTGATCAGCGCGGTCTCCGCGGCGCAAATGGCGCTGATGACCTGGCCGACGAAATCGGGGTAGCCGGGGGTGTCGATGACGTTGACTCGGAGGCCTTTGTGCTCGAAGTGGCACATGGCGGATGAGATGGTGAAATGGCGTTCGCGCTCTTCGTCGTCGACATCGAGTTGGCTGGTGCCGTCGTCCACGGAACCGGCGCGGGAGCCGATGCCGGCTTTGTAGAGCATCTGGTCGGCGAGGGACGTCTTGCCGACGGCTCCGTGGCCGGCGAGCACAATGTTGCGAATTTGCTCCGATTTGAATTTCGACATGCCAGATCCTTTCGCGCTTGGGATACGAGTTGTCGAACGGGCAGAGAGGTGACCCGCATTTTAAGAAGTCTTCACGGCGGCTGCCATCAAAAAGAAGAAGTCATGGCGCGATTCGCTGATGGTTCAGCCGCGGCAACTTACCGAACCGGCAAAGTCGGAAGGGCCTCACGCAGAGACCGCAGAGATCGCGGAGCAAGAGAAGAGCGTGTGACGTCGTATAAACTCTCCATCCCACTTCACCTCTCTGCGATCTCTGCGTGAGAACCGCCTTTCAGAACGGCGACGGCAAGAGCAGCGCGTGGTGTTCGAACAGCACGCGGCGGCCGTAGGCGCCGATGGCGGGGGTGAAGAAGAATAGGAAGAGATAGAACGCCAAGAGCGGCACCAGGATCAGCGACATCGACCAGCGACTTAGCAGCCACGCGCGGCGTTCCTTGCGGGCCGCACGGGCGTAGCACCAGCCGAGGAAGATGCGGGCCGGATAGATCGTCGCGATGAAGATCGGAGTGATCATCCACACCCCGTCGCGCGGCGGCACGGCGACTTTCGATAAATACAGCGGCAACGCCAGCGCGTACAACACGACGATGGCGAGTGAAAACAGAATCGGCGACCGGCGGTAATATTCGCGGATCACCTTCAAATCGCGAAACGCTGCGAACCGGTTCTCCGCGGCGAAGCGCGCCTGCAGGAACGGCACCCACGACAACGTCAGGATCAGGAGTAGTCCCCCGAGCAGCGTCAGAAAAATCGGTCCGGGATTCTGCGTGTTCTGCATCGCGCTGAAGAATAGCGTCGGAATAAAGAGCCACAGAAACGCCCCGGCGAAACCGCGGACGCCGAGCCAGAAGTGATGCCGCAGTTTCAGCGCGGCGATGAATTCTTTCACGGCGAGCGCCGCGTTGTCGAAGTACGTGCCTTCGCGGAGCTGCCGCCGCAGCCAGCGATAATTCTTGATCGGCCGAAAAAAGCACCCGAAGCCGCCGCCGCGGGCCAGGGCGAGAATCAAATGCAACGTGATCCCGGCCGTGATCACAAACTTGGCGAAGCGCCACCCGCCGGCGACCGCCGTTCCCGGCGCGATGAGCTGCGCGTCGGACGCGAAATCGGCGATGAAGCGAACGGGCCACAACCAGAGCCATACGCCCAGCGCGATCGAACCCAACCGCGGCGCCAACGGTAGCAGCGGAAACGCATACCGCAATTTGCCGGTGCGGGCGACGCGGCCTTCGGCTTCGAGGAGATACCCGAACGCCACGAAGTTCAACAAGGGAATCGCCGCCAACACGACGAGCAGGAAAAACAGGCTCGCTAATCCGAACAATAACTGCACGATCCAGTAAACCGCCCGGATCGGATGTTTGAGCGGATGCGGAAACGGCGGCAGCGAATCGAACGAGAAATAGTTCTCGGCGGGCGAAATAGCGGCGACGGACGCTGGCTCGACGGGGAACTCAGCCGATGCAGAATCAGGCGGAGTCCGCAGATCGGTTCGTTCCGCGAGCGCCGAATCGGTTCGCATGTTCATGTCCGACATGGACGATTATCATAGAGA
The DNA here is from genome assembly GCA_964504645.1 of uncultured Planctomycetaceae bacterium. Classification (GTDB taxonomy): domain Bacteria; phylum Planctomycetota; class Planctomycetia; order Planctomycetales; family Planctomycetaceae; genus CAZDGB01. Next base: position 20,520 of record CAZDGB010000008.1, on the reverse strand, counting down.
GGCCGCGAACAAATACCCACGCGAGTTCGCCGCGGTTGCACGATTCAATGAAACTTCGTCCCTTCTCTGCGGGTAAAATCTCCGGGATAACTGGACTTCGCTGTAACGCTTGTGTGTTCGCAACATGCCAACCATGAAACGCCGCTGGTGGACTCCGCTCTTGCCGCTCGGCATCGTGGTCGGGGTGCTGGCCGTCGTCGCGGTCGCCGCCCGCAACCCGCTGCGGCGCGAGCCGCCGGTCGGCGTGGCGATCGGTCTAGAAGATCGCGACGCCACGGTTCTTCAGATCGACCGCATCCTGAATCGCCGCTGGCAAACGGCGGGCGTCGATCCGGCACAGCCCGCCGATGATCTCGTCGTCCTGCGTCGCTTGTCGCTGGCGCTCCGCGGTTCGATTCCCTCGTTGGAAGAAATCCGCGTGTTCGAGTCCGACGCCGAACCGTCGCGGCTCGAACGCTGGACGGAACGCCTGCTCGCCGATCGTCGTTTCGCCGAATACTTTGCCCAGCGGCTCTCGCGGGCGTTCGTCGGCGCGGATGACGGCCAGTTCGTCGTCTTCCGCCGCGACCGGTTCAACGCGTGGCTTGCCGACCAAATTCACGAAAACCGCCCTTACGATCAGACGGTGCGCGAAATCCTCTCCGAGCACGGTTTGTGGACGGGCAAACCGGCGACGAATTTCATCACCGCGGCAGTCGCCGACGACATGATCGACCAGAACGAACTTGCCGGGCGCACGGTGCGGGCATTTCTTGGCCAGCGGATCGATTGCGCCCAATGCCACAATCATCCGTTCGCTGATTGGAAGCAAGCGCAGTTCGAAGGTCTCGCCGCATGCTTCGGCCAGGCGAAGGTCTCGCCGGTCGGCATCGAAGACGATCCGCGCTTGAGCTATGAAATCGACGACCCGCGAACGCAAGCCAAACGTAAGATCGAAGCCGCCGTGCCGTTCGATCCCGAGTGGTACGGCACGGAAGGCACACAGCGCGAACGGCTTGCGAAGTGGGTCACGCATCCCGACAATCGGCGGTTCGAGCGGGCGACGGTGAACCGCGTGTGGGGACTGTTGTTCGGCCGTCCGTGGATCGCACCCGTCGATGATTTGCCGAATCCCGAAGCGTGGAGCGAGTCGGATCTCTTGGATGTCTTGGGACGCGATTTCCGCGAGCACAACTGCGATCTGAAGCGACTCATCGGTTTGATCACGGCGACGCAGGCGTATCGGCTGTCGTCCGAACATCCGGCGTGGGAATCGGGCAAAAAGGCGGACGAAGTCGATCAGAATTGGGCGGCGTTCCCGCTGACCCGCTTGCGGCCCGAGCAGGTGATCGGCTCGATGATCCAGGGCGCATCGATCAAAACCGCCGACCGGAATTCGCACCTGTTGTTCCGCACGATCCGCTTGTTCCGCGAGATCGACTTCGTGAAAGATTACGGCGACCTCGGCGACGACGAGTTCAAAGACCGCGCCGGCACGATCCCGCAGGCGTTGCTTCGCATGAATGGCCGCTTCGCGCGGGAGATGGGCGAAGCCGGCCCCGCGAACGCTTCCGGCCGGATCAGCAGCATGGCACCGACGCCGGAAAAATGTCTGGAAGTCTGCTTCCTCGTCTGCCTGTCGCGAAGGCCGACGGCGGAGGAAATCGCCGTGATGCTGCCGGCGTTGGAGTCTGCCGAGAAGAATCAATACGCCCAAGTCGTGGAAGACATCTATTGGTCGCTGTTCAACGCACCGGAATTTTCGTGGAATCACTGATGTTCTCGCCCCCACTCACACGCCGCGATGTGTTGCAAGCCGCCGCCGGCCTCGGCTTGTGGTTCGCCATGCCCACGCTCGATCTAAAAGCGGCGAACGAGCGCGGCCCGGTGCGGAAGAAATCGCTCATCACGTTGTGGCTCGCCGGCGGGCCGAGCCAGCTCGAAACGTGGGATCCGCATCCGGGACCGAAAATCGGCGGGCCGACGACGGCGATCGGCACGTCGATTCCCGACGTCCAGATCGCATCGCACTATCCGCAAGTCGCCGAGCAATTGCAGCATCTCTCACTCATTCGTTCGATGGTTTCGAAGGAAGGAGACCACGAGCGCGGGGCTTACATGCTGAAAACGGGCTACCGGCCCGATGTCACCGTCGTCCATCCGGCGCTCGGCGCGATCGCCACGCACGAACTGCCGGATCCGGCCATTGAAATTCCAATGTACGTTTCGTTGGGGAACGGGCCGTTCCGTTCGAGGGCCGGCTATCTCGGCGACCAGTACGATCCCTATCACGTCTACGAGCCGGGACAGAAGGGACAGAATCTTGAATCGAGCCTCCCGGCTGACCGGCAGCAGCGGCGGTTGAAAAACCTCGAAGCCGTCTCCCGGTCATTCACGCGGAATCGCAAGCTCCGCGCCGAGCAGACGCTGCATCAGCACACGGTCGACGCCGCGCTGCGGATGATGAGTTCTGAACAACTGAAGGCGTTCCAGATCGAAGACGAGCCGGTTGGTGTGAAAGCGGCCTACGGCGACTCGAATTTCGCCCGCGGCTGCCTCGTCGCGCGGCGGCTTGTCGAGCAAGGCGTGCGGTCGGTCGAAGTGACGCTCGACGGCTTCGACACGCACGCTGACAATTTCACCGGCCACGAAATCCGAGGCAAGATTCTCGATGCCGCGCTCGCCTCGCTGGTGAAGGAGCTGCGCGAACGCGATCTGTGGGACTCGACAGTGATTCTCGTCACCGGCGAATTCGGACGGACGCCGGCCATCAACCCGGCGAGCGGCCGCGATCATTGGCCGACCGGATTCTCATGCCTGCTCGGCGGCGGTGGACTGCCGGCGGGCGTGGTGATCGGCGAAACCGATCCGACGGGCGAGAAGAAGAACCCGACTGATCCCGTCGAAGTGAAAGACCTGTTCGCGACGATCCTGCACACGCTCGGGGTCGATTATTCCCGGGAACTGCTCACACCCATCGGCCGCCCGCTGAAACTTTGCGAAGGTCAACCGCTCGCGCGGCTTAAATCGACCTGATCATCGCTTGCGCTTCGCGGTCCAAGCGACTCGCCGCGCTCCTCACGTGCCGCTAAAATCGGTGTGCCATGAGCACTCCGTTATCACCAGTTGCAGACTCGACCGTCGCCATCGTCGGCGTTGGGCTCATCGGCGGTTCGCTCGCCGCGGCCATCAAATCTAAGCATGTCGCTCGTCGAGTGATCGGCGTCGGCCGCAGCACAGCACGCTTGCAGGCGGCGAAAGCAGCGCTATTGATCGATGACTTTTCCACCGATCTCGTCCAAGCGGCGCGCGAGGCACAACTCGTCGTTGTCTGCACGCCGGTCGATCGAATCGCCGCCGATGTCCGTACCGCGGCCGCGGCGATGCACGCCGGAGGGCTGATCACCGATGCCGGGAGCGTGAAGAGCGTAATCTGCGATTCGTTGCGCGACCTCACCAACGCGTCGGTCAAGTTCGTCGGATCCCATCCCCTCGCCGGTTCAGAGAAGCAAGGCTTCGAGCATGCCTCGCCGAGGTTGTTCGAGCAGAAGGTCTGCGTGATTACGCCGACGGCAGGGACGCCGCGCGAACCGCTCGAGCGATTGCATCAGTTCTGGCAGGCGGCTGGGATGCAGACATGCGAGCTGTCCCCGGCGGAGCACGACGCCACGCTGGCCCGCACCAGTCATTTGCCGCACGCCGTCGCGGCGGCGCTGGCGGCGACGCTGCGGCCGGAACATATCCGTTTCGCGGCGACCGGTTTTCGCGACACGACGCGCATCGCCGGCGGCGATCCGGAATTGTGGACCGCGATCTTCCAGCAGAATTCCACAGCGCTCGTCGATTCGATTTCACGGATGGAGGAGCAACTCGCGACGCTCAAGCAGTTGCTGTTGCGTGGCGAAGCGGCATCCTTGCAAAACTGGCTGCAAATCGCGAAAACGAACCGGGATCGATTGGATGACCAATCGCCGTAGGTCCGCTGTGCGGACCAAATTCTTCCAGCGCGCTGATTAACCGGTCCGCACAGCGGACCCTACTTGTTGGAACCACCGGATGTTGTGGGAAGTGGAAATCGTTCCGTCGTCGACGGAAATCGACCGTGAAGCCGAGCGGATCGTGCACGCGGCGAAGAATTTCGGCGCCGCGTCGGTGCAGCGCTGCCGGACGGCGCACGCCTTTCTGATCGAAACCGACCAAGCCGTCGGCGACGTCGAACGGATCGCGAAAACGTTGCTGACCGATCCCGTGGCGGAAACTTCGGTCGTGCGGCGCATCGATTCCGGAGCCGCGTTCTCCGAGCCGAAGTCCTCCGAGCAACTATTGAACGTCCTCTTCAAGCCGGGCGTCACCGACAACGTCGCTGCCACCGTACAGCGGGCGCTCGCCGATAGCGGTTTCCCAGCTCAAGCCGTGGCGACGTGCCGGAAGTATTGGTTCGCGGCGGATGTCTCCGATGGCGACCTGCGCCGCGTCAGCCAGCGAATTCTGGCCAACGACGCGATCGAACGAATTATCGTTGGACCGCTGCGGTTGGACCGGCTGAGCCTTGGCTCGCCGTATGCGTTCGAGTTGCTCACGGTGCCGCTGCGGAAGCTCGCCGGCGCGGATTTGCTGAAACTCAGCTTGGGTCGGCAGCTCTATCTCAGTCAGGTCGAGATGGAGACGATCCAGCGGCATTTCGTCGAACAGGGCCGCGATCCAACCGATATCGAATTGGAAACGATCGCCCAGACGTGGAGCGAGCATTGCTCGCACAAGACGCTGAAAGGCCGCATTCGGTATCGAGAAAACGGCACGGAAACGCTGTTCGAGAATCTGCTAAAAGAAACCGTCTTCGCCGCGACCGATCAACTCCGTAAGCAGGCCGGCGCGGACGACTGGTGCGTCAGCGTCTTCCGCGATAACGCCGGCATTGTCACGTTCGACGAGAAAAATAACGTCTGTTTCAAAGTCGAGACGCACAACCATCCGTCCGCCATCGAACCCTACGGCGGCGCGAACACCGGTCTCGGCGGCGTCATCCGCGATCCGCTCGGCACGGGACTCGGCGCGAAGCCGGTCTGCAACACCGATGTCTTCTGCTTCGCTCCGCCCGACACCGCCGTGGAATCTCTGCCGCCGGGCGTGCTGCATCCGCGGGCCGTGCTGCAAGGCGTGGTCGCCGGCGTGCGCGACTACGGCAACCGTATGGGAATTCCCACCGTCAACGGCTCCGTGTTCTTTGACGAGCGCTACCTCGGCAACCCGCTCGTCTTCTGCGGCACCGTCGGGATGATTCCCGTCGATCAGTGCGACAAGCACGTCGAGCCAGGCGACTTTATCGTCGCCGTCGGCGGACGCACAGGACGCGACGGCATCCACGGCGCGACGTTCTCCTCGGCGGAATTGACTCAAGAGAGCGAAAGCCTGTCGGGCGGCGCGGTGCAGATCGGCAACGCCGTCATGGAAAAGATGCTGCTCGATGTCGTCTTGCAGGCCCGCGATTTGGGGCTGTATCGCGCCATCACCGATTGCGGCGCCGGCGGCTTCAGCAGCGCGGTCGGCGAGATGGGCGAAGAGAGCGGCGCAGAAGTCTGGCTCGAAAAAGCGCCGCTGAAATACGCCGGGCTGTCGTACACCGAAATCTGGATCTCCGAAGCGCAGGAACGGATGGTCCTCGCGGTCCCGCCGGAAAAGTGGGACGCCTTCCATCGACTGTGCGCGGCGGAAGGGGTCGAAGCGACCGTCATCGGCCAATTCACGGACACCAAGCGGCTCGTGCTGAAATACGACAACCGCCCGGTCGGCGAACTGGCGATGAAATTCCTGCACGACGGCCGCCCGCCGGTGTTGCGGGAAGCGACCTTCAATTCGCCGGCAGCGCGCTCGTGGACGCCACCCGAAAAGAGCAGGTGGGACGACGATTTGAAGGCGATCCTCGGCAGCCTGAACGTGGCGAGCAAGGAATGGATCATCCGGCAGTACGATCACGAAGTGCAGGCCGGCAGCGTGGTGAAGCCCCTCGTCGGTGCGGCGTGCGACGGTCCGTCGGATGCTGCCCTCGTCCGGCCCGATCTGGGATCGCCACGCGGTCTGGTCGTTGCGAACGGGATGAATCCGCGGTACGGCGATCTCGATCCCTACTGGATGGCCGCGGCGGCGATCGACGAAGCGGTGCGGAATTGCGTCGCCGTCGGGGCAGACCCCAAGCGCATCGCCATCCTCGACAACTTCTGCTGGGGGAACACCGAACGGCCGGAGACCCTCGGCTCGCTGGTGCGGGCTGCTGTCGCCTGCCGCGACGTCGCGCTGGCGTATCGCACGCCGTTCATCAGCGGGAAGGACAGTCTCAACAACGAATTCTCGTTCCTGGACGACGACGGCAAAAAGCAGACGGTCGCCATTCCGTCGTCGCTGCTGATCAGCGCGCTCGGTCAGATCGACGACGTGCAGCAGGCCGTGACGATGGACCTGAAGCAGCCGAACAACCTAATCTATCTCGTCGGCGCGACAAAAGCCGAATTGGGTGGCAGCCACCTGGCGCTGGTACAGAAGGTGAGCGGCGGCGAAGTGCCGCGCGTCGATCTGGAACTTGCTCCGAAGATTTTCGCCGCCGTGCACGCCGCGCTGCGCCGCGGATGGGTGCGCAGTTGCCACGACTTGAGCGAAGGAGGGCTCGCCGTCGCCGCCGCGGAGATGGCGTTCGCCGGCGGATTGGGGATCGATCTCGATCTCGCCCCGTTGCGCGATGAAAGCGGGCTGGGTTCCACGGCGGAGATGCTCTTCTCCGAGAGCCCGACGCGGTTCTTGCTGGAAGTGCCAAGCCATTGCAGCCGCGATTTCGAGCGGAACTTCGAGGGACTACCGTTGGTGCAACTGGGTGAAGTTACGGCGTCGCCGCAGGTGCGAATTTATGATGCCGCTGGCAAATTGGTGATCGATTCGACGTGCGCGGAACTTAAATCCGCGTGGATTGCGCCACTGGCGTTTTGAGATACCGGAGACACGGCGGGCTTACGCCGCGCCGCTCGCCTGGAATGCGCGGGCGATCATCGCGATCCAGCTTTGGCCGGCTTGCCAGGTGAAGTAGCCGAAAAACGCGCACGACCAGATGACGGCGACAAACCGCAGCGGCGTGATCGACAGGCTCCGCGGCAGGATCTTCGCGTTGAGGTACAACAGCAGCACCGAATAGAGGAACATCACGGTGCCATTCATCGCCGCCGCCGTCTGGAGTTGAGCCAGCGGCTCCTTCGTGACGAAGAGCAGAATTGCCGAGCCGAGGACGATCTCGCCCCACAAAAAGAAAAAGTAAAGCCGGCTCACCGACCAGCGGTCGTCGTCGCGCAGAAAGTTGACTTTCATGATGTCCGCCGAGATGCGCGAGCTGGCGTCGAGCACGCCGAGTTCCGTCGTCAACAACAGCGCCATGCCGGCGAGCAGATAGGCCGGTTTCAGAAACCAGCCGAACGAATGCTGCGACAAGAGTTCGCCCTGCGCCCAGACAAACCGAAAGCCGTCGCCCGCCGCTTTCCCTTCGGGCCGCATCTGGCCGTTGGCATCGTAGAACAGCGAATAGCTGATGAGCGAGAGAAAGACGAGGCAGACGACGCACGTCATCAGGAAACTGCAAAAATGCTCAAAGTTCGCCGCGAGCCACCATGTTCGCCACCGGGACATGTTTTCGGGCGTGTGGCGGAAGTGATAGCCGGTCTCGCTGATCGCTTCCTCGTTGCCGGTGAGCGGGCTGGTGATGCGGCCGATGTAGTGGCCCATGCCGTAGCCCTTGTCCTTGATGTAGTTGCTCTGGCTGAGGTTCATCGTGCCGCCCGCGCCGGCGAAGGCCAGCGCGCCGAGCAGTGTGGTCGTCGTCAGTCCGGTGCCGGCCAATTCGGGCATCGTGCCGAAATTCGCGAGACCGGAGGCCAGCGCCATCACGGCGTCTGGGCGAATGATGCACGCCCCGATGATCGCGACTAGCACCAGAATCATCCCGACGAGATAGGTCTGCAGCTTCTCGACCGTGTTATAGACGACCGGCCCGGCCGTCAGCACGACGCCGGACAGCAGCAACAGTCCGATGGCGATCGGCGAGGTGTATTGTGCCTCGGCGATGACCGTTCCAGCGGCGTCACGTTCTGCGCCGAACATCATCCAACTGGCGATCTGCGCCGATCCGGTCGCCCAGCCTGGCCAGGCCCACGGCACGACGTTGAGGATCAAAAAGATCCACGACCATTGACGACTCAAGCGACAAAAGCCGGTGATCGCGCTTTCCCCCGTGACCAGCGTCCAGCGTTCGATCTCGAGATTGACGAAGAACTGCGTCACCACGCCGAGCAAGCACGCCCAGAAGAAGACGAATCCCGTGCTGTGGACGATCTTCGGCCAGAGGATGTATTCGCCAGAGCCGAGGGCCAGCCCGGCGAGAATGATGCTCGGCCCGACCATCCGCTGCCACGGAATCGGCTCGGGCATGTCGCGATACTTCAGCGGCGGCAGCAGCCGATGCGGAATGACGTCATCCGGGACGAGATCTTCTCCTGTCGAATCGGCCAGACTCATGCGGCAGCGCTCCGGGTATGAGACAAGCGAAGCCGCAACTATAGCCACCGGATAGGGTGTGTCCAAGCGGGTGAGGAAATACATTTCTTACCTCTCCCGGTGACAGCGACACCGAAAAATGCGGGGTTTACGGCCGCGGTGTCACCGTGTCTCTTGGAGGACGCGGCGCCGCGAACCACAGTTTCCTCCCACGCGGCGGATGAAAAGTTCGTAATGTGGGACTGACGAGCCCGCCTCGACAGCGATTGCCCTGCTTTCCGCCCGCCTTGGCCCGCACCACAGTTGACATCGCCACCCGCCACGGGGAAATTGGAATGGCGTTCCCAGCCCGGACAATCCATCTGTGATCATTCCGCATCCGCCGCCTCGAAGGAAATTGAAATGAGCGACTCCCTGACGTCTTCGTCCGCCGGTCCGACGTTGTCTCGCCGCGAATTGTTGAGGAAATCGGGCCAGGTCGCCGCGGCGGCGGGACTCGCCGCCAGCCTCGCCCCACACGTGCACGCCGGCGTCAACGAGACGATCCAACTCGCATTGATCGGTTGCGGCGGACGCGGCACGGGAGCCATTGCCAACGCCCTCTCCACCAAGGCCGGCCCGACGAAGCTCGTCGCCGTCGCGGACGTGTTCGAAGACAAGCTCAAGCCGAGCTTCGAAGCCACCAAGAAGAGTTTCCCGAACCAGGTCGACGTTCCCGACGATCACAAGTTTCTCGGCTTCGACGCCTACAAAAAAGCGATGGACTGCCTGAAGCCAGGCGACGTCGTGATCATGACCACGCCCGTCGCGTTCCGCTGGGTGATGTTCGAATACGCCATCCAGAAGGGGCTGAACGTCTTCATGGAGAAGCCGATCACCACCGACGCCCCAACGTCGCGGCGGATGCTCGAACTCGGCAAGAAGGCCAGCGAAAAGAACCTGAAAGTCGGCGTCGGCCTGATGTGCCGGCATTGTGCCGCCCGGCAGGAACTCTTCGACCGCATCCAGGACGGCCAGATCGGCGATCTGATCCTGCTCCGCACGTATCGCGTCGCCGGGCCGACCGGTTCGGCGTTCACCGCGCCGAAGCCCGCCGACATGAACGAGCTGGAATACCAGATCCGCAACTTCCACGGCTTTTTGTGGGCCTCGGGCGGCGCGGTCAGCGACTTCCTCATCCACAACATCGACGAAGGCTGCTGGATGAAGAACGACTGGCCGACCGAAGTGAAGGGCTACGGCGGCCGCCACTACCGCAACAACTACATCGATCAGAACTTCGACAGCTACACGATGGAGTACACATTCAAGGACGGCGCGAAGATGATCACCGAAGGCCGCTACATGGTCGGCTGCCAGGAAGAGTTCGCCGTCTACGCCCACGGCAGCAAAGGTTGCGCGGTGGTCTCGACGGCGGGACATCATCCGGCGCGGCCACGAATCTACAAAGGCCAGCAGTTCGCCAAGGATGACCTGGTGTGGGCCTACCCGCCGGACGAACCGAACCCGTATCAGTTGGAATGGGAACACCTGATGCAGGCCATTCGCCAGGACAAGCCGTACAACGAAATCGAACGGGGCACGATGGCCAGCCTGGTCACATCGATGGGCCGCATGGCGTGCCACACCGGCCAGTTGTGGAAGACGAACGAGTACCTCGACCATGACCAGGAATTCGCCCCGAACGTCGACAAACTCGTCCTCGGCGGCCCCGCCCCACTGCTGGCCGACGCCAACGGCAAATACCCGGTCCCCGCGCCAGGGCTGATCACGAACGCGGAATACTCGGCCTGAACAAGCCCAGTCGCCCAAGCCCGGCTTTCGCTTTGGAAGCCGGGCTTTTTTTTCGTAGCCCGCACTCTCCCAGTGCGGAACTTCGGCACTCAGAGAGTGCCGGCTACGAATGGGAAAGTTGAGCGTTTGTTGCCCACTGCCGGGGTGTGTCCGAACGAACACGGCGGGCTGGCGCCGCCGCCGCTCGCCTGCCTCCGGCAAAATTGGCCTGTACCCGGTGTCCGGATTGGGCTAGAACCTGCCGATTCAAGCTGGGAACGTCGGACGTTTTCTCGCCGGGGACGATATGACTCTGCGATTTGCCTTGGTGTGCGCGGCTGCCTTCGCGGCCCTGATGGCGGGCTCCGCCGATGCGGGACGCCGTTGCTCGGCTCGGCCGAAAGCCAGCCAGCACAGGCGGTTAGCGCCGGAACTCGATATGGTGCGGCGCGGGGGCGGGCGTTACCTGGGTGTGTGCCGCCGCGGACGGGCGCAATTCGACGTTCCGCAGGAACAAACGGTCAATGTCCAGTCGATGGCGGTCCGCGTCGATGACGACGATTCCGACGTGGACGAAAAAGGCAAGCGGCTGCTGATCCAGTATGCGACGCACAAGCCGGCCCGGGATACGCTCGAAGCCGCAGGATTGCGGCTGGTGGAAGATTACGAGCCGGGACAGTTCCTGATCGTCGAACCGCACGAGCATGTCTCCGCCGAGACGATTGAGGCGCTCTTGGCTGACGACGCCGTCGTGCATGCCGCGCCCGACTACCGCATCATGGGATTGCCCGTCGTGAAGGCGACGATCAATCCGCCGGCGGCGACGAACAGCACGCCGAACGACCCGCTGTTCAACCGGTTGTGGGGCATGCAGAACATCGGCGCGCTGAAAGTCTGGCCCACGCACCGCGACGCGACGAGCGTCGTGGTCGCCGTGATCGACACCGGCGTCGACTACAATCATCCCGATCTCAAAGACAACATGTGGTCGAAGAACGGCCGCCACGGCTACGACTTCTTCGATGACGACGACGACCCGATGGACGAGCAGGATCACGGCACGCATTGCGCCGGGACGATCGCCGGCGTCGGCAACAACGGCGTCGGCGTGACGGGCGTCTGCTGGAACGCCCGCATCATGGCAATGCGGTTCCTCGGCCCGGACGGTTCCGGCGCGACGTCCGACGCCGTCAAGTGCATCGACTGGGCTGTGGCCAACGGCGCCCACGTCCTCTCCAACAGTTGGTCCGGCCCCGACACGGCGCCGGAACTGACGGCCGCGATCACGCGGGCGGAAAAGAAAGGCGTGTTGTTCGTCGCCGCCGCGGGAAACACCGAAGGAGGCCACAACAACGATTCCGTGGGTTACTATCCCGCGTCGCAGCCGAATGCGAACGTCATCGCCGTCGCCGCCATCGACGAGCGGGACGCCGCCGGTTCCTTCACACACTTCGGTCCGAAGTCGGTCGATATCGGCGCGCCGGGCGTGGGGATCGTCAGCACCGTGCGGAACGGCAAGTACGCGCAACTCGACGGCACTTCGATGGCCTGCCCGCACGTCGCCGGCGCGGCGGCCCTCGTCTGGTCGAAAGTTTACGCCAGCCCGGCGCAGGATCCGGCGCAGATGGCGAATGTGCGCGACCTGATCTATGCCAACGCGCGGCCGATCGCCCCCCTCAAGCAGTATTGGGGATACACGTCCCCCGCGCGGGTTCCGGGCGGCGTATTGGATATCTCGTTCCTGGCTCAAGCGTCGTCACCGGGAAATCCGCCATCGGGAGGTCCGTTGACGGCGATCACGCCGCCGCCGGGACGCCGGACCTTGATCGAACGCCGGGCGAAAGTCGATCCGTCCTTGTTACGCTAAGATGGTACCCACCATGCCTGCACTGGAACGTTTCATGTTGCCCACGGTCTGCGGATTTCTGCTGCTGTTCGGCGCCGCCGAGGGGAACGAGAACCCGCCGGACAAAGGAGCCGCAATCCGGGTCGAATGCCACGGCAAACTCCGGTCAGGCGTCGTCGCAATTGGCGCGGAAACGACCGGAACGACGATCGAGTTCGGCGGCATCACCTGCGATCTGAGCCTGCCGGATGAGGCGACCAAGACGTTCGCGAAGGAAAATCACAAAAAGCCCGTCACGGTCATCGGCACGCTGCGCCAGGTGAAAGGCCCAGAACGAGGCACGCGGTGGATCGTCGACGTCGAAAAGTTGACGCTTCGCGACGAGACCAAGCAACAACCGGGCGCCGCCGCGACGCTGACGGGCGTCATCAAGAAATCCTCCGGCGGATCGACGGTCGAAGTCAACGAAATCACATTCCCGCTCGATTTCGACGGCAATGCGGCTCTGGAAGGCAAGGCCGATTCGCTGCTCGACAAACCGGCCGCGTTGAGCGGAAGCCTGCAAAAAGACAAAGACTGCGGCCCCGACGCGAAAGTCCGGCTGCGGGTCCAGAAACTCGACCCGGCGACGCCGCAGACCGCCGCCAAGTGAGCGAATCAGCAACACGGGATCAAGTCAAAATCGCTTCCACGGCCGCGTGGAAGGCGATGAGCCAGACCAGGAAAAGTCCCGTGACGATGCTCGCCTGTGGCAGACTGAGATAGCAGAATCTCACCAGTGCGAGCGGCAACAAGACGATGTAACCCACCAGTCCGAGTAGTGGGTGTAAGATGCCCAGCACTGCAGCACAGACTCCCACGCCGACCACCACGAGCAGGGTCGTGAAGAAGCTGAATTCGGCATCGTGCCGGGCGACGATCCACATCAGCAGCAACAAGGCCAAGGGATGCAGGACGAGTCCCAGCATAACGTAACTCCTGCGGGGCTTGGGGAACTCGAATCGTCTTCCGGGGGATTGTAACGCGATTCGCCGCGGGCGACAAATTCCCAAAAGCCAGCGGAATTTGCGTAATTCCTCTGGCCATTCACGTTTGCCGAATGTATCTTCACGGCGGGGAATCGAGCACAAGGGAAGGACACTGAGTGCGTCGGCGACGGGAATCAGGAGGGTTCCGCCGCCACTACGACCGCGAGCGGATGCCGTTCATTGCGGACGGTGCCGACTCCAAGGAGTGACGCCATGATGTGTCCGTTTTGCAAGCACGACGAGACGAAAGTCATCGACTCTCGCGGGAGCCAGGAGTTCGTCATTCGCCGCCGGCGCGAATGCCTGAAGTGCGAGCGCCGCTTCACGACGTACGAGAAGATCGAAGAATCTCCGCTGAAAGTCGTGAAGAAAGACGGTTCGCGTGTGCCGTTCGACCGGACCAGAATCCGCGACGGCGTCGAGAAAGCGTGCTGGAAACGGCCCGTCAGCGCCGAAACGATCGAGCGGATCGTCGCCGACATCGAGATCGATCTCTACGAAAACTTCGACCGCGAAGTCCCGTCGCGGTACATCGGCGAGAAGGTGATGGACGCGCTGCGCAACGTCGACCAGGTCGCGTTCGTGCGCTTTGCGTCGGTCTATCGCGAGTTCAAGGACGTGAACGATTTCGTCGAAGAACTCGAACCGATGCTCCGCGGGAACTGGCCCCGCTGATCGCTTGCGCTTCGCGGACGTCGATGCGCCGCGAAGCGCAAGCGAACGTTCGGCGCGTCACTTCACGTTGATCGTCGTCCCTGGAAAATCGTCCGTCCGAAAGGGCGACGCGGGAAGGTTCTCTTTGTTGGAGAGATTGCAGTCTGGGTTGTCGGCCCAGGCGTAGCGCACGGCGATCGGTTCTTTCACGGCTTCCGCCGAGACGAGAATCGAATCGCCGTCGATTTTCGCGTCGGCCCAGACGAACTTCTTGTCGGCCCCGCAGATCGAAAAGCCCGTCAGCTTTTCGCCCTTCGCGACGAGCCCGCCCCCGACGTTGTGGAATTGCAGACGGATTTTGTCTCCTTCCACAGTCATGGAGCGGTAGAGCGGACCGGCGGGAACGACATTCTGTCCGTAGGCGATCGACAGTGCATTGAGCGCCAGCCGCTTGCCGACGTCTTGTTTGTTCTTCGGATGGATGTCGGCCGCGTCGCCGATGTCGATCGTCACGGCCATGCCGGTCTTCGGCGACGACAGGGCCATCGTCTGGGCTTCGCGCAGTTCGGCCCAGTTGCTTTCATCGGGCTGGTCTTTACGGGGCATGAATGCGGCCAACTGCACGAAGAAGAACGGGAAATCGCCCTGGCCCCAGGATTTCCGCCAGTCGGCGATCATTGCGGGGAAGAGCTTGCGGTACTGATACGCCCGCCCGGCATTCGATTCGCCTTGATACCAGATCGCCCCTTTGATGGCGAACGGTTTGACCGTCGCCAGCATGCCGTTGTAGAGGACGCTCGCCCGGTTCGGGTTTCCGGCCTGATTCGGATCGTCGTTGGCTTTCTGCGCATTGGCGAGAATCTGGCTATATTCCGAGTCATTCTTCAGCGTGGCGTCGCTGGTCCACGCCTCGCAGACGGTGCCGCCCCACGTGCAGTGAATCAGTCCGATCGGCCGCTGCAGGCGCTGCTGCAGTTCGCGGCCGAAATAATAGCCGACCGCCGAGAGACCTCCCTGGCCGTACAATCCGCCGCCGCCGGTGAGGCCCTTGACGTTGTCCGGCGTGACGGCGGTCCACGGGTTTTTGGAATCGGTGAGAATCGCCGTCGAAGGAACTTTCGGCACCTGGATAAAGCGAATGTCCGAGTACGACGCCGCGGCGAGTTCCGCCTGCGGATTGCCGGAATGCTCGATCGACCATTCCATGTTCGACTGACCGGAGCAAAGCCAGACGTCGCCGATGAGGACATCCTTGAAGTCGATGGCATTTTTGCCGGCGACCTTCACTGCGACCGGGCCGAACTCCTGCACGGCCGGTGCTTTCACGGACCATTGCCCTTTGTCGTTCGCTTTCGTCGAAACCGACTTCCCGGCGACGGTGACGGTGACTTCCTCATTCGGCTCCGCCGTTCCCCAAAACGGCAAGTCTATCCCCTGCTGCAGCACCATGTGATCGCTGAAGATGGCTGGCAGCTTCACGTCGGCCCGGCACAACGCCGGCGACAGGACCAGCCCGAACACGAACAGAAAACGGCATGAACGCATGATGCAGGCTCCTGGTGGCAAGTTGTTGTCTGAGAAGCACAACCTACAAATCTCACCCTTCACCGACAACTCATCCCGAACCTTTCGCCCCTTACGGTTGTCATTCCCCATTCGGGCCGTCTATCGTTGTGAGGGCACGCAGACGTCGTGCGAAGGAACGCACCGGAAAGGATTTGTTGTGACCGATTCCACCGCGCCCGCCGGTGAGCAGGAGCATCCCCACGGCGGCTACCGCGAATTGCTCGTCCTCGCCGTGCCGCTCATGATCAGCGCCGGCACGCAATCGCTGATGCATATCCTCGACCGTCTCTTCTTGTTTGGCTACTCTCGGGAGGCCATGGCGGCGGCGTTGCCGGCCGGCATCTTCTTCTGGACGGCGCTCAGCCTGCCGTTCGGCGTGGTGCAGTACGTCAATACGTTCGTCGCCCAGTACGAAGGAGCCGGACGGAAGGAGCGCGTCTCGGCTTCGATCTGGCAAGGCGTCTATTTCTCGCTGCTGGCCGGCGGCGCGCTGTGGATCGCCGCTCCGCTGGCCTATCCGTTGTTCGAGTGGATCGGCCACGAGGGCAAGGTGGCAGCGCTGGAGGCCGAGTATTTCTATTGGCTGTGCTGGGGCGCGATTCCCGCGCTCTTAACCGCGGCGCTCTCCTGTTTTTTTAGCGGCCGCGGGCAGATGACTCTGGTGAGCGTCGTCAACATTGCCGGCGTGTTGCTCGATGCGCCGTTGGACTACGCCATGATTTATGGCTGGGGCCCGTTTCCCGAATGGGGCATCGCCGGGGCGGCGATCTCCACCAATATTTCCTCCGGGTTTTGTGCGGCCATCTTTCTCTGGTTGTTGTTACGTCCAAGTGTCGAACGGGAATACCGTTTCCTCTCCGCGTGGATGCCCGACGAGCAGCTCTTTCGCCGCATGATGCGGTTCGGCTTGCCGAGCGGTTACAACCTGTTCATCGACATCGCCGGCTTCACGGCGTTCATCATGATTATCGGCTGGCTCGGCAAGGAGGAACTCGCCGCGACGAACATCGCGTTCAACCTGAACACGCTGGCGTTCATCCCGGTGTTGGGAATGAGCATCGCCGTGTCGACGCTGGTCGGGCAGCGAATCGGCGAAGGCCGCCCGGAGATCGCCGCGCGGACCGCCCGCCGCGGTTTTGTAATCGCGGGAAGCTACATGTTGACGTGCGGATTGATCTACGTGCTGCTGCCAGACCTGCTTCTCTGGCCGTACGCTCATTTCGTCGATTCCAAGGCGGAAGACGCCGTGCCGTTCGAGGAGATGCACGCCGTGGTCGTGGTGTTGCTGCGGTTCGTAGCGCTCTATTCGTTCTTCGACGCGATGGCGATCATCTTCGGCTCGGCGGTGCGGGCCGCGGGCGACACCTTGTTTTCGATGGCTTACACGCTGGCGTGTTCGATGGGGTTGCTGGTGCTGCCGACCTATCTGGCCTGGCGATTCATCGACGAAAGCCGCCGTCTGAACTGGAGCTGGGTCTTCTGTTCGCTGTATGTGATTGCCATGGGATTGGGCTTTTGCGCCCGGTTCCTGCAAGGCAAGTGGAAATCGATGAAAGTCATCGAACCGCTGCCGGACGATCTGCTGACCGACGACGTTGAGTCGGTCGCCAAAGCCGTCGCGGCGGAGGCCTGACCGCTGGAGTGCCGGCTTGAGCCCGGTCTTGATATCTCGGCACGACACGAAAGAAGCCCGGCTTTCCAAAGCAGAAAGCCGGGCTTCAACGGTTCGTGCAAAGAGCAATCAGTGCTTGGCGAGCACCGGGGCCTGCGGCGCGGCGAGCCATTTCGATTCCGGTCGCAGCTTCAGCCGCACGATCGAAGGGGTGCTGAAGCGAGCCCGAATCGCCAACCGCGTTTTGGGGGCGACACCGGTCGTCGTGGAATCGCTGTCGCGATCGAGTTCCTTGACCGGCTCCGGTTCGGGCGCGGGATCGGGAAATTCGATCGTCGGCGCGGGTTGCTTCTGCTTGGGCGGAATCACCGTCTCGCTGGCATCGGCCGGCTTGGCCGGTTCATGGGTGTTGGAAGACGGTCCGAGGTCGAGGTCCGGACGATTAGTTTTGGTCTCTTCCGGGTCTTCGTTCGTCGGGAACGCATCGTTCGGATCGGGGACTTTTTTCTCCGAGTCCGTCGGCATGGGTGGCTTCTTGACGCGGTCTTCCGGTGAATTCGACTTGGTTCCATACGGCTGTTCGAAGTCACCGGTACCGGCTTCAGGCGTGGTTTCCGGCTCGAATCTTCGTTTGCCGCGAGTGCCGTCCAAGCCCTCGGTCGTGGAATTTCCTGTTCCAGCCGGCGCCTCATCCCGCGGATCAAACGTCGGCGTTCGTCCACGGCGACGAGGAGGGACGTCGGCGGGTGTGTTGCTGTCTGGCTTTGGCCGGAACCCGTCATCCGGCACGGGGCGCGTCGGCGACGTCGAAGGCGCCGGCGCGGGGCTCGTCACGTCGCATCCGCCACCGCTGCACGGCACGCAAGCGGGGCCGCTGGCATGACTCTGCGCGAAGGCCGGCGCATAACCGTAGGATGTGCCGCAACATCCGCTGTAGTAGTTGTTGTAGTACCCGCCGCCCGAGTAGCCGGCGTAGTACGAACCGTGGCCGCTCCAACCCCAGCCGCAACAGGCTGCAAGATCGCTGGGAATGGCGGCCAGCACGGGCAGCGCGGCCACCGACGACCAGACCAATGAACGCCAACTGCAAATATTCAAGGGACGCTCCTTCGGCAGAAAATGCGATTTGAGATCCAACGAGAATCGTCTGACCATTCCCTGACGTCACTCGTTGTGCCGGAGCCGTCCCGTGCTCCGCTTGAACGTTCCTTAATGTTTTACTCCCTCGCACAAACGACTGTCAACGAGGCGGGTTTTGGAGAGTGGGTGGCGAATATCGGATCGCGGAGGGAAGGATCAGCCGCCATCCGATTTCAGGTTTCGATATCATCCTGGCTATGGAGATTTCCCCCCTGTGCCGCGAAGTCTTGAGGCAATTTGCGCGGCGGATCGATCTGGCCGACATCGGATCGATCGCCGCCTTTGCCGGGTTCAGCGGCGCGCAGGTCTGGAGAATTGCGGCGGCCGAACACGCGTGGGCGCTGCGCTGTTGGCCGGAAAATGCTCTTCCGGCCGCACGCATTCGCGGCCTGCATCGACTACTCGCGCACCTGCGGCAATCGGAGTTGGAGTTTGTCGCTTCGCCGCTGACCAGCGATGCCGGGGAAACGCTGGTCGTCAGTGGTGAACAACTGTGGCAGTTGGAGTCGTGGCTGCCGGGAACCGCGGACTTTCATGCCGATCCAAATCGATCGCGCCTGGAAGCCGCGCTGACGGCGTTGGCCCGCTGGCATCGCGCCGCGGCGATGTTCTCTCCGATGGCCAACGAACGATCGTGGTTTGGCTCAGATTCGGATTTTTCTCCGGCGGTCAGCGAACGGTTGCAGAAGTTGCGCCAGCTATCGTCCGCGTCTTTCCAGGCCTTCAATCGCGAGATTTTGCGTGCTTCGCCTGACGAACTGCATCGGCTGTGCGGCGAAATGTCGCAGCGCATTCCGGTGCTCGTCCCGTCCATCACGGCGGAACTCACTGCGCTGCAAGTCGAGCGGTTTGCGTTGCAACCGTGCCTCAGAGACATCTGGCACGATCACCTGCTGTTTTCAGGTGATCAGTTGACCGGCCTGATCGACGCCTCCGCCTGCCGCACGGAAAACGTTGCCACCGACTTGGCGCGGCTTGTCGGCAGCCTGGTGGAAGATGACTCCGCCGAGCGGCAATTCGCCCTGGATGTCTATCGCCGGCACCGCCCGCTTTCGCTCGCCGAGGAAGCGCTCTTCACGGCGCTGGACCGTTCGGGCGTGCTGCTCAGCGCTGTCACGTGGCTGGAATGGCTGTTCCGCGAACACCGGTCGTTTCCCTCTGCGGAAGCCGTGCTGGCCCGAGTCCGGCATCTCCATCGCCGCGTGTACAAGTTGGCGGAACAGATCAAAAAGTAGCGTCGTTCCATCGTTTGGCCATGGAATCAGACGCACGGCTTGGCTCAAAGCCGCCAAGCCGTGGCACAAAATGCTATACTGGTCCGGAACGAACCCGCAGGGTTAGAATCGTGTCGACGATTCGTTCAGGGTCTTGAGTTTCTCCAGTTAAAGGTCGGGGGCGAGGTTGTGGCCGTAAAAAGTAGCTCGCGGGAAAATTCTATCAATCCTCAACCCTCATCGGTCACCCATCCCCCCTCCCCGAACCGCCATCGCGGGTTGGCCGACGCCTGTCTGTGCGCCCAGATCGCTGAGGATTTCAAAGGCAAGGAGACGGTGGTCCTCGACCTGACCGAGATCACCCCCATCGTCGACTACTTCGTCATCACCACCGGCACGTCGCCGCGGCAGTTGCGATCCCTCGCCGAGGAAGTCCGCCAGGTGATGAAGTCGCGCGGCAACCGGCCGATGGGCGAGGAAGGGGACGAACGGAGCTCGTGGATTCTCCAAGACTACGGCGACGTCGTGCTGCACGCCTTTCTGTCGGAAGCGCGGGGCTTGTACGACCTGGAACACCTCTGGGCCGACGCGCGCAAAGTGGACTGGAAGGAACTGTGCGCCGCGGCGAAGTGAGGAGTGACGCTGTCGTTTTAGGCGAGCATCGAGGCGTCAGCCCGACGTGCCAACGAGCGCTTCACAACGCATTCGCAGTCTGTGCAGTGAAATGGAATAAGAGACAATGAACTTTCTGTCGGAATTGCGGCAAAGATTACGGACGGCGTTGACGGACCTCGTCCCCAATCCCGAGCCGTACGTCGACATGCTGCGTCCCGCGCAGGATGCGAAGTTCGGCGATTTTCAGGCGAACTGCGCCATGCCGTTGAAGGAGGTCCTCAACCAGCCGCCGCGGGAGATCGCTGAGCGAATCGTCTCGAAGTTAGACGTCGCCGATCTGTGCGAGGCGCCGTCAATTGCCGGGCCGGGGTTCATCAATCTGAAATTGCGGGACGAACGGCTCGCGGCGGAAACGGCGAAGTTGTTGAGCGACGACCGCCTGGGCGTGCCGAACGCGTCGTCGCCGCGCACGGTCGTCGTCGACTTTTCCTCGCCGAACGTGGCCAAGCCAATGCACGTCGGCCATCTGCGCAGCACGGTGATCGGCAACGCGCTGTATCAGGTGCT
>CAZDGB010000007.1:0-50672 GCA_964504645.1 uncultured Planctomycetaceae bacterium | reverse complement strand
TGTACGGCCCGGTGATGCGTCCGATGGAGGTCTTTCAGCGGAACAATCTCCCCAAGGAGGGGGGCTGGATGAAATGCGACAAGTTGGAAGTCGCTCAATCCGTTCCCAATGCCGAGGGCAAAGCGGCCGTACAACTGCTGGGCATGGGCAATACGAACCTCGAAGGCCGCGGCTTCTTCGGCCAAGCCGATCAGATCAGCTACGACGAAACGAAGGGCCTCTTCGTGCTGCGCTCGCTCGGCAACCGCAAGGCGACGATCTGGCAGCAAAAGTCGACCGGTGAAAATCTACCGGGAGTACAAGCCCAACGGCTCGATTTCATTCCCGTCGACGGCACGCTGAAGGTCAATCAAGCCGTCAGCGGTGAAGGCTCGCAGTGACGAAGAACCTAAATCCCGATTCGTCTTCTAACCGGGATTGGGGCGACTACTTCTCCGCCTGCGGAATCCGATTCAGCGTGTAATAAGCCTCTTTGTGCAACAGGGGCAATCCGCTCTCCGAGCGAATGCCATCGGCATGCAGTTCGATAATACGGTCCGCGACGAGTCCGTCCACGACGAGCCTGACGCTCTTGCGGTCCCCGGAGACTTGGGCTCCAGTGATCTTCGGCTCGATGAAATCGACTTCCGGACTGCCGTAATCGGCTTGAAAGATGTAGGTATAGCCGCTGATCGCATATGATTTCACATCGCCCGCCGTCGCGGCATCGACCGGTTCGGTGAACGTCAGCTCGAAGCCATCCGGCTTGGCGCGCAGCTCGTGGATCTCGAACGGCGTCTTTTCGGTCCAGTCGATCCGTTCCAGTGCGAACGGTTTGTTGCCCCGCGACCCCCAGCCGCGATTTGTTCCGCCGACGAACATTGACCGGCCCTGCTGCAACAACGCCAGCGTGCCGGAGCCGAAGCCTTCGCGGAACGGGAAACAGGCTCCCTGATAAAAACCATCAACCTTTTCCAGGAAACATCGCATGACGGTGCTGTTCGTCTGATCGCCGACGAACAATTGCCCGGCGAACGGCCCGAATTTTCCCTCGGACGCATCGCAGACGACACCGCTGGCCGACTGGCCCATTTTCTTGTACGGGAACAAAATCACGGGCGGCACATATTCCGGGATCTTGGCGGCTTCCGTCATGAACCGGCTCTTGGAGAGCGGTTCGATCGGCTTCGGGCCCATCGCGGCTTTCGCTTCGGGCAAGTCGTACCAGGCGAATCCCCCCGGATGGCCGACGAACTTGCCGGGCCACAGGTGCTTGAGCGCGCACGTTCCGTTCCACGGCCCTTGATTGTCGGTGTAGAACATGTCGCCGGCGAGGTTCGCGCCGATGCCGCCCGGCGAGCGAATGCCGCTCGTGGTAGGAGTGAGTTTTCCGTCGGGCGAGATGCGGACGCACCAGCCACGGTACTTGCATTGACTGCTGAACGAACCGGTCAAGCAGAGTACGACCCACAGGTTCCCGTCGCGATCGAACTTCGATCCGAACGCATATTCGTGATAATCGCCGCTGACTTCCCAGCCGTCATTGACGACTTCGAACAATTCGGCGACGCCATCGCCGTCGGTGTCTTTGAGCCGCGAAACATCGCAGCGCTGCGTGACGTAGATCCAACCATCGCGGTGCGACACGCCGAGAACTTCGTGCAAGCCGTGTGCGAACCGCGTCCATTTCATCTGGGCTGAATCGTCGGCGAACGGATTCGAGACGAGCCAGATCTCGCCGCGCCGCGTGGAGACGGCCAACCGCTCGTCCGGCAGCAGTTCAATCGCGCCGACTTCGAGGGAAACGTCGTCCGGGATGCGGAACGTCGTCAGGCGATAGCAATCGTTCTCGACCGGATCGGCCGCGCGGGCAGAGACCGCGATCAACATGAGGGAGCAGAAAGCCACCAGTCGCGTCATTGCCGGTATCTCGCCAAGGTGCCGGAAATCATCACGGACACATTGTGAATACCGAAACGGGCGGCTGCAATGGGATGAGTCGGTTCGCGTCGTAGAGCCTCGGCAAACCCTACATCCTTTAAGCCTCGATCAGCGTCAGATATGAATTGACGTGAGACTTCAGTTCGCGTTGGGCTTGATCCAGTTTCTGGTCGCGGAGCAAGTCGATGAGTCGTCGATGCTCGGCCGTCTTGTTCGCCAGTTCGGCTTCAAGCCGCTCGCGCACGGCGGTGTCTTGCAGCGCCCCTTGCAAACGCCCGAAGAAGTAGACGATGAGTTCGCGACAGAGGAACATCGGCGACAAGCCGCTCGAATCGACGAGCAGGCAATGAAATTCGCAGTCCAGTTGCAGCCATTCGGAGACATCCGTCGTCGTGTCCGCTGCGTCCAGATGCTCTACAAACTTCTGATACACTTCCGGGTGCCGCTGCATCCGGTCGCACAGATAGGGGAGCATGCCAAGTTCGAGGATCAGCCGCGTATCGACGAGTTGCCGTGCCGTGGCATCTTTCAGCGCCGGATGCAGTTCCAGGAACTGCGAAACGCGGCGGAAATCCACTTGGCCGACGATGGTTCCGCGGCGCGGCGTCGCGTCGAGGAAGCCGAGAAAACACAGAGCTTTCGTTGCTTCGCGGATGCTGACCCGGCTCACGCCGAACTGCTGGGCCATCTCCAGTTCCGTGGGCAGGCGGTCTCCCGGCTGGAGCTGATTCGTGATGATGTAATCTCGAATGCGATTGGCGACGATGTCGCTCAGGCGCTTGCGATCGGCAAGATCAAACAAGGGATCAATCCTCAAGCGTCCGTGCGGAGCGCCATTCTTGGAGGTCGTTCGGGGCAGAGCGGGGGCAGGCATCATCATTGAACAGTTTCTCCCAGTGAGAGTTCCGTTCAAATCATGGTCCAAAACGTGCAAAGTTTGGGAAATTTGAGAGTTCAGCCGGAAGATAGCGATTCAACGCGCCGCGGCGCGCCGAAGACGGTCGTTCAACGACCAGCCCAAGCCTTGGTTCGGCAGTTTTTCAGCCAGTATGATCTTCAATCGACCATTGTCGTCGAGATAATGAAGCGCTTGAAAGAAGCGGGCCGCGGCTTCCATCAGATCCCCTGTGGAGGATAATACCTCCACATGTTGATAGTCTGTGACATCTCGGGGAACGAACAGCAGCGCGCCGACGTTGCTCGCAGGCGATGTGCGCGGAATTTCATCGACAATCTGTAGCGGCGTGCGCGGCGCGTAATGCGAAGGGAGTTGGCCCGGCGCAATGGGAGTGGCGACGGTCTCGGCGCTCGGACGCTCCACCGGGCCAATCAGCTCTTCAATGGATTCCAAGGAAACGCCGCCCGGCCGCAGCAGATGAACCCGGTCGCCGGCGATCTGCACAATCGTTGATTCCACTCCCACGCGGCACGGTCCGCCATCGAGCACCAGGTCGATGCGGTCGCCCAGTTGCTCCAGCACATGCTCCGGCCTAGTGGGGCTCAGACGTCCGAACAGATTGGCGCTCGGCGCGGCGATGGGAAACCCCGTCAGCCGCAGCACCTCTTGCATCAGCGGATGGTCCGGCACCCGGACAGCGACCGTCGACAGCCCCGAGGTGACCAGTTCCGGCACGGCTGGTGTCTTCGGCAAGACCAGCGTCATCGGCCCCGGCCAGAACCTCTCGGCGAGTTTTCGGGCCAGCGGCGGAAACTCGGCCGCGACTTCCGACACCCGATCGACCGAGGCGACATGCACGATGAGCGGATCGAACGTCGGACGATCCTTCGCCGCAAAAATCTGCGCGACGGCCCGCACGTCCAGCGCATTGCCGCCGAGACCGTAGACCGTTTCCGTCGGCAACGCGACCAGTTTCCCCGCACGGAGGGCTTCCGCGGCAGTAGAAGGATCGTGAGTGAGTCGGCATCGCATCCCTCATTGATATCACGGCTTCGATGAGGGTTCAAATCTCGTGGATGGCCGCTTAACACTTCTCCATCTTGCCGAAGCCTCCGCGCTTGCTCTTCCCGCTGCCGACGAGATTGAACTAAAATCTAAAGCGGTGCGCGACCGACGGGTTGCGCCTGCGACCGACGCCCCGCAACAGACGACCTGCCATCGTGTCCGATCCGTCCGCTGCTTCGACGCCCGATGCTCCTCCCTCGGCAAGTTTGCCGCGGGCGCTGGCGGAGTCGTTGATCAGCCTCTTGATCGCGGTGATTCTCTTCCGCACGTTTCTCGCGGAAGGCTACATGATCTCCACCGGGTCGATGGCCCCCGCGCTGCTCGGCTATCACAAGCGCGTCCACTGCCCGACGTGCCACGCGGAGTTCCCTTTCGGCGTCGCCTACGACACCGACGATCCCGACGACGAAGCGGCCGACAACGCCCGCCGGCAGCGATCCACCTGCCCGAATTGCGGCCAGACGGGCATCCTCGTCGGCGACGTGCCGCGCAATCACGGCGACCAACTGCTGGTCTTCAAGCAGATGTATCTCTACCGCTCGCCGCGGCGGTGGGAAGTGATCGTCTTTCGCAATCCGGTCGAGCCGACGGAGGCCTTCGTCAAACGGGTCGTCGGTCTGCCGGGCGAGTCGATTCAAATGCTCGACGGCGACGTCCACATCAACGGCGAACTGTGCCGCAAGAATTGGGACGAGCAGCGCGAACTGCGGATTCCCGTCCACCGGCATCGCGGCGCGGAGCAGGACGCGACGGCACATCCGCATTGGGTCGCGGAGGAACCGGAACGGGACGACCAGCCCGCATGGAAGCCCGACGACGACGGCTTCCTGCTGACCGGCGTCGACAGCGATCATGTGGCCTGGGTGAACTACGCTCATTGGATTCGCGCCGGCGGCGAGCATCAGACGTCGGTATCGCTCGACAGTTGGCCGCGCGAAATCTTGCCGGAGTCGGTGCCGCATGCGGGGCTGCGGTTCGACCGGCAGACCCACCGGCTGTCGTGCATCGGCGCAATGCCGGAACTCGTCCGCGACCGGCTGCACGAACTATCGAGCCGCGCCGAGTTCCTGAGCGCCGTCGACGACTTGTACGAGCAGTCGCATGTCGCACCGGTGAGCGATTTTTATGGCTACAACTCGGCCGATCAGCAGCAGCCGCCCGTCGTGGTTCGCGATCTGATGTGGTCGGGCCGAGTCGAAGTCCGCAAAGGCCGCGGCGAATTTCGCCTGGAGATGTCGTCCGGCCCGCAGGACTTCGCCGCCGTGTTCGACTTCGAGAACGGCGACGTGCGGCTGCATCTGGAGGACAGCGAGGAGCCGGCAGCGACCGGCAGCTTTTTGCCGAGCCTCTTCCGCGGCGGCGCGGTGATCGAGATGTCGCTCTTCGATCAGCAGGTGCTGCTCGCGGTCAACGGGAAAGCCGTGATGCCGCCGTTCCCATTCCGCACGCCGCCCGACAGCCGGGTGACGCGGCATCCCATCCGGTTCGGCGCAAACGGCCTGACGGTCCGCGTCGACGAGATCGACGTCTTTCGCGATGTGTACTACACGTCGCTGCAGGCGAAGCACGGCATCAGCCAGCCGCAGGAACTGGGCCCCGACGAGTTCTTTGTGCTAGGCGATAACAGTCCGGTCTCGCACGACAGCCGCCGCTGGGGCTATGCCGCCGTGCCGCGCAATCTACTGGTCGGAAAACCGTTCCTGGTTCACTTGCCGTCGAAGCCGGGACGCCTCCGCCTCGGCACGCATGCGATGCAACTGCGGCTGCCGGACCTCGAACGTATCCGGCTGCTGAAATGAGCTTCCGCGGCCTGGTCCGGCTCGTTGTGGTCACCGGACGTTTACAATGGCCGCCGCGAGGAAGATCGGCGGCGTTTGAAAACCGTTTTGTGGCGGCCGAACGTCGCTCCGCTGCGCGCGCATGTCGCGTTGATGTCGCTCGGCGCATGCTTTCGCATTCCTGAACACATCGCGAGGCCGATTTTTGCAACTCTGCGCAAGCTGGGCTGATCGGGAGTGTTTGAGAAGCCCCATTCGCGGATTGTTCGTAAACAAGCTGCTGGAGTATCGCAGCGATGCGTGATGATCACCCTTTTCGCGCGGCGACGATCGACACTGGGGCGCTGAATAGGACACGGGGCTTGAGCGGCGTCAGGCCCGCGCCGCGTTGCCACGCTTGCAGGTCCTTCACCGGCCACGTGCCGGACTGGCTCGTCGCGGCGAAGAACATGTCGAACACCGTTCCGGTCTGCTCGGAATTCTGCGGCGAATCCTGGCGGAGAACTTCCACGCAGGCGAGCACGCCGCCCGGCTTCAGCGCGTTGGTTACACGGGCCATCAGCTCACGAATCTGCTCCGTCGTGAAGTGATGCAAGAGCTGCGAGATGAAGACCAGATCCCATTGCGACTCGCCGAGATCGTCCGTCAGCGCGTTCCCTGGACGATGGACCACGCGGTCTCCCATGTTCTCCTCGGCGAGCAGCGGCGCGGCGTACGTCACGGCTTGCGGCAGATCAAGAATCACCGACGACAGTCCCGGATGCTTCCGGCACAAGCCGACCGAATAGAATCCGTGCGAGCCGCCGATGTCAAGCATCCGCGTCGCCCCTTTCGGGACCGGAGTCCGCGCGACGATCTCCGGCGCGCTCATGCGGGCCAGCGACTTCATCCCGCGCTGGTAGATGCCCCAATGCTCCTCGGTCATCTGGCCGTGAATGTCGAGCTGCTGGCCCGTCATCACGAAGTTTTCCAGATTGTCGAACACGCCCCATTCGAGGAACCGCAGGATGACGTTGTCGCGCAGCGGCGTCGGGCTCGACTTCAAGAGCCATTTGCGGGAGACCTTCGACAGCGAATAGGCCCGGCCGTCGTGACGCAGATACTTCGCCGCGACCAGCACGTTGAGCAGCTTCTCCGTCGCCAACGGGTGCGTCCCTACTGCCTCGGCGATGACCTCGGACGTCTTCGGGCCGAACTCCAACCCTTCGAACACGCCGAGCTTGGTGGCGATCATCAGGCACCGCGCCACCAACGGGCCGTGAAACGTGGCGATGAACGGCCGCGGCACCAGCCCGCACCGGTCCGCCGCCCACTCCAACATACTTTCCGTCACAGGTTCGGCACGCATGGCAATGATTTCTTGCTAGTTGTTAGCCGTCAGTTGTTAGTTGTTATTGTTAGCAGGGCAGCCGCTTCACCCGCTGACCACAGTCAGCAGCATCAGCGCATAAGTGAACCGCGCGCTTTCCGGCACGGCGCACAAGACGCGGTGGCCGGGCTGCAGGCGGCCCGAGTTCAACAGTTCTTCGAGGATGATGTAGATCGACGCCGCGCCGGTGTTCCCCTTGTACGGCAGGTTGGTGAACCACTTGCCGTTCGGCACCTCGAACCCGGCGGAGGCCATGACGTCGTACATCGGCTTCTTGAAGAACATGCTCGACAAATGCGGCAGAAAGAAGTCGATCGATCTTGGGTCGAGATCGCGCCGCGCGCGGATCCGTTCCAGCGACCGGCCGGCCATCGGGACGATGTGCCGCACCAGCACGTTCACGTCCTGCGACAGATTCAAATAGCCCTTCTTGAGGACTTCCTCCAGGCCGTGCTCCGCCTGCCGCCAGCCGCGCATCGTGCCATCGGCGTCGCGGACGCCGCCGGCGTACATGCACGTCTCAGCCTCATTGGCGAAGGTGACGATATCGATGAACTCGATCTTCAGCGACAGCCCGTTGGATCGCGGCTGCGCGCTGATGTGCGCCGCCCCCGCGCCGTCGGACAGCATGAACCGCAGGAACTCCTGGTCGAACGCGAGATACGGGTTCGCCTCCACCGTGGCGTCGTCCCGCTCGACCGGCGCCTTGAACTGCGACGACTTGAGGGACCCCGAGGCCAACTCCGAACCGCACGAGACGGCGTTCTGCACCTGGCCGCACTCGACGTTGAGGTAGGCGTATTTCAGTGCCGTGATGCCGGAGCAGCAGACGCCCGCCGTGGAGACCGCTTCGCAAGGGCTGCTTTTCAATTCGCCGAGCACCATGCAGGCGTGGTTGGGAATCATCAGGTCGGGCGACGATGTGCCGCAGACAAGGAGCTCCATGTCGTCGAGCGACAGGCCGGTCGTCTCGCCAAGGTTCCGCACGGCCTGGGCCGTGAGCTGCGCATTGTTGTGCGTCGCTTTTTTGGTTTTCGGATCGACGGCGTAGTAGCGCCACCGGATGCCGTTGCGTTGCAGGATCATGTCCTTCACCTGCGACGGGCGGTCGTTCACCGTGCCGATCACATCCTCGATCTGATCGTTGGGCACAGCGTCGTTCGGCAGGCAGACGCCGAATCCGGTGATGTAAGCGGGCATAGCGGGACTCTCAGGTCGAGGGACCTTGCAAGGGGGCCTGCGGCGCGGGAACGGGCGACGGCAGCGCTGCGGAGGCAATCGGCTCGCGCGGCCTGCCGGTCGGCTCGTACAACTGCGTGATGTAATCCTGAACGCGGCGGTGGATGAACGGCGTGATCAACAGCTTGCCGAGCAGGAACAGCGGCAGCGTGACGATCATGCCGAGCAGGCAGCAGCCGAACAGGAACACGGCGAACTTTCGCAAGCCCTGGGAGACTCGGCCGCAGGCGGTGATCACGTTCGCCCAGAAGCGGAAGATGTACCACGCGGCGATCTCCGGCACGACGTACCGGCGATTCACCCAGACGGCGTTCTGCCCCGCGAGGAGCGAACCGCACTCGGGCTGGTCCAACCGGTCGAGCCGCTGGGCCAAGTGCGCGCCGAGCGACTGCGCACGCTCGATGTCTTCCGCCGCGACGCCCGCCGCGGGCAGCACGCCGCCGGCGCGGTTTTCCTTGCCGGAGAACAATTTTCGCGTCGTCGTGACAAACGTCGCCGCGGGCGGCCCCTGATGCGTGACGACGATGTTGTCGAGATGCTTCGCACCGGCTTTGGCCAGGAGCGACTTCATCGTTTGCGACGCGTTCTGCCACATGTTGCGGCTGACCGACAGCGTGATCACGTTCGCGCCGTTCAGAACTTGAGCATGCTCGGTCCGGAAGAACCCCTGCACCGGCAGGGACGGCGAGAGGAACCAGACCTGGTAGGCCAGGATCACGAGATCGTAGCGTCGGTTCACATCGAACGTCGGCTCGGTGATCTCCGGCGGGCGCTGGAGGATGCATTCCGGCATCTGGTTGAAGAAATTGGAGATGCTCTTCCACGGAAACGGATACGGCGCCATCGGCCGCAGCTCCTCCCAGACCAGTTCCGTTCCGGTCTCCGCCAACGGCGCAGCCAGCGCGTCGACGACGCGTTTCACATCGCCCGATTGCGAGTAGTAGAGAATGAGGATGCGCTTCATGGTCGAATCCCAAATGCTTTTGCCATGGATTTCACCGAGGGTTAGCCGCAACAGCACAAGCATCACAAAAAGGAAGTCCCAAAAACAGTCCCAGGGAGCCAGACCACATCCGACGCAATCCACTGGTAATGCTTGTGCCTGTTCGTGGCCAATCCGCCTGTTGAGTGACATGGCTTAACTAGGGTCTTCTCTTTTTATCTCCGTATGATCCGCGGTAAAACTCTTTCCCGGTTTAGGCCGACTGCACCAATTCCTGAATCACCAACTCCACCACCCGCGGGTCGGACAGGTACGAGCTGTGCGTGCCCGGCAGGAGTTCGAGTTGGAAGCCGCCTTGCGTGAAGCGGCACCAGTCATTGAGGTCGTCCTGGCTGATGATGCCGTCCTCTTCGCCGCCGAACGCGATGATCGGACATTTGAGCGGCGGCCGTTCTCGGTAGCGGTACGTCGCGAACAAGTCGACGTCCGCCGTGACGACGGCGAGGCCCGCCGCGGTGTTCGACCGCGGGACGAGCAGCGTTTCCGGCTGCTTCAGCTTGTCGATCAGCACGCCGGGATCGCTGGTGATGTCCACGGCCCGCTCCGGCGACCAGAACGCGCCGACGAACAGCTTCTTCGGCCGCAAATTATAGCGCTGCTGCACGAGGTGCGCCAGCTCGTAGCTGATCAGGTTCCCGCCGCTGTGTCCGAAGAACGCGAACGGCCGGTCGAGCAGATCGAGGAATTCCCCCGCGAGCGTTTCCAGCAGTTCCGGGAAATCGGTGAGGACATCGTCGGCAGCACGGTCTTCGCGGCCCGGCAACTGGACGGCGCAGAGTTCGATCTCCGGCGGCAACTGCTCGGCAAGAGTCGCGTACATCGACGCGCCGCCGGCGATCGGCGGGAAACAAAACAGCCGCACGCGGGCCGACGGCGACGGCTTGGGGAACTGGAACCACGGCGACGCTGCCGACTCGAACGGATCGGCGATCAATGCAGAGAATCCCGATCCCGCATGGCTCGCGCCATTCGCCGCGTGCTGCGACCGGTCCAACTGCTTCAGGAGTTCGCCGCTCAGCGTGACGATCGTCGGATGGAGCATCAACGCTTCAGCCGGAAGTTCGAGCCCGAGTCCCTGCCGGATGCGGTAGAGGAAATCGACGCCCATCAGCGAATCCATTCCCATCTCGCTGAACGATTTTTCCGCATCGGGACGATTGGTCCGCCGCAACACCGTCGCGAGTTCCTCTTGCAGATACTCGACCATGAGCGGTTTGCGGTCGGGATCCGATCCGGCTTTGATCTTTGCGGCGAGGGCTTCCGCGGCGGCGGACGGAGCCAGCGATTTCGCGCGGTCTCCCTTCGCCGAGGCTTTGCTCAGCGAACTGGCAGACCTGGTGGATGGCTTCACGTCGCGGGAGACACGCTGCAGCCGCAACCCGATTATTGTCGCGAGGACCGTGCCGTCGGCATCGAACACGGTCGCGTCGGCGACGACGACGTCGGCCCGCGATTCCTTCACGACGACGTGGCTCCACACGCGTTCGGGGAACCGCGCGAAGACCGACATCCGGTCGAGACCGATCGGCAAGTAGGTCGCCTCGTGCACGCCTTCCAGCGCTCCGGCGAGCGCCTGGAAGCAGGCGTCAACGTGGACTGGATGAGCCAGATAATCGAAGCTCTCCGCGGCGACTTCCGATTCAGCGAGCGCCTCACCTTCGATGCGGAACAACTGCCGCAGGCTGCGGAATTGCGGGCCGTAGTTCAGCCCGAAGCGCTGGAACTTGCCGTATATTTCGTCGAGGTCGCGGGGCTTCGTTAGCTTGCGGCGCAGCGCCGCGAGATCGCCAGCGACCGGCTCGGCTGCGTGGATCGCCTCGAACTGTGCCGTGGCATGCAATCGCCAGTCGGTCGCGCCGTCATCGCCCTGGCTGTAGAACTCCAGCCGGAAGCCGGCCTCCTGTTCGGTGACGATCGTCTGCACCGTCTGCGACCGTGCGGCGGGCAAGCGGAGCATCTGCTGCAGCGCGACGTCCCGCAGGCGGATGCCGGCGAAGTCGTCCGGCAGCACCTCGCGCGCAGCGGCCAATGCGATTTCGAGATACGCGCTCGCCGGCAACACGGCGGCGTCGCCGACGCGGTGATCGGCGAGCATCGAGATTCGGTCGGTGTTCAGCGCCGACTGGAACTGCACGTCTCGCGATGCCGAGGCCAGACGCGCTCCCAGCAGCGGGTGATCTCCGGACTCAGACGACGGATCGTCCGATTTCAGCAGGTCGATCCCGTAGCGTTGCCGCTGGAAGGCATAAGTCGGCAACGCGAGCTTGCGGCGAGGCTCTCCCGCGAAGACGTCCTTCCAACGGATGTCGAACCCTTGAGTGAACTGTTTGCCGATCTCCAGCAGCGTCGCGGCCCGGTCTTTGGTGGAGACATTCACGTTCGCCTTGCCGGCCGACTTTTTCACGCGGCCGCGGTCGACCTCCGCGCCGCTGCGAAGCTGGCGGGCGGCATCCTCGGCGGAATCGGCGACGACGGCCAATCGATATTCGAAATGCGACCGCCCGACGGCGAGCGAGTAGGCGACATCGGCGAGTGCAGTACTCGGATGTTGTTCGAGGAACGCCGCGTGCCGAGCGGCGAGTTCATCGAGTGCCGCTGCGGTGCGGGCCGACAGGATGAGCAACTCTGGTCGACTGGCCGTTTTCACGGGTTTCGCGATGTCCGGCGCGGCGGACATCACGATGTGCGCGTTCGTGCCGGTGAAACCGAACGAACTGATGCCGATCACCTTCGGCCGGTTCGCGGGCCACGGTTGCCGCGCGGTGACGACTTCGACTGGCAACTGGCTCCAAGGGATGTGCGGGTTCGGCGTCTCGAAGTGGAGATTCGGGACGAACTCGCTGTGATCTAGCATCAGCGCGGCTTTGATCAGCCCCGTCACGCCGGCGGCGGATTCGAGATGGCCCACGTTCGATTTCACCGTACCGACCAGCAGCGGATCTGTCGCCGAGCGCACCTTGCCGAACACGGCCCCCAGCGCGCCGACTTCGATCGGGTCGCCGAGGTTTGTGCCGGTACCGTGCGCTTCGATGTAGGTGACGTCGGCTGGCGGAAGATCGGCGTCGGCGAGGGCGTCCTGGATGACTTGCTGCTGCGACGGGCCGTTCGGCACCGTGAGGCCGCCGCTCGGTCCGTCCTGGTTGATCGCCGAGCCGCGGATGACGGCGACGATGCGGTCGCCGTCGGCGACGGCGGCGGACAAACGTTTCAGCACGAGGATGCCGGACCCTTCGCCGCGGCCGTAGCCGTCCGCGGCGGCGTCGAACGTCTTGCATTGGCCGTCCGCCGAGAGCATGCGGCTCTTGGCGAAGATAACGCTGGTGATCGGGCAGAGCATCAGGTTCACGCCGCCGGCGACTGCTAGATCGCATTCCTGCTCACGCAATGCCTGGCAGGCGAGATGCACGGCGACCAGCGACGACGAGCAGGCCGTATCGACGGCGAGGCTCGGCCCCTGAAAGCCGAGCGTGTAAGACAAGCGACCCGCGGCGGCGCTGGGCGAATTGCCGGTCCCCATGTGGGCTTCGATCTCGATGCCGCTCAGCGTGATCTGCCGGGCGTAATCGAGATTGCTGATACCGACAAACACGCCGGTGCGGCTCTTATACAAGCCATCTGGCGCGCAGCCGGCGTTTTCCAAGGCCTCCCACGTCGTTTCGAGGAGCAGCCGCTGCTGCGGGTCCATGCACGCGGCTTCGCGCGGGGCGATGCCGAAGAAATCGGCGTCGAAACCTTGTACGTCCGGCAGGAAATTGCCGCGGCGGGAATAAATCTTGTTCCCCGGCGCGTCTCGGTTGGCGTCGTAGAACTGCTCGACGTCCCAGCGATCGGCAGGAATGTCGCTCACCGCGCTGACGCCGTCTTGCAGCATTTTCCAGAACGCGTCGGGAGTCTCGCCGCCGCCCGGAACGCGGCAGGCGAGACCGATGATGGCGATGGAGTCCGCGCGGAGTTCGTCCTTCGTATGTTGGCCGTTCAACGCGATCTCTTTTGCCTGTCCATTGGATTCCGCACGCGGTGCTTCGATCTTCCCGAGCGGGGGGCGTAAGCCCTCTGGTTGGACGCGATTCACGGAGGGGACGTTCTGGGAAGTTTCGGCCGCAACCAGGGGGCTCACGCCCCCCGCTCGAGGAGTCTCTGCTGTTTGAGCGATGGGAACCACGGGCTTGCGCTTCGCAGCTGGAACTGGTTGCGGCGCGGGAGCCGGCCTCTGCACCGGCGCGGTTTTCTGCGGCGGCTTCGCGCTCGGTCCCGTCGGCAATTGACCGATGAGATACTCTGTCATCGCCTCCAGCGTCGGATAGTCGAACGCGAACGTCGTCGGCAATTGCAGGCCAAGCGGGCGCTGCAACCGGTTCTGCAATTCGACGCTCGTCAGCGAGTCCAATCCGAGATTCTGCAACCGGTCGCGCGGCTCGATGTCCGCCGCGTCGCAGGCCAGCACGGCGGCGATCTCCTGCCGCACAAACGCCGTCAATCGCTCGCGCCGGTCGTCCCCGGAGACAGCGAGCAGTTCGTCGAGCACTCCCCCCGTCGCCGCGTTGCTGCTGTCGCCGGGAGCAGTCAGTTCCTCGAATAGCGGAAGGTCCGTGCCAGACGCGATGAACGTGGGCCAATCCAGCGGCAACACGCCGACCTGCGCCGGACCGGGCGATTTCAGAATACGTTCGAGAGCGGCGAGGCCGTCGTTGATCGACAGCATCGACCAACCGCCTTTTTTCATGCGAACACGGTCGCGTTCCTCCAACCGGGCCGCCATGCCGGCGCCGTCCCACGGACCCCAATGGATGCTCACGCCCGGCCGGCCCGATGCCAACCGCTGCGCGGCGAGACCGTCGAGATAAGAGTTCGCCGCGGCGTAATTCCCCTGCCCCGGTGAGCCGAGGAGCGACGCCACCGACGAAAAGTTGACGAAGAAATCGAGATCGGCATCGGCGGTGAGTCGATCGAGCTGCCATGCCCCGCCGACCTTCGGCTGCATCACTTTCTGGAACCGCGGCCATGTCTGTTGGGCCAGCATGCCGTCGTCGAGCACGCCCGCCGCATGGATGATCCCGCGCAGCGGAGCCATCTGCGTCGCGGATGCCACAATACGTTCGGCATCCTGCGCATCGCCGACGTCGCCGTTGACGACTTGCACCGTCGCGCCGGCCTGTTCGAGTTCGCGCACGGCGGCTTGCTTGTCGGCGGTGTCTGCGCCGCGGCGGCCGGTGAGGACGAGATTGGAACCGCCTTGCGACACGATCCACCGGGCGACTTCCATCCCCAGCCCGCCGAGTCCGCCGGTGACGATATAGCTGCCGTCGTCGCGGACGAGCGGTTTCGCGCTGTGCGCCAGGTTGAGCACCAGCTTGCCGCGATGCTTGCCCTGGGCCATTTCTCGGAACGCCGCGACGGCATCGCCGATGGCGTATTCCTTCAGCGGTAGCGCGAACAGTTCCTCGCCGGCAAACCGCTCTGTGAGCGTGGCCAGCAGCGATTGGATCAATCCCGGATCGGCCGATTCCTCTTCGCCGAGATCGAACGCCGCGTACTGCACGTCGGGCCGCGCGGCGGCCATTTGCTCCGGCGTCCAGATGTCGATCTTGCCGATCTCGATGAAGCGACAGCCATTGCGCAGGACTTTTACGCTGGCGTTGATGAACTCGCCGTTGAGGCTGTTCAGGACGACGTCGACTCCCTCGCCATTCGTCGCGGCGAGAATTTCCTCGGCGAAGTCGGTCGAACGCGAATTGAAGACGTGTTCGATTCCTTGCTGCCGCAGGAAGTCGTGCTTCTTTGGACTGGCCGTCGCGAAAATTTCCGCGCCGAGCCGCTGAGCGATCTGCACCGCCGCCTGGCCGACGCCGCCGGCCGCGGCGTGAATCAGCACGCGCTCGCCCGGTTGCAGATGAGCGAGATTCTCTAATCCATACAGCGCCGTGAGGAACGCCAGCGGGACGGACGCGGCCTCCGTCATGTTGAGATTTTCCGGCTTCACGGCGACGTGGCCGGCTTCGAGGACGATGTGCGAGCGAATCGCCCCCGGACCGATCGCGAGGACTTCGTCGCCGGCGGCGAGATGCGCCACCCCCGGCCCGACGGCGGTGACGACGCCGGCGCATTCGAAGCCGAACGGGGCGAGGTCCGCTGACGTGATGCCGAGCGGCCGCTCGTACTCCTGCAGCATGCCGAGCGCTCGGAGCACGTCGCGGAAATTCAGGCCCGCGGAGTGGACTTCGATCTCCACCTGCCCGGCGTCCGGCGGCGTGCGGTCAATCTCGGCGAAGCGGAAATCGTCGAAGCTGCCGTAGGTCGGCAACTGCAAACGATACGGCGTAGCCGGCGCTTGCAACGAACCGGAGGAGGGACCGCTCGATTTCACGAGCCGTGCGACAAACCGTTCGCCTTGTCGATAAGCGATCTCGCGTTCTTCACTTGTGTCGCCGGCGAGTTCGGCAAGCAACGACGCCGCGGCGGATTCCGCGTCCTCCTGCGGATCGAGATCGACGCGGACGCATTTCAGATCGGGATGTTCGATGTTGATCACGCGGCCCAGGCCCCAGAGCGCCGTCTGGAAGGGATCGACAGGATCACCTTCCGCGACGGCCTGCGCTCCCTGTGTCACCAGCCACAGCCGCGTCTTCACGCCGGCTTTCTGCAGCGCCTGGACCAGATGCAATGCACTTTCGCAATCGCCGAGCGAACCGTTGAGCGGGTCCGTGATCTCCGTGTGCGTCGGCTCGGCGATGTGAATCACGCCGGCCAGGGGTTCTAACGGATTCACTTGCCGCGCGACATCGGTCGCCGCGGTGATCCGCGCCCGCTGACCCGCGCGTTGCAACCCGTTCGCCACCGCGCTTGCGGTTTCGCCGCCCGTCGACACGATGAGCCACGTTCCCTGTCCGTCGAATGTCGCTTCACCAACTGGCCGGTTTCGCCAAGCGACGTGGTAGAGCCAGTCGTCGGCGGGCGAACTCGCCAGCGCCGGGGATGCGCTTTGCTTCGGCACGCGCTTCAGCCGCAGCCCTTCCAGCACGGCGAGCGTCTGGTTCTGGCCGTCGATCAACTTGAGATCCGCGAGGATGAACTCGGCATCGGCGTCGTCCGGGTCGCGCAGACGGACGTGGCTGAAGAATTTCTCCGGCAGCGGCCGCAATGGAACGAGGCGTTCGATGCCGACAGGAAGATACGTGTCATTCGATGACGGCATCGCCACGGCGAGGACGTGCAGCGCCGCATCGAGCAGCGCCGGATGGAGATGATACTGTCCGGCCTGCGATGCGAGAGCCGCCGGCGTCCGAACTTCGCCGATCGCTTCGCCGTGCCCGCGCCAGACCTGCGCCACGCCCTGGAATGTCGGTCCGTAGTCGAGCCCCATCGCCGAGAAGTTGGCGTACAACTCGTCGCGCGGGACCGCTTCCGCACACCGCGCACGGATCGCGGCGACATCGAGTTTCCGTTGGGCCGGCGCCGCGGTGAAGGCGATTCGTCCCGACGCATGCTGGACCCACGACGCCGAGGCTTCGTCCTGGCTGAAGTAGCGGAAGTTGTGCTGGTCGTCCAACACAAGTTGCACGGTGCGGCTCGCTCCTGCCGGCAACGCGAGAGGTTGCAGCAGCGACAAGTCTTCCACGACCACCGTTTGGCCCGACGCGAGGACCTGTCCGGCGGCGAGGGCCGTTTCGAGATACCCCGTCGCCGGGAAGAGCGGCCGGCCGAGGACCGTGTGATCGGCGAGATACGCCGGCGCGTTTGAGCCGAGGACCGCCGTGAACACCACGTCTCCCGCCGCGAGCGATACCCGCTGTCCGAGCAACGGATGGAGCACGTCGCCGCCCGTCATCGCCGCGCGCGGTTGCGCCGCGGCCACCGGCGTTCGTTTCAGCCAATACGTCTTTCGCTGGAACGGATACTTCGGGACCGAAACGTTCCGCCGGCGATACTCGCGGTCAAATCCGCCCCAATCGACGTTCGCCCCGTGGACGTACAACTGCGACAGGCTCGTCAGCAGCGCCTGCCAGTCGGAAGTGTTCTTCTGCAGACTCGGCAGCCAGACGCAGTTCGGATCTTCGACACAGCGTTTGCCCAGTCCGGTGAGGATCGGCTGCGGGCCGATCTCCAGGAAGACGCGGCTTTGCTCGGCCAGCGCCGCGACGCCCCGCGTGAACTGCACCGGGTTGCGGATGTGGTCCCGCCAGTAATCGGACGTGGCGATCTCGCGGCCGGCCTTCGTCCCGGTGACGTTCGAGATCAGCGGAATCTGCGGCGGCGAATAACGGACTTCCGACGCGATGCGATGGAACTCGCCGAGACTTGGCTCCATGAGATGCGAATGGAACGCATGCGACACGGTGAGCTTCGTGGTGGCGATCTGCCGGGCCGCGAACTCGGCGATGACCGGCGCGAGCGCCGCGTCGCTGCCGGAGATCACGATCTGCCGCGGCCCGTTGATCGCGGCGACGGCGACATCGGTTCGCCCGGCGAGCGCACTGCGAACTGTGTCTTCATCGGCCATCACGACGCACATCCCGCCGCCGGCGGGGAGCGATTGGATCAACCGCCCGCGGGCCGCGATGAGTTTCAGGCCGTCTTCGAGTGAGAAGACGCCGGCCGCGACCGCGGCGACGTACTCACCGACGCTGTGTCCCATCACGGCCGCCGGCTCGATGCCCCACGATTTCCACAATTCGAAGAGGGCGTACTCCAGCGAGAACAACGCGGGCTGCGTCCACTCGGTCTGGTCGATGAGGCCGTTGTTCGTCTCGGGATAGATCACCGACAGCAGCGACTTGCGGCGGATCGAATAGAGGATTTCATCGCAGCGCTCGAGCGCTTTCCGGAACGTTGGCTGCGTGTCGTAGAGCAGACGCCCCATGCCGGCAAACTGGGAGCCTTGCCCGGTGAAAAGCATGGCGACTTCGGGCGGATCGTCGGCCTGGCCCGTCGCGACGCCCGGTTTGCCGGCGCGGAAGTTTTCCAGTTGCGTCCGCAAGTCGTCGCGTGTCGCGCCGATCACCGCGAGCCGCCGCGGCCAATGCGAACGGCCCGCGCCGGCGGCATGAACGATGTCGGCGACATTCGCATTGCTCTGATTCAAATACGAGATGTACGCATCCGCCAATCCGGCGAGCGATGCGTCCGACTTCGCCGAGAGGGGCAAAATGTGCAGCGGCCGTTCGACGGGCGGCTCGGATTCGACGATCACCCTCGGCGCTGGGGCTTCCTCGACGATGATGTGGGCGTTCGTGCCGCTGAAGCCGAACGAACTGACGCCGGCCCGCCGCGGCGTGGCGGTCTTCGGCCACGGCCGCGCGGCGACCGGAATTTCGACCGGCAGGCCGTCCCAGGCGACTTTGGGATTCGGCGTCTGGAAGTGGAGATGCTTGGGGATCATCTCGTTCCGCAGCGCGAGGATGACCTTGATCAGCCCCGCCATGCCTGACGCCGTTTCCAGGTGGCCGATGTTCGTCTTCACCGACCCGACGACGAGAGGCGTCTCGCGTTTCGGACCGAAGACGTCCGCGACGGCGCCGAGTTCGATTGGATCGCCGAGCGACGTGCCGGTGCCGTGCGCTTCGAGATAGCTGATGTCGTTCGGTTGCAGCCCAGCCTGGGAGATCGCGCGGCGGATGACGTCGGCCTGGGCCGGCCCATTCGGGGCCGTGAGCCCGCTGCTCCGTCCGTCCTGGTTGACGGCGGTGCCGCGGATGACGGCGAGGATGCGGTCACCGTCGGCCTGGGCATCGGCGAGCCGCTTGAGCAGCACCATGCCGCCCCCTTCGCCCCGGACGTAGCCGTCGGCGGCGGCGTCGAACGTCTTGCAGCGGCCTTCGCGGGAGAGCATGCGGGCCTTGGTGAAGTTGATGCTCATCTCCGGCGCGAGGATCAGGTTCACGCCGCCGGCGAACGCGAGGTTGCATTCGCCGCTCCGCAGGCTCTGGCAGGCGAAGTGGAGCGCGACGAGGGCCGACGAGCAGGCGGTATCGACGGCGACGGCGGGGCCGCGCAGGCCGAACGTGTAGGAGATGCGTCCGGCGGCGGGGCTGTGCGTGGTGCCGGTGCCGAGGTAGGCGTCGATTTGGTTCGCGTCGCGCATCGACAGGACGAGGTAATCGCTGCCGCAGATGCCGACGAACACGCCGAACTCGCTGCCAGCGATTTTATCCGCCGCGACGCCGGCATCTTCGAGCGCTTCGTGGCTCAGTTCCAACAATAGCCGCTGTTGCGGATCGAGGGCGTGCGCCTCGCGAGGCATGATGCCGAAGAACGCCGCGTCAAAATCAGTGACCGACGAGCAGAAGCCGCCATGCCGCGTCCACATTTTGCCGGGAGCATCGGGATCGGCGTCGTAGTAGGCGTTGATGTCCCAACGGTCGGCGGGGACTTCGCGGATTGCTTCTTCGCCGCGGACCAGGAGATCCCAATACGCTTCGGGGGTGTCTCCACCCGGCATGCGGCAGCTCATGCCAATGACGGCGATGGCGTCGTTCGCGACGCTTCCCGCGTTTGAAGAGATAGTTTGGGAGCGTGAGGAAGCGCTCGCCCCCTCTCCCTGGCCCTCTCCCCCGAGGCGGGGGCGAGGGGACTGAGAGCCTGGCGCCGCGATGGGTTCCGACACGATTTTCTCTTTCAGCAGATAGGTCGTGAGCGCATCCAGCGTCGGATGATCGAAGGTCAGCGTCGTCGGCAGCGCACAGCCGAGACTGCTCTGCAACCGCGTGCGGAATTCCGCCGACGTCAGCGAATCCATGCCAAGATCGGTGAAGCCGACGTTCGTCGGCACGGCCCGCGCGGCGTCCAGGCCCAGCACCGTGATCACTTCGCCGCGCAGATGCGTCCGCAACAGTTTCGGTCGCTCGGCGGGCGGCGCGTTTCGCAGGGAATCGAGGACTGCGGATTGTGGCGCCGCCGGTTCCGCGGAACTTCTCATCAAACCGGACCAGAGCGGCATCCGGCCCAGAAACTTGCCGAACTTCTCCCAATCGACCGGCAACACGGCGACCTGCGCGGCGTCTCCTGCGAGGAGCAACGACAACGCTTCGAGTCCGAGCGCGGGATCGATTGTTTGCAGGCCGGCGTCTGCGAGCCGCGCCTGGTCGCGGGCTGACAGCGACGACGCCATGCCGGAGCCGCCCCACGGTCCCCAGTTGACGCTCAGCCCCGGCAATCCGAGCGCCCGGCGATGGTGGGCCAGCGCATCGAGCAGCGCGTTTGCCGCAGCGTAGTTCCCCTGCCCGGCCCACCCGGTGAGCGACGACGTCGACGAGAAACAGACGAAATAATCCAGAGATTGTTGTTGCGTCAGTTCGTGCAGATGCCACGCGCCGTAGGCTTTCGGCGCGAGGACTTTTTCGAAGCGGGTCCAGTCCTGCCGATCGAGCATGCCGTCGTCGAGGACGGCGGCGGCGTGCACGACGCCCTTAAGCGGCGGCATCGTTTCGGCGATTTCCGTGAGCACCGCTTGCAGATCATCCCGCCGCGAGACATCGACGGCGAACAAGCGCAACAGTGCGCCGTCCTGTTCGAGTTCTTGCAGGAAGTCTTGATGACGGGCTTCGTCCGCGCTGCGGCTCAACAAGGCCAGATGCGTCGCCCCGCGCTGCACGGCCCATTTCGCGACGAGCCGGCCGAGCGCGCCGAGCCCGCCGGTGATCAGGCACGTGTTCGGCGTGCGCGTCGCCGCAATCCGCGGATGGAGATCGAACACGATCTTGCCGACGTGCTGCGCCCGCGCCATATAGCGGAAGCCATTCGTCACGTCCTCCAGCGGAAAGACGCGCACCGGCAGCGCGGCGGAGGCATCGCCCAGATAACGCTCGGCGACTTCGGCCAGCAGGCGGCCCATGAAGCCCGGCTCGCGGCGGTCTTCCTCGCCGAGATCGAACTTGAAGTAGTGAACGTCGGGCCGCGCCGCGGTGACTTGCTCTGGCGTCCAGGTGTCGATCTTGCCGATCTCGATAAACGTTCCGCCCGACGATAGACACTTTAGCCCCGCGGGGATGAACTCGCCGTTGAGGCTGTTGAGAATGACGTCGATGCCGCGGCCGTTCGTCAGCTTATGAATTTCCTCAGCGAACTCGGTGGACCTTGAGTTGAAGACGTGCGCGATTCCCTGCGACTTCAAAAGGTCGTGCTTACCAGGGCTGGCCGTCGCGAAGATTTCGGCCCCAAGTTGCTGCGCGATGCGGACCGCCGCTTGACCAACGCCGCCGGCTGCCGCGTGAATCAACACTCGCTGTCCGGGCTTGAGTTTCGCCAAACGAACGAGCGCATGTTGGGCCGTCATGTACGCCACCGGCGCCGCGGCGGCTGCGATGAAACCGGCGTCCGACGGAATCTTTGCGACTTCGTTGCGCTGGACGGTGAGATGACTCGCGAGGCAGCCGGTTGAGACGACAACGACGCGGTCTCCGGTTTGGAGATCGCTCACGCCCGCGCCGACGGAGAGGACCGTCCCCGCACACTCGAACCCGAACGGGGCCGACGTTGCCGAGGTGATCTGTTCGTAATTTCGCAAAAGACCCAGCGCGCGGAGCACGTCGCGGAAGTTCAGCCCGACAGCGGCGACTTCGACTTCGACTTCGCCGGCCGCCGGCGCACGACGGTCGATAGACGCCGCGCGAAATGTCTCGAAGACGCCGAATTCGGAGAGTTGCAACCGGAATGGCGTCGGCGGGACCGCGAGTTTCGCTTTTGTCTCCGGACGATGCTTGACCAGCCGCGCCACGTGTCGGACGCCGCCACGATACGCGATTTCGTTTTCGCCATCCGCGGCGACAAGTTCTTGCAGCAATGCCGCGGCGTTGTCGGCGTGCGGATCGGAATCGAGATCGACCCGCACGCATTTCAGCTCGGGATGTTCCAGCGCGATGACGCGCCCCAGTCCCCAGAGAGGACTCTGCGACACGTCGATGGACGATTTTTCGTCGAGCGACTGCACGCCCCGCGTCACCAGCCGCAACGGCACGGGCTTCGATTGTTTCGCCAGACCTTGGACGAGCTTCAGCACGCTCTCGCAGTTGGAACGTTGATCGTCGGCCGCGTGCAACGACAGACTTCCCAGATGGACGATGCCCTTGATATCCCGGTTTTCACTCAGCAATCGGTCAATGTCTGTGATTCGCTCAGAAGAAACCGTTAAGCAGCGGCCACTCGACTGCAAGCGGGTGTTCACGTCGCGAGACAACGTGTCATTGTCGGAGAGAATCAGCCACGTGCCGGTGGGCCGCGCGGGGGGCAAAATTTCGAGCGGTTTCGCCGTCCAATCCACGCGGTGGAGCCAGTCGGCGATTTGCCGCGCGGCGCGCTGGCCGCGTTCGACGCGCAGCAGTTTGAGATTCGCCACCGCCGCGACGATTTCGCCGCGATCGTTCAGCAGGGTGACGTCGGCAGTGAGCGAACGGGCGCCGGGTTCCGCACCATCGTGCAGGCGGACGTGGCTCCAGACTTGCGACCCCGGCGTGTCGAATCGTTCGAGCCGGCCGATCCCGACCGGCAGATAAGATACCGTCGCCGGCAGCAATGCCGTGATCGGCTGCAGCGAAGCATCGAGCAGCACGGGATGGACGAGGAACTCAACGCTCGCGGCAATCTCCGGCGCGAGTTCCACGCGAGCCAGGGCTTCGTGCTTGCCGAGCGAAAGTTGTCGAATCGATCGAAATAAGGGGCCGTATTCCAGTCCCTGCGAACGAATGCTTTGATAATGCTGCTCGACGTCGATCGGTTGCGTGCAACGGGACTTCAGGTCCGACAGCGAGACGGGATTGGGCGTGGAGGAAGAAATCGTGATCCGCGCGGTAGCGTGTCGCGTCCATTCGGCGGGACTACGCTTCTGCGAAGCGTCGCTAAGGGGACGCGATTCGAACGAGCAACTCCATGCATCGTCATGTCGCGTCAACGTCGTGCGGACTTCGACCGTTGCGGACTCCGTGAGAATCATCGCCTGGGCGATGGCCAGCGAATCGACGGCGGCGTTTGCGTCCGGATGAACGTGCCGCCCGGCGGCGAGGGCCATTTCGAGATACGCGGTCGCCGGCAGCACGGCCTGTCCGTCGAGCACGCGGTGATCGGCCAGCATCGGGAAGCGTTTCAGGTCCATCGGCGACAGGAACGCGATCTCCGCGCCGCTGGTTTCCTGCCGAATTCCAAGCAGGGGATGGTTGGCCTGGTCTGAAGGCTTTGCGGAAGGCCCGGCGAACAGGGCTACACGGGACGTTTCAACACGATCGATCCAATGCCGGCGGCGCTGGAACGGATAGCGCGGCAACGCGCACTTACGCCGCAGGTGGTCGCGGTCGAAAGCTTTCCAGTCGATGTCGACGCCGCGAATGTAGAGTTCGCCCAGCGAACGGAGCAACACAGCCCAACTATTGCC
Organism: uncultured Planctomycetaceae bacterium; assembly: GCA_964504645.1. Classification (GTDB taxonomy): domain Bacteria; phylum Planctomycetota; class Planctomycetia; order Planctomycetales; family Planctomycetaceae; genus CAZDGB01. Next base: position 27,044 of record CAZDGB010000007.1, on the reverse strand, counting down.
CGCGGTGTCGAAGCTGTAGAGCCGCTTCGAATGCTCCGCATCGGTTCGCGGTCCAAGTTCCACGAACGTCCCGCAGCCGTTGCCTTCGAGTGCGGCGATTGCGGTTTCAGAAAGTTGTGCCGCGAGCAAACGATTGTGCCAAAACTCGGACTGCGAGATGAGCGTCGAAACATTCTCGCCCGTCGCCGCGGAGAAAACGTCGATCTGCGGCGGTTGGAACGTGAAGTTCGTCAGAGATTCCGGCGACGTCGCCAGGCGGATCGCGTCGGCGAGCGAAATGACTCCGGCCTGACACGCCGCCGCGATTTCGCCGACGCCCCAACCGGTGACGCTCGTCGGCTTGAGCCCCCACTCTCTCCAAACTTCGGCCAACGCAAATTGCAGGCAAAGAACCGCGGGCTCCAGGAACGCTATGTCATTTTGATCGAGCACCGAGAACAGCGATTGCCCCGTCGCCGCTTCGAAGTGCGGATTGATTTCTTCCAACGCACGGCGTAATGACGGCAGCGTGCCGATCAAGTCGAGGCTCGCCGCGAGGAACTCTGGCGTCGCTAAAGGAAACAAAAATGCGACGTCGCCCGCCGCGACATCGGGATCGGATTTCAGAATGCCGCTCGACTGAAGTTGCTCCGCGGCATCATGACAATTCGCAGCGATCACTACGAGCCGTTCGCTGAAATGCGAGCGTCCGGCCGCCGCGGTGTGGGCGATGTCGGCGAACGGCACGTTTGTGTTTGTCAGAAACTCGGCGTATTGCAGGCGGAGTTCGTGCAGAGTTCGTTCGTTGTCGGCGGAGATCGGCAGAATGTGGAGCGGACGCTCGGGAGCAACGGTCGGAAGCGGAACCGCGGCTGGCGGGGCTTCCACCAACAAGTGCGCGTTTGTGCCGCTAAAGCCGAACGAGCTGATGCCGGCGATGCGCCGCGGTCCGTTCCACGCCGTTCGTTCCGACGCGACGCGCACCGGGAAACCGTCCCAGGGGATCAGCGGGTTCGGCTCGTGGAAGTGGAGGCTCGCGGGGATTTCGCCGTGCTGGAGCGAGACGACGACTTTCAGCAGTCCCGCCATGCCGGCGGCGGCTTCGAGGTGGCCGATGTTCGTTTTCACCGAACCGATGAGGAGCGGTTTGTCGGCGGCGCGTCCCGGAGCGTAGACCGATTTGAGCGCGCCCATTTCGATGGGATCGCCGAGCGACGTGCCGGTGCCGTGCGCTTCGATGTAGCTGACGTCGCCCGGTTCGAGTCCCGCGCTGCGGAGAGCCTGGCGGTGCAGGGCTTCCTGGGCTTGTTCGTTGGGGACCGTCATGCCGCTGCTGCGTCCGTCGTGATTGACGGCGCTGCCGACGATCTGCGCCAGGATGCGGTCGCCATCGCGCTGCGCGTCGGACAACCGCTTCAGTACGACGACCGCGCAGCCTTCGCCGCGGACGAAGCCGTTGGCTTTCGCGTCGAACGTGTGGCAGCGTCCGTCGGGGGACAAGGCCTTCAATTCGCAGAGGCTCGACATCCACACCGGCGAGAGGAGCAGATTTACGGCCCCGGCGAGCGCTACGTCGCAATCGCCGAGCAACAGGCTTTGACACGCCAGATGCACGGCGGACAACGACGACGAACACGCGGTGTCGAGCTGCACCGCCGGGCCTTGCAGACCCAGCGCGTAGGCGACGCGGCCGGCGGCGATGGCGCGGGACGTGCCGAGGCTGGTCTTCGTATCGATCCCCGCGGGGGCCGCGAGGTTGTTGAACATCTGTAGGTAATCGTCGGTGCTGCTGCCGAAGAAGACGCCGGTCCGGCTCCCTTTGAGTTCCTTCACCGGGACGCCGGCGTGCTCCATCGCCTCCCAACTGACTTCCATCAGCTTGCGTTGCTGCGGGTCGATGGCGTCGGCTTCGCGCGGGGCGATGCCGAAGAACTGCGGATCGAACGCCTCGATTTCCGTTTGATCGAGCAGGCCGGCGTGTTTCGCGTAGATCGTGCCGGGCGGAAGTCCGCTGGTGCGGGCGAATTCGTCGAGGTCCCAGCGCGATTTCGGGATTTCGGTGACGGCGTCGACGCCGTTGTGCAGCAAACGCCAGAAGTCGTCGAGAGAGTTCGCCCCGCCTGGGAAGCGGCAGGCGGCGCCGATGATCGCGATGGGTTCGCGGGTGATGGTCTGCGCATCGCAAGCGACTGGCGTCGTCGTATCGCTTCGCGCCGCGACAACGCTGGCCGGTTTCGCAGAGTCATCGACCATGGCGCGCAGGTCGACCATTTCCTGACAAAGGAACTTCGCGAGCGCTGCTGGCGTGCTGTATTTGAAAGCCAGTGTCGCTGGCAGGCGGCAACCGAACACCGCTTCCAGCCGCGCGCTGAGCTGCGTCACCTTGACCGAGTTCATCCCGGCATCGAAGAAGCCCTGGTCGGCCGGGAATGGGCGATCAGGTAGCAGCGACAACAGTTCGCCCGCCGTGCCGCGAATGAGGTCCTGCACCGCGTTCGGCCATTTCGCCGGCGTCAGTTCTTTGAGGCGCTGGATAAATTCCGTGCGGGCCGGATGATCTTGAGCAGCGTTCGGCGATTGATCACCCGCGCCGAGGCTCGACCGCAAGACGCTCTGCAAGACTTCGCTCGGCAGGAAATCGAAGCTAACGCCCCGCAACGAAACGACGCGGCGTCCGCTCGTCTCGAACAGCCCGACGTCGAACACCAAGTCGCCTTCGTCCGATGCGCGCTGTTTCGCGTGGCACCATAATTCCGAGGATGCGGGCGCGCCGAAGAATGCCAGCCGTTCCAACGAAGTCGGCACAAGGCAATGCCCCGGGCGGCCCGGCGTCAGAAATTGCGGCAATTGGAAGCAGACGTCGAGCAGCAGCGGATGGATCGGCAGCGATTTGTCGTCCGCGATGCCCACCGGCAATCGCAATTTGGCCAGCGCCGTATTGTCGTTTCGCCAGGCCGCTTCGATACCGCGCACCGCCGGGCCGAGTTGTAGATCGTGCTGACGAATCGCTTCGTAGATCGCATCACCGGCGAGTTGCGGCATTTGTTCCCGCAACGACAGCGCGGTTTCCGATAACGCCGGTCCGCTCTCTTCCGCAAGCCGCACGATGCTGCCCGCGGCATGCGTGGTCCACGAAGCGCCGTCCGGGCTGACGACTTTGAAGTATTCCCCCAGGCCGTCGCCGATTGAGAGGATCAATTGCAGTTTGCGGGCGTCGCCTTCCGGGACTGCTAGCCCCTTCAAGAAGCCTGCATCGTCGACGGCGCAGCGCTTGAGCGAGAGAGCGCTTTGGGCGGCGTGAATTGCCAACGTGAGGTGGCACGAGGCCGGCACGGCCGGCACGCCGCAGCACCGATAGTCGGTCAGAAATGGAACGTCAGCGGCGCTCAGCGCGGTTTCGAAGACGGCGTCGATGAGGGCCGGCGACGACAAGCGGCGGCCGAGGAACGGAGAAACATCCGAAGGTTTATTGGCCGATGAGCCGCCGCGCAGGCGGACAACGACGCAGTCGTCCCCGAGACCCGCGGACTTTAAAGCCGCTTCGACGTCCGACAGTCGATCCATGGCGTTTCAAGCACTCGAAGGATGTCCGCGGTAACAGCGCACGCGGAAAGGTTCGGACATCCAGTCGGGACGACGCGGCATCATTCCGCGCGGGCCAAGAATCACATCGGACGCTCAGGGAAGATTCGCTTTGAGGATTTTTCCCGCCGCCGTCCGGGGCAGAGGCTGCTCCAACATCACGATCTCTTCCGGGCGCTTGTAATACACGAATTGCTCTTCGCAGTACGATTTCACCGTGTCAATTTGCAGAGCCGGTGCATAGACCGCCGCCTTCACGAATTGCGTGCCGTCGCGGCGCTTGCCGGCATACACTTTGACTTCTTTCATTCCCGGCAGCTGGCTCAACACCGATTCCACGTCGCTCGGCACGACTTTCAAGCCGGAGACATTGATCACATCGCTGGCGCGGCCGATAAGGTGGACGCAACCTGCGGCGTCTTTCTTGCCGAGATCGCCGGTCTGAAACCAGCCATCCTGGATCGCATCGGTCAACAGTTCCGTTTTGGAAGCGTAGCCCGCCATCATCGATGACGATTGGACGCGAACGTGGCCGACTCCCTCGCCGAGATGCGACTCTTCGTCGAAGGCGTCGATGTCGACCTCGACGCCGGCCATCGGGCAGCCGACGCCGGTGTGCGCGTCGCCTTCGGCGGCGGTGGCGATCGTGATGCCGCCGGTTTCGGTGGAACCATACAAGGCTCGCACGGTCACGCCGGTGCGACGGCGGAACTCATGGGCCGTCCGCTCGGAGAGTTGCGCTCCGGCGGAGAGGACGTTCCCGAAGAATCCGCTCAGATCGATGCCGCTCACGATCAGCGCGTCGAGCATCGCCGGGACCGCGGGCAACACGGAGACGCGGAGTTCTTGCACGGCGCGCTGCACCACGGCCGGGCTGAATTTCCGCGTGGTGACGAGGCTGGCTCCGGTGAGCAACGGGACCATCGTCCCCATGCCGTAGGCATAGGCGTGGCTCATCGGCGTGACGGCGGCGATCACGTCGTTCGCGCCGAGTCCCAGCGTATTCGTGTAATGGCGGGCTTCTTCCAGCGCACAGAAGCCGGGCCGCGCCGCGATCTTCGAGACCCCGGTGCTGCCCGACGTCGGATGCAATGGCACGCCGGGGAGCGACAGCGTCGCCGCGTCGCAGTTCTCGACTTCGATCCATTGCAGTCGCGACCAACCGTCGCCGAGCGGCGTCGATTTCCAGCCGACGTTCGCCAGCAGCGCATTGTCAACAGCATCGGCCACGAGGAATCGTGCGCCGATCGTCTCCGCCAGACGCTTCATCTCCGCGACGGGCGTCTCGAAGTGCACCAACAGCGGCGTCCCGCCGGACGACAGAATCGCCCCCAGCGTCGCGGGGAACAGCGGCCCGTTGCCGACGGCGACCACCAAGCGGTCGCCGGCTGCGAGGCCATGCGCAATCATCTCCGCCGCGAGGGACTGTGCGGCCGGCCACAGCTCTCCGGGCGCGACCGTGACGCCGCGATCCAAGTCCGTGATCGTGCCGCGATATCCCTCGATCGCGTGGAGAATGGGGTCTGCGCTGAGTTCCGGCAACAACTCCGACGTTACTTGCGCAGGCATGTTTTGAGGCCCTTTTCGAACCGCTCGAGCGCTGCGTCCATATCCTGCGTCGTGTGCACGGTGGAGAAGAACATCTGCTCGAACATGTTCGGATGGAAGTACACGCCCGACTGCTGCATGAAATGCTGCAACTGGACGTACTTGTCGAATTCGCCATGCTCGCGGACGTCGCGGTAGTTGTAGACGTCCTCCACGTCGTCGCTCTTCGTGAGGAACAGCGACAGCATGCCCCCCAGGCGATGAATGACGTGCGGAATCCGCAACCGGTTGCAGATTTCGTCGAGACCTTCCGCCAAATGGTCGGCGACGTGCTTCAGCGTGCCGTACACGTGCTCGCGCCGGCGAATGATCTCGTCCAGCGTCGCTTCGGCGGCGGCCATCACCGCGGCGTTGCCCGAATAGACGCCGCCGTGGAACGTCGTCCCGTTCACGATCACCGACATGATCTCCTTCGAAGCGCCGAACGCGGCGACCGGATATCCGCCGCCGAGGGCTTTGGAGATCACGGTGATGTCCGGCTGGACGTCGAAGTATTCCTGGGCGCCGCCGCCGGCGACGCGCATGCCCGTGATGACTTCGTCGAAGATCAACAGCGCGCCGTGGTCGTGCGTCGCGGCCCGCACCGATTCGAGGTATCCCTCTTTCGGCAGGATCAGGCCGGCGTTGCCCATCACCGGTTCCATCAGCACCGCGGCGACGTCCTGGCCGTGCTTCTCCAGGCAGGTGTTCAACGCGTCGATGTCGTTCCACGGCACGAGCAAGGCCTCGTTGATCGCGGAACTCATGCCCTTGGTGCCGGGTTGCACGTTCTGAAAGTCGCCTTGCGGCAACGAGGAGATTGGCGCGTGGTACTTGTGGAAGACGGCCTCGCTCCAGCCGTGATAGTGGCCCTCGAACAGGACCACTTTGCGGCGGCCGGTGTAGGACCGCGCCACGCGGACGGCGGAGGCGATGCCTTCCGTGCCCGAGTTGGCGAACCGCATCAGTTCCATCGACGGGAACAGCGACTTGATCTTCTCGGCGACGCGCATGCTGATCTCGGTCGGAAAGCCGAGCATGCTGCCGCTATCGCGGATCTGCCGCGTGACCGCGTCAATGATGTGCTTGGGGCGATGGCCGAAGAGCAGCGGCCCGAACGCCATATTCAGGTCGATGTACTCGTTGCCATCGACGTCCCACACGCGGCTGCCTTCTCCTTTGCTGGCCACGAGGGGCAGATGGTAAGACAAAACGCGCATCGTGCTGCTGTCGCCGCCGGCGAGCGCTTCTTTGCCTCGCGTCAAGGTGGCAACCGATTGCTGATTTTTATAGTTCCGCGCGGCGTCCGTGATTCCTGGCGGATGAATCGCAGGGGCAGTTGAATTGGCGACTGGCACGGCTTTCCTCTCTGTTGACATAGGCCCAGGGGTAAGTGACATCAGATGCAAACGCGCCTGTTTGTCGGAGTGCTCTACTTGATGCAATGAGGCCCCACCCAGACACCGCCAATAGCATCAAATAACCGAAGTTCTCAGTCGTTCGCCTCCCAAGATAGAAAGACAGGCAAGGTGCAGAATTTAGCGTTACACTTTGAACGCGCCAACCTCTCAATTTGCGTTTTCATAAAATTCGCAAAACTTCATCCAATCAGTACATATCACGTATTTTCCTAATCAATCCAAACATCCTAAACTAACATTTGCGATGGCAAAAATGATCTCGCAACGATCACAACGAGGATGCTTTCGCTGCCGAGTCTCGGGCTTGAGGCGTCACTCGATGCGTTGCTCTCTCGCGCCGCGATGAAAATGTCCGGCGGATTCATCAGCGTGGGGCGCTGGGGGGTTGTGAGGCACTCCACGCCGGGTTACGCTGGTAGAGAGATTTGGATTTCTTGCTTGCCGCTCACGGCAAATGTGGGAACTCCCGACAGGCTGATTCCAGCCTGCGTCAGCTGGATGTTGATGGCCCTCGAAAGTCCTTAGTGCAGGAGTCGGTCATGGCGTCGATGCGTGCGGAACTGGTGGCCGAAGTGTTGTGGGAGCTGAAGAAGATCAACAAGCTCGCCACCTACACCGAGATTTCCCAGCGGGCGGGCTTCAAGCCGGGAGCGAATGGCAAAACCATCTTGAGCAGCCTCGATGCCGTGCGACGCGACTGGCCTCACCTGCAATGGTGGCGGGCTCTGCCGGACGATTGCTGCCTCGCCAAGGATTCCGAGCACGCCGGTTGTCTTCAGGCCAACGGTTTCGCGACGGAAGAAGCCAAAGGCAAGAAAACGGGTGTGACGCTCACCGAAATCACCACCGTCCTCTATACCTGGGAAGACGATCCCGTCGGCACGGCCGTGCCGTCGTGAGGCCAGGAGGGTGTGAGAGTCACCGATGACGGCCGTCATTCCGCCGCGCTTTCTGTTCCGTTTCGCCTGGCCCGTGCGTCGGTCCGACGACGTGCCAGGGAATGACGGTCCGCTGCTGAGCCTCTCAGAGGCCCATCGCTGCTGGCCAACCAGCGAACTCGATGGCGGACCGGCTTTCGCCGAGTACCGGTTGACCTGGAACCCTGCCGGCTTCGGCATCTCCGTCGAAGTCCGCGGGAAACAGGAGCCGCTGGTGTGCCAGCCGCTCACTCCCACCGGGTCGGACGGCGTGACGATCTGGCTCGACACCCGTTCCACGCAGACTGTGCATAGGGCGACCCGTTATTGCCATCAGTTCTGCCTGCTGCCCGCCGGGGCCGGTAAGAAGAAAGAGCAACCGTCGGTCTCCAATTTGTCGCTGACCCGCGGCGAGGAACCGAAATCGGACGCCGCGAAAGGAACGCCGTCGCCGATCTGCGTCTGGTCCGACCTGCGCGACGACGGCTACCGATTGGAAGCGTGGTTTCCCGCAGAATCGCTCGTCGGTTTCGATCCTGAGAATCACCGCCAATTGGGCTTCTATGCCGTCGTGCGCGACGCGGAACTCGGCGAGCAATTTCTCACGGTCAGCCGGGAATTCCCGTTCGAGCACGATCCCAGCCTGTGGCAACTGCTGGAATTGTGCGATTAACCGCAGCTCCCGGCTTTCCCATTCGCAGCCGGCGTTGTCGTTGGTGCTCCAATATTCCGTCCAACGCCGCAGCGCGGTTCCGGCGTAGGAATCGCAATTACAAGAGAGCTCAGGAAGCAGGCGAAGTATGGCGCGGCGGCTGGGAAGTGTGCTGCTCAGTCTCGGACTCGTCTGCGTCGCGGCGTGTCAGCCGCAGGCACAAACGCCGAAGACAAACGGGTTGCCGCTTGCCGGACAGACGGTGGAGCTCGTCATTCCGACCGATTTGTCGTTGCGCGATCACTGGGAACCGTTGCTGCAAGAGTGGCACGCGCAGACCGGTGGCGACGTCGCCTGGGCGGAATATGAGCCTGGAAAAGCGTCCTGGAACGGCGAGCGTTCCGCGAGTGAAGCGCCGAACGGCGGACGATTGATCGTTCTAGCGTTGCCAGAACTTGCCGCCGCGGACGCGGCGGGATTTCTGACGCCGCTGCCGAACGCTGTCGCCGACGAAGCGGGTATCGACCAGAAGGACCTCTTTCCGGGATTGAAGGATGCCGCGCTCAGCCGGCAGAAGCGATTGATCGCCATGCCGGTCTCGGCTCCGGTGCTGCTGTGTTACTACCGGAAAGATCTGCTCGATGCCGCCGGGTTGGTGCCCCCCGAAACGTGGGACGACTATCAGGCATTGCTCGACAAGCTCGCTGAATGGGCGCCGGGGTTGTTGGCTCTCGAACCGTGCGGGCCGGAGTTTCGCGCGGAATTGTTCCTGGCCCGCTCCGCCGCATTCGCCAAGCATCCGCAGAATTATTCCGTGTGGTTCGACATTCAGACCGGCGATCCGTTGTTCGACAGCCCGGCGTTTGAACGCGCCCTCGACACGGCCCGCCTCGCGTGGAGCAAGATGCCGGCCGATATCTGGACGTTGTCGCCTGCGGAATGCCGGCTGGCATTGCTTTCCGGAAAGACGGCACTAGTGCTCGCGTGGGAACCGGCGATGAGCTACCCGCCGTCCGCGAAGGAGGGCGAAACCGCCAGTGAGTCGACGGAGCCGCTCGCGATTGGAATCGTTCCACTGCCGGGGACGCGGTCGGTCTATCAGAGTTCGGCGAAACGCTGGGAGAACATCCCGGGCGATGCGCCGCATCAACCGGCGTTCGTCGGCTTCACCGGCCTGGCGATGGGTGTCCAAGCCGGCAGCGATCGGGCCGCCGCGTGGAACCTTTTGCAGACACTGTCGTCGCGGTCCGATCAGGCGTTTGCCGAGCGCCCGCGGAGCGTTTGCCGCGAATCGGAAGTGATGTCTGCGTTCGACAGCGGACAATTGCCGGCCGAAGCGGCGAGCCTAGTCGTCGATGCCACAGCTCAAAGCCTGCGCCGCCGAGACGCAGTTTGTGATCTCACGGTCGAAGCCGCGCCGCAGATTCGCGAAATTCTTGCCGCGGAGCTGGAAGCCGCACAGGACGCTTCCAAGCCGACGATCGACATCTTGGCCGCGATGCAAAGCCGTGTCAAAGAAGCGACGGAAAGCGACCGGGCGCGACTCAGGGACAGCTACCGCCGCAGCGTCGGCTTGGCGCCGTTAGCAAAATGATCACGTAAGCATGTAGGGTCCGCATAGCGGACCCTACGAGGACGTCAGGTCGCCGGCGTCTCTTCGGGCTGCACGTTAATCCGGCGGCCTTCCTGGTCGAAGTAGACCTGGCCATCGATCAGCGAATAGATGGTGTAGTCGCGGCCCAGGCCGACGTTGCGGCCGGGACGCCACTTCGTCCCCTTCTGCCGGGCAATGATGTTCCCGGCAATCACCTTTTCGCCGCCGAACTTCTTGATCCCGAGCCGCTTGGCCTGCGAATCGCGACCGTTGCGGCTGGACCCCTGCCCCTTCTTATGCGCCATGACGTCACCTGAAAATCTGTCGAGAGCTTTTCGTGTCGGAAATTATAGGACTCAGGATTGTGTCAGAATCCGAGAAAGTCTGCAAGCGAAGCAGAAAGAAGCGCCATCGGAAATGCGTGCGCGATGCGATTCGCTTGTCCTTGAATCCTTTTTGCGCAACTGCTACAGTGCCCGGCCCGAGTGAGTTATCGTAACTTCTGCAATTCTGGCGCGAGTGCTGGCATGGGTGTTAAGAAAACCGGAAAAGGCCGACGCAAGATCGGACGCAAAAAACGCAAAATGCGCAGCCGCATCCGGCATCGCAAGTAAGCCTCTTCTTTGTGGCGAAAACGCCACCAAACGGCGCAACCCCGCTCAACGCTCGAACTCGTATCGGATGCGACGAGGCGTTGTGCGGCACATCGTTGCAGCGCGGTTTTCGACCAGAAGCGAGCCGGTCCGTCTCGAAGACTCGGCAAACCCTACGCTGCTGTCGATCTCTCTTGCGCATTCTCCTCGCCGATTCTTGACTTCGGTGACGCATCAGGCGATGCTGTTTGCTAGAGCCTGCGGTTGACGCAGACTTCCCGCCTGTACGTTTCAAGCGGCTTAGTCTCATTGAGCTTCGTCCGAGCCGCCCCGCATCTCCTGCCAAGGAAGCGACATGAATTCCCTGTTCCATTCCCGTTTCGCTCTGTGCTGCTGGACCAGTTTCGCCCTGCTGATGAGCGGGACCATCGCCGTTGGTCAGACGGTCGACGAGAAGATTGCCGCGCTGCAGAAGACGTCCGACGAAGCCGCGGCCCGCAAGACGGCGGGGGAACCGGCCATCGCCGCAGCCCGCACGCAGGCGAAAACGCTGGCCGAAGCGCTCTCGAAGCTGAAGACCGACTTGGCGAAGGCTCAGAATACGGAGAAGGACCTCACCGCCAAATTGCCGGCCCTGCAGGACGCCGCCAAGAAAGCGGTCGAAGCCAAGCCCGCCGCGGAGCAGGCGGCGGTGACGACGGCTCAAGCCGCGACCGACGCCAAGGGGAAAGAGAACGAAAAAGCCACCGCCGACGCCGCGAAAGACGCCGCCGATAAACTTGTCGCCGCGGTGAAATTGACGCTCGACTCGGCGAAGGCCGTCACGGATGCCGAAGCCGCCATCGCTGCGGCGAAGCAACTTGTCGCCGAACAGCCGGCGAAGATCACCGCTGCGGAACAGGCCGTCGCCGCGTATCAGCCTGAATTGCAAAAAGCCGAAGACGCCTTCGCTGTGCTGGTGAAAGACTCCATCGACCGGAAAGTCGATCTGGAAAATGTCCTCGTCGAAGCGGGCCGGCTCGTTTCTTTCCGCAAGCAAATCGCGCCGATTTTCGCCCAGCGCTGCACGGCGTGCCACAACGCCCGCATGGCGAAAGGCCGGCTCAACATGGACACGTTCGCCAACCTGCTGAAGGGGGGCGAATCGGGCGCCGCGGTCGTCGCGGGCAAGCCGGCCGAGTCGAACGTCGTGACGCTGATTGAAGACGGCTCGATGCCGAAAGACGCCGATCCCGTTCCGGCGGAGCAGTTGGCCTTGATCAAGAAGTGGATCGAACTCGGCGCGCCGTTGGACGCCGGAGTCGAACCGGCGTCGCAGTTGATCACGATCATTCCCAAGCCGGTGCAGCCAAACCCGCCGGAAGCCTATCGCGTGGCGATGCCGATTCTGGCGCTCGCTTTCAGCGTGGACGGCAGTCTCCTGGCGACGGCCGGCTATCGGGAAGTCGTGCTCTGGAACGCCGCGAACGGACAGTTGGTCCGCCGCATCACGAATCTCGCCGAGCGTATTCACGACATCGAGTTCAGCAAAGACGGCTCGCAGATGGCGGTCGCCGCCGGCACGCCGGGACAACTCGGCGAAGTGAAAATCTTCAACGTCGCCGACGGCACGCTGCTCGCCGATTTCTTCACCACGGATGACGAAGTCTTCACGGTCGCCTACAGCTCGGACGGAACGAAAATCGCCGCCGGCTGTGCCGATCGCTCGGTGCGGATTTTTGATCTGGCGACGAAGAAACGGCTGCTGATGGTCGAAGATCACGCCGACTGGGTGATGGATATCGCGTGGTCTCCGGACGGCACGAAGATCGCCACGGCCAGCCGCGACAAGACGGCGAAGCTGTTCGACACGAAGACGGGCGAAGCGCTCGGCACGTTCAACGGGCACGGCCAGCCGGTGTTCGGCGTGGCGTTCCTCGCGGACGGGGCCTCGGTCGCTTCGAGCGGCCGCGACGCCCGCATCCGCATCTGGAATGTTTCCGACGCCAAGCAAGCCCGTGAAATCGCCGGCTTCGGCGGCGAAGTCTTCCGCATCGCCATCACGCCGGACGGCAACATCGCCAGCGGCTGCGTCGACAAGCAGGCGCGGCTCAACAATCTCGCCAATGGCCAGGTGGTGAAGGCGTTTGGCGGATTCAACGAATGGGTCTACACCGTCGCGTTCCACGCCGGGACGAAACGCATCGCCGGCGGAGCCCACGACGGCGAGGTGAAGATCTTCAACGCCGAGGACGGGAAGGAACTCGTGAAGTTCCTCGCGGCGCCGGGGTTGGCGCAGCCCGTCGTGGCGGCGCAGTAGAACGAAGTCCGCTGGTCGCTTGCGCTTTGCGGCGCAAGCGACGTTACGGCGAGACTTCCACCCACACGGCCAGTTCGACGGCCGAGTTCAGCGGGAGTTCGCTGACGCCGACTGCCATTCGCGTATGCTTCCCCGCTTCGCCGAACGCTTCGACGAGCAGGTCCGACGCGCCGTTGATGACCGCCGGTTGCCGGCTGAATCCCGGCGCGGATTGCACGTAGCCTTCGACGCGCACGATCCGCAGCACGCGGTCGAGATTGCCGACAAGCGATTTGATCTGGGCGAGCGCATTCAGCGCGCATAGCCGCGCGGCGTGCACGCCTTGCTCTTCGGTGAGGTCGTGCCCGACCTTGCCCTGGAACATCACTTCCTTGCCGACCGTTGCGATCTGCCCGCTGGTCAGCACGAGGTGCCCGGTGCGAATCGCCGGCACATAATTCCCCACCGCCGCCGGGGCATGCGGGATTTCGTGACCATGCGTTTTCAATCGGTCTTCGACGATGCTCATGAGAGGATTCTCCGGTAAGATGCCGCGGATGCAGATGTCCTAATTGTAAACAACTCGTTGGGTTTGCCGAGGGCTCTGACGAGGCGAACCATTCGCCTTCGGATTCTTCTCACCACGGAATTCCCTCCATGAACTACCGCAATCTCGGACGCACAGGCCTGAAAGTCTCGGAACTCTGCCTCGGCACGATGATGTTCGGCGGGCCGACCGACGAAGCCGATTCGATCCGCATCATGCACAAGGCGATCGACCAGGGGATCAACTTCTTCGACACCGCCGACATGTACAGCGTGGGCAAGTCGGAGGAAGTCGTCGGCAAGGCGCTCGCCGGGAAGCGGGACGACATCGTGCTCGCCACGAAAGGCCGCAACCCGATGGGCCCAGGCGTCAACCAGAAGGGCCTCAACCGCCGCTGGCTGATGCAGGCCCTCGAAGCGAGTTTGAAGCGTCTCAAGACGGACTCCATCGACATCTACTACGCTCACACGCCCGACTACGAGACCGACATCGAAGAAACGCTGCGGGCGATGGATGACATGGTGCGGCAGGGAAAAGTCCATTACATCGCCTGCTCGAACTTCCGCGCCTGGCGGCTGGCGGAAGCGTTGTGGACGAGCGACAAGCTGAACCTGAACCGCTTCAGTTGCATCCAGCCGCTCTACAACATCGTCAACCGCGACATCGAGGTCGAACTGTTGCCGCTGTGCCGCGAGAAGAAGATCGGCGTCGTCAGCTACAGCCCGCTGGCGCGTGGCATCCTCACCGGGAAATACAAAGCGGGCCAGCCGTTCCCCGAAGGGAGTCGAGCGTCGCGCAATGACAAGCGGATGAAGGAAGCCGAACTCCGCGAGGAAAGTTTCGAGGTCAGCCAGAAGCTGACGGCGTACTGCGAGCAGAAAGGCGTCGCCACGTCGGCATTCGCCTTGGCGTGGTGCCTGGCCAATCCGATCCTGACCTCGGTCATCATCGGCCCGCGGACTATGGAGCAATTCGACGACAATGTGAATGGCTACGATTTGAAGGTCACACCGGACGACGAAGCCTTCGTCGATTCGCTCATCCCGCCGGGCGAGCACAGCGGCAAGGGGTTCCAAGATCCGGCGTATCCGGTGCTGGGTCGGCCGCATTGATTCAAAGCCGCGGTTGGCAACCGCGGTCTTCGGTTTATGACAAGCGGGGGACCGCGGATACCATCCGCGGCTTCAAATCCCGCCGAATTGCCGCACGGCTTCGTAGACCGCGGTGTTGACGGTGCTCGCCAGGTTGAGGCTCCGCACTGCCGGGCGCATCGGGAGTTGTACCGTCGTCGCGCGGAACTCGTCGAGCAGCGCCGCCGGCAGGCCGCGGGTCTCGCTGCCGAACAGGAGCACGTCGCCGGGCGAAAACGTCGCGTCCCACAAGAGTTTCGTCGCGGGGTTCTCGACGCACCAGACGGTTCCGGTCGGCACTTTGGCGCGGAACTCGGCCCAACTGTCAACGGCTTCCCAATCGAGGTGGTCCCAGTAATCCATCCCGGCCCGCAGGAGATGCCGCTCGTCCAACTGAAATCCGAGCGGCCGGATGAGCCACAGTTTCGCCCCCACGGCGACGCACGTCCGCCCGATGTTCCCGGTGTTCTGCGGGATATCGGGCTGGTAGAGGACGACATGGAGCAACGGCGCCATCGAAAACCCCTTTAGCGACGCTTCGGAGAAGCGTCGTATCCATTCGAGCGAGCATCATACAACGCTTCTCCGAAGCGTCGCGAACGAGTACGCTCGTATCATGCCATCCCGCGACGAACTGGCCGAGAACTATTTCGAGCAGCTTCCCTACCCGCCGTATCCGGTTCAGGAAGACGCGCTCTTGCAGTGGTTTTCGACCGACACCGGCGTTCTCGTCTGTGCGCCGACCGGGACCGGGAAGACGCTCATCGCCGAGGCCGCCGCGTTCGAGGCGCTGCACACCGGGCGGACGATGTACTACACGACGCCGCTGATCGCGCTCACCGAGCAGAAGTTCCGCGAGTTGCAGGCGTCCGCCGTCCGCTGGGGGTTCCAGGAAACCGACGTCGGTCTCGTGACGGGGAATCGCCGTGAGAACCCCGATGCGAAAGTCCTCGTCGTCGTCGCGGAGATTCTGCTGAATCGGCTGCTGCACGTCGAGGCGTTTGATTTCACGCAGGTCGCGTCCGTCGTCATGGATGAGTTCCACAGCTTCTCCGATCCCGAGCGGGGGATCGTCTGGGAGTTCGCGCTGTCGCTGTTGCCGAAGTCGGTGCGATTGCTGTTGCTCTCGGCGACGATCGGCAATGCGATCGATTTCCTGCTGTGGCTGGAACGGTGTCACGGACGGCGGTTGGAACTCGTGCAGAGTTCCGACCGCAAGGTGCCGCTGAATTTCCGCTGGATTCCCGATCAATTGCTGAACGAGTTCCTGGAGGACATGGCTCAGGGCGACGCGGAGACTCGCAAGACGCCGGCCCTCGTCTTTTGCTTCAACCGCGACGAATGTTGGCGCACGGCGGAGGAACTCAAAGGGAAGCAGATGCTGAGCGACGGACAGCAGAAGCTGCTCGTCGCGCAGCTCAACAAGTACGACTGGACCAAAGGCGTTGGCCCGAAACTGAAACAACTCCTCATGCGCGGCGTCGGTGTCCACCACGCGGGGATTCTGCCGAAATACAAACGCATCGTCGAAGACCTGTTTCAGAAAAAGCTGCTCACAATCTGCGTCTGCACGGAGACACTTGCGGCCGGGATCAATTTACCGGCGCGGTCGGTTGTGATGCCGAGCCTGCTCAAGGGCAAGCCCGGCGAGATGAAAGTCATCGATCCGAGTTCGGCCCACCAGATTTTCGGCCGCGCGGGCCGGCCGCAATTCGATAAGGAAGGCTTCGTCTTCGCGCTGCCCCACGAGGACGACGTGCAGATTCTGCGGTGGAAACAGAAATACGACCAGATTCCCGAAGACACCAAAGACCCGAATCTGATCCGCGCGAAGAAGGCCCTCAAGAAGAAACAGCCGACGCGCAGCCCCGACCGGCAATACTGGACCGAGCAGCAATTCGAGAAGCTCCGCACATCGCCGCCGGGCCACCTGCAAAGCCGCGGGCAGTTGCCGTGGCGGCTCTTGGCGTATCTGCTGCAACTTTCGCCCGATGTCGATCGCTTGCGGAACTTGCTCCACAAGCGGTTGATGGACGCCAAGCATCTCGACATTGCCGAGAAAGACCTGGAGCGGATGCTGCTGACGCTGCACGCGGGAGAATTCGTGACGCTCGACCCGCTGCCGCCGGAGACTTCAAAGCCGCCGATGGCATCGGCGGAAGACCGCGGTGACCAACCGCGGCTTTTAGAATCCGAGCCGGCGAAACCGTCTTGGTTGTCTCAAGAACTCCAGAAGGCGCTGGATCAACAGCGCACCGCGCAGGGGCAATCGCCTGCGAAGCGCGAAGCGACTGACGAGCGTCCCCGGTATCGGCCGATGCGGGCAACACCTACCGAAAAACTCGAACAGCTTTTCGTGTTCCGCAGCATCAATCCGGTGTTCGGGATGTACGTGTTGCCGCTCTTGGCACAGGCCGATCAAGCGGAGCGGTTGCAGATTTGGGAGAGCGTGCTCGAATTGCCACGGAACCTGCTGAAGTTCGTTCGCGTGCCGCCGCCGCGGATTCTACCGCCCGGTCCGCTCGCGACGGAGTACGTCGATCGGGAAGTTGTTGCGCGCGGTTTGCTCGCGGCGGGAGATTTGTATCCGGAGTTCGATCCCGACATTCCGTTCGAGGAGCGAAAGTACCCGGTGCCGCTCGCGGACAAGTTGAAGCTGCTGTTCGATACCGAGTACCCGCACGTCCACAGCCTGTTCGTCACGCCCGTGTGGGTCGCCGGGGAACTGTTCAACTTCGGCGGCGACTTTCACAAGTTCATCGGCGGCAGCGACCTCGCGAAGCAGGAAGGCCTAATTTTCCGCCACCTCTTGCGGCTGGTGCTGCTCATCGGCGAGTTCGCGCAGCTCACGCCGCCCGGCCTCGACCCGGCCGAGTGGCAGCGTGATCTCCGCGGCTTAGCGACGCAGATTTCGGAGTCGTGCCGGGCCGTCGATCCCACCAGCACCGACTATGCGTTGCAGCATGCGGCCGATCAGGATCTGGTCGCGCTCGATAAGCCGACGGGTACCGTCGCGACGATCCTCGAACCGGCGTCGCACACGACCCCGGAACAAGCCGATTCCTATGCGGACTGGCCCGATCCGGAGGCGATGTGACTCAAATTCAAAAGCATCTCTCGCAAAGCCGCAAAGACACAGAGTTCGCAAAGAAAGCGGCATTCCTTTCTTCTTGGCGAACTTTGCGACGTTGCGTCTTTGCGAGAGGCGTCTGATTCCTCAGTTTTCGCCCTCAAACGTTTTCAACTTCTCGACCAGGCTTTCCAAAGTCGGCGTAAGTTTTTCTCCCACGCCCGGGATTGCCTGGACCTGATCGATCAGTTTGGTGAGCGTGCCCAGGCTGTCGGTCGCCATCTTTTCGATGGTGGTCCGCGCCGCGGCGGGAACTTTCTTCCAGAGCGCGACCAAGCCGTCGAGTTCCCCTTCCAGCGAGGTGAGCTTGGGTAACGCGGCTTCGGCGGTCTCGACGTCCGTCACATCGCGCAAGGTTTGCGTCGTCTGCGAGAAGATGGTCGTCAGCCCTTCCGTGATCTGCTTCGCTTCGGGGAGCGGATTCTCGACGTTCAACACCGGCTTTTTAACCGTCGTCGGATCGGCAACGGAAACGACCTCCTTCGCCGGCGCTTTTGCCTGGCGTCCCTGATACATTTGCCAGCCCAAGAGCGCGAGCAGCGCCAAGGCCGCAATCGGCAGCAGCGTCTTCATCAAATTGGCACCGGCGTCTTGTGCTGCGCCGGCGGTCTGTCGCACCGTCCTGTCGGCGGCCGCGCCGAGTTCCGCCACGCCGGGAATGCCCGCGAGCGACAAACCGGCCGGCAGCGCCTGGGCGATGCTCGACTTCTCCTGGACAAACAACGACTGCAGATTCTGCGCGTTGACCGGTTTCCCCTGCATTTGTCGGGAGATCGCCCCGACCACGACCGGCGCGACGAGGGCCAACAGTTTCTTCAGATTGCCGAAGTCCATGCCGGCGAACTTGGAGACCGCGGAAATGAGCCCCGAAAGCGTACTGCCGCCGAGCAGCGAATCGAGCAGGCCGCTGCCCTGAGCCAGAAGTTCGCCGGGTTGCTGCGACAGACCACTGGGGTATTTCCCAAGAGTGCCGGGATCATAGTCGTTGATCGCCGCGGCCAGCTTGTCGCCGCCGCCGGTGGAGGCGGCTCCGGATAAGGCGGCGAGCAACGCCGGGATGGCGGCGCCGAGTGTGGATTTGGTCTGCGTCTCGCTCGTGCCGAGAAAAGAACCGAGTCGGCTCGTGACTTCGCTGGTCAACTGGTCCTTGATCAAGTCGATGAGGCTCATGGGACATTCCTTGTGAAAGAGAGAAATCGCGACTGACCACAACATGCGATGGCAATGTGACAACGATTCTCGTGCGGCCGAGCGGCTCGGCCAGGCATCGGCGACGATCTCGGCGCACTGCGCCTGAATCCGCGGCCCGTGAAATATCCCGAAGAGAGCGGCTTTGATCCTTTCAAAAGAGGTGGAGGGAGAAACAAGGATCGGAACGGAACACTCTGCCGTCCGTGAGTTCCTCGACGGCGATGTCGAACGACAAGATCAAGAAGACGATCAAAGAGGAAATGTTGGAATTCATGTTCGCATCTCCACCCCGTCGTGGGAAGCGAACGGGACGCCAATTTTCGGAATTGCCAGTTGCGCGCGGCCTCACGGGAACGAGGCGCACGGCGAATTTTCTTGCGATTCCGTCAATCCGGATTTATGCTGCCGGCGTTCGATCGATTGCCGTTGCGGGCCGTTCCTCGAAAGGACTGCGCGCCATGGAACAGCTCATTCGATCCTTCACGGCCTGGGACGAACGCGGGAACCGGATCATCCTGCACGAGTGGGAACCGGTCATCGAAAGCAAGACCCACGAGGAAGCCAAGCCCCACCCGGAGTCTCATTTGTTCCGCACGTCGTCCGGCCGGCTCGTCAACCGGATCGCCAAAGGCGAATACCAGTTAGCGCAAACGGGTGGATTCATCCGGTCGACGGATGACGATGCGCCCTAATGCCGTTCGTCTCGCCGATCTCTACGAGAGGAGCGGCTGAAAGAGACGGTACGTTTTATAACCGCCGCCCAGGTTCGCAACGTCGAAACCTGCTTGCCGCAAGATGCGCGTCGCGAGATAACCTCGCTGGCCCACTTGGCAATACGCGGCGATCGGCCGGTCTCGCGGGAGTTCGGCCAGCCGCGCACGTAGTTCATCAATGGGGATATTGACGGCACCAGGAATGTGGCCGGCGGAAGACTCCTGCGCGGTTCGCACATCGAGCAGAAACGGCCGCTGCGATTCCGGCAACCCGAGGACGGCGTCGACATCGAGCTGCGGATGATCACCGCGCAGTAGTCCGCCGGCGACAAAACCCGCCATGTTGATCGGATCCGTCGCCGATCCGAATTGCGGCGCGTAGGCCAGCTCCATCTCTTCCAGATCAAAGACGGTCATGCCAGCCTGGATCGCCGCGGCGAGGACGTCGATGCGTTTGTCGACTCCTGTTCCGCCGACACCCTGTGCGCCCAGCAGCCGTCCCGTTTCGGGATCGAACAGGACCTTCAGCGCCATCGCTTCCGCGCCGGGATAATAGCCGGCGTGATGCGCGGGATGAATGTAGATTTTGCGGAATGGCCGCTGCGCCCGCCGCAGGCTTTTCTCGGAGGCCCCGGTGATTGCCGCGGTCCGATCGAAGAAGCCGAGAATTGCCGTCCCTTGCGTGCCGCGATACTTCGACTTCATCCCGAAGATGTTGTCCGCCGCAATGCGCCCCTGCCGATTGGCCGGCCCGGCGAGAGGCACTTGTATCGCATCGCCCAGCACGAAGTCGCGGACTTCGATCGCATCGCCGACGGCATAGATGTCCGGATCGGCGGTTTGCAGGGATTCATTGACTTGAATGCCGCCGCGCTGCCCCACCGGCAACCCGGCTTCCACGGCGAGCTTGTTCTCCGGCCGCACGCCGACGCCCATCACGACCAATTGCGCCGGCAAAGTCCGGCCGGAATTCAGATGTACGAGCAAGCCGTCGGATGTCTGCTCGAAGCGCTCCGCCGCCTGGCCAAGCAACAACGTGACGCCGCGGGCGGCGAGCGCCTCGGCGATGGGCGTCGTCATTTCGGGATCGAACGGCATGAGAACCTGCCGGTTCTTTTCGACGACAGTCGTGGCCATGCCGCGGCGCACGAAGTTTTCGGCGAGTTCGAGGCTGATAAATCCGCCGCCGAGCAGCACGACCTGTTTGACGTGCTGGTCCGTACGCTCCTTGATGCGATCGATGTCATCCAGATTCCGCAGCGTGAAAATGCCCGGCAAGTCGCTCCCCGGCAGCGGCGGCCGCAACGGCGCAGCGCCCGGCGCGAGGATCAGTTTGTCGTACGACTCGTGGTATTCCCGCCCCGTCGCAAGGTCGCGGACGCGAACCGTCTTGGCGGCCCGATCGATGCTTTCCACCGAGCTGCGAGTGCGCACGTCGAGCCGGAACCGCGTCCTCAACAATTCGGGCGTCGTGACCAAGAGTTTCTTCCGCTCGGCGATCTCGCCGCCGACGTAATACGGCAGCCCGCAATTGGCGAACGAGACGTCCGGCCCTCGCTCGAACAGAACGATCACGGCCTCTTCCGACAACCGCCGCGCCCGTGCCGCCGCCGAAGCTCCCCCAGCCACGCCTCCTACGATGAGCAATTTCATGTCGGACTTTCATTTCGTGAAATCAGAAGGGCGGAACTCGCCAGGCAGAAATTTGCTCTGGTGATCTTCTCTGCGATCTCCGCGCCGCTGCGAGAGACCTGATTCCTACGCGGCGCCCGTCGCGCATTGATTCCAGGGCATGCGGGCCAGCAGCATACCCATACCACAGGTGTCGGTGAGGCCGGCGAAAACCAAGCCGGCTCCCACGAACGCCGACAGCCCGATGAACGCCGGATGCAGGAACGACAGCCCGACTCCCAGCAAGACGAGCGATCCCGCGGCGATACGTACTTGTCGCTCCAGCGACATCGCCTTCTTGCCGCGCACCACCGGCAGCCCGGCGTCGACGCAGGCCAGCGTCCCGCCTTCGACATTGTGGACGTTCGTGAACCCGGCTTTGTGGAACTTCTCGCAGGCCTGCTGCCCGCGGCCGCCGGACCGGCAGACGACGTAGAGCGGTTCCTCGGCCGACCCGTTGCGGGCCTGCATGATGGCCGCCGGGTCGAGCTTGTCCAACGGGACGTTGCGGGCCTCCTGCAGATGGACTTCCTGAAATTCCAAGGGCGTGCGGACGTCGATCACTTCGATCGTCTTGCCGGTTTGAAGCCGTTCGGTCAGTTCGCGCGGGGTGATCAGAGAAACGGACATCGTCGACTCCTTTTGGACGGGAACAGTTTATTCCTATTCGCGGCTAGGGTTTGCCGCCGAACCGCGCCTCGACGCACTCCAGCAGATTCGCCAGGTGCGCTTCAGCGACTTCGTAGTACGCGCAGCGGCCTTCTTTGCGGCTCTGCAGAAAACCGCAGCGCTGCATCAGCCGCAGATGTTCGGAAGCCATGTGGCTGGGGATCTCGCAGGCCTCGGCCAGCTCTCCGACCGTGTACCGTCCTTGCAGCAGCATCTGGACCATCCGCAGCCGATGCGGATGCGCCAGCGTCTTGAGGCACTCGGCGGCGAGCGCCAGATTCTCCAGCGGCGTGAGCCTCAGCCGATTCTTCGCTTTCGTCTTGGTGATCATGTTTGCGGTCTCCATGTCCAAATATATCGGGATGTCACGACATGTCAACAGAAAATCGGGCTTGATCACGGATATCGGGTTCGCCGAGGACTCGACGGGCGCTGTGCGGCGAGCGGATCTGCGCCCCTAGCGACGAGGAAAGCTCGCTCTAGTATCCTTGGCGCGGCGCGGCGTTCGCGGTCGGCGGAAACATGAGATCCTCGTCCGATCCGCTGTCGGGCAGCTCCTCGAACGGCAGCCCCTGCTCTTCCAGCAGGTCGTGGATCTCGTCGACGGGGTTGTACAGGAATTCCGCCGGGAGCGCGTGCACCAGCCAGTCGTAGTGCTTCCGCGCCAGATCCTGGTTCTCCGGCGGGACTTGCTTCAGCTTGTCGGTGCGCACCTTCCGAGCGACCCACATCGCCTTGCGCAGGACGGCATAGCTCGTCTCCGGATTCAACCGGTTGAACGGCTGGTCGTCGACGGCCAGCTCGCTAATGAACGGGCGCGCCCGTTCCGACAAATTCGCGAGGTCGATCCCTTCCGGCACTTCGTTCCGGCACAACGCGGCGCCGAGGGTGAGCACCAGGCCTGCGAACTGCTCGGCAGTCAACTTTTCCTTGCGCAGCTCGCGCGTCAGCACGCGATGCCGTTCGAACAACTCGCCCAGCGGACCCGTTTTCCAGCCGATCTCGCGATTCGCCAGTTCTTCGGCGTACAACTCCCGCACCAAAGCCGTGCGGCCCGCGTCCCACTGCGGCGCAGGGGAAAACACAGAGGGAAACGGCGGCACGCGCCGGTCCGGCAGTTGCTCGACGATCCGCACGAACGTCGCCCATTCGGCCGGAGTGACGACTTCGTGAATCCGCTTGACCTCGGTGAACCCCAACGTTTCCGGCTCGCACCCGGCGATGGTCAGACACATCGCGAGTCCGAGGATATTCGCTGGGCGGAGGACGGTCGTGTGAAACATGGTGAGGCTTGAGACTCGAGACTTGAGGGCCGCCTTCGATTTCTTATCGGCACAATCGACGCGACGTCTCGCGTTCCGCACTTTTTGCGGGTCAAACAATTCCGCCCGCGAAGATTTTGCGGGGAAAGGCCGCCGTTTAACTCAACGCAAACCCGTTTAACCGCTGCACGGTGCCGAAGCAGACGAGCATCTGGCAGATCAGCCACATGAGCGCGGGCCACGGCAGGCGGCGCGTCGGCGCGGGACGGATCGTCATCCACACGGAGGCGGCACAGGCCGTCCCATACGGCAACAGAAAGATCCACAGCCGGGCCGCCTCGCCGGAGTTCTTCCCCGAAAGCCAGAGCCACAGCCAGACGAGCAGCGTGGCGAGGCACGGCGCCAGCAGTGAACGGCATTCCGGCCGCCGCCAGGCCAGTCCGATCCCCATCGCGGCGGCAAGAAACAGCGGCGCGCCCGCGGCGCACGCCAACTCCAGCGGGTTCACGACCAGCCACGTCCCATAGGTGCGCGGCGACTGCACATAGAAGCCGGCGTGGTTGCGGTAGTTCAGCCAGTACGTTTTCCACAGCGGGATTTCCCCGCCGAACGACAACGCGGCCAGCAGTCCGAGCGAAACGATTCCCGCCGGCACAATCGTGCGGAGGGCACGTTGCGTCTCTTCGGGACGCCGACCTGCTCTTAGCGCCGGCCACGATTCGAACAGCGACAACAGCGCCAGCCACAAGCCGACCGGGAGAAACGCCAAGCTGCATAAGAGCCCCGCCGTCCACACGGCGGCCGCAAGGCCCGCCAGCCACGGCGAGTTTCGCCGCCAGGCGAGAATCCACAACCACCCGACCGTCATCGATAGGCATGCGAACGCGACGTCGGACTTCGGCAAAAAGATTGCGATCGCCGGCACGAGCGGCCAGCAAGCGGCGCATAGCCAACTCGCGGGACGGTCGGTGTAATGCCGCACGAAGCCGTACAGCGGCCAGACGGTGAGAGTGCAGAGTCCGAGGCAAATCAGCCCCGCCAGCCACAGCACGGCCCGGTCGTTCGGCAACAGCGGTTTGCCGGTGCGCACGGAATTCTCGTGGATCACGTCGAACGCTTCCCGCACGGCGGCAGGTTGCCAGTCGTTGAGGACGCTCGCCAGTCCCGGCGCGGCGTCGACGAGGCCGGTCAAGCCGTGAAAGAACAGAAACAAGCCCGGCGGATGCGTGCCGACGTGCAGCACGTCGCCTTCCGCCATCAACGCCTCGTAGTTTCGCAGCAGCCGCCGGGCGTCGGGTTCTTCATATCGGGCCTTGAAGAAATAACCCGACGACGACGGGTAATACAGCACGAACGGCCAGCGCCCGAGGGTCGGCCCGGTCGCGCCGGTTCCCTGCACCGTCCAGATCCATCCGCCGGCAACGATGGCCAAAGCGATGAGCCAGGCGCACGATTCGAAGCGAGTGCATTCCGCGCGCGACAACCGGCGATAACCGGCGGCGATCACCGCCAGATACGCCGCTCCGACCGCCAGCGCCAACAACGCATTGGCCAGCAAATCGGGCGTGACGTCGTGCCGCGCCCAAACCCATTCCCCCGGGACACCGAGCGGGACGTCGGTCAGCCAATACAGGCCGAGCGAGAGCCCGGCGGCGAGGATCGTCAACGTCCAGAACCATGCGGTGCGCATGTTGCTCGCTCAATCACGGAAGCAAAGCCCGCCGTCAGCGACGGCGGGAACGATGTATCCTACGAAAAAAAGAACCCGGCGATGCCATCGCCGGGCTTTGAGTCGGAAATAGGACGTCGTCGCAGCGACGAATCAATTCGCCGCGGCGGGGACCGTGATCGACAATTCCGCGTCGAGAACCTGCTTGATCCGTTTCTGCGAATCGAGCAGATGGGCCTTCGAGTAATCGTCGAGCTTCAGATCGCCCTTCGCCAGTGACGCCGTGATCTTGTCGTTCAGTTCCGTCAGCAACAGCCGCGTCACCACGCGGGCGTCGTCGGGATAATTCGACCCCTGCGTGACGATGTCGTTCAGCGACTTCAGCGTGATCCGCTGCAGGCCGCGGCGGTAACTGTTGATGTACGGCGTCCGGTTGGCGAACTCGCCCGCGCCCGGCTCGTTGACTTCCTTGAACACGGCGTTCGTCAGCGACCGCAAGTGTTCGGCGAGCGTGTAGGCGTCCTCGTTGGCGGCGACTTTCACTTCGCCGTCGAGCAGCCGGTTCAACTTCGTCGGGCTGACGAGCATGGCGATCAACTGCGACTGCATGCGGTTCATGGTGTCGTGAATCGGATAATCGACGCGGGTCGTCGCCTTCATGCCCCAGTGATCCCAGCGAGACGCGGCGAGCGAATTGAGCAGCGTCGCGTCGAACGACATCGGCGCCAGGGCCGTGTCGGTCAGCAGTTTCATCGCGGCTCGTTGCTGCGCGGCTTCCACCGGTTTGAACGGCGGACGGGCCTGATTATCGCCCTTGTGGTCGCGGTGAACGTACACGCCGCCGGGGAACCGCGCGGAGAAGAACGCCGTCCGCCAGTATTCGCCGAACAAGAGGCCGAACGCCTGCCGCGCCCGCTGGAAGCCTTCGCCGGCGTCGACCGAACGATCGAGAATCTTCGGAATCAGCCCGATCGCTGTGGCCATCTGCCGCTGACTATAGGCCAACGGATCTTTGCCGAGATCGAAGCGGTTCGACAGTGGATCGGGATCGTTCGTGCCGCGCGTGTCTTCATCGGTGGCATAGTCGAGACCCGGTTCACCGCTGCGGGCGGCGATCTTCGCAAGCTCGGCGTTCTCGTCGCCGCCGAGCGGCTTGTAGCCGTATTCGATGGCCCAGTAGTCGTACGGGCCGATGCCGGTCGAATAGTAGTTCGTCTGCTTCGCGCCGGCGGTGACGATGTTCACGGGGGAATAATCCATCACGCTGGCGACGATCGGCTCGGCGGTCTTCGCGGGGTCTTCGATCTCCGCGAGCGACTTCCACGAACTGGCCTTGAAGTTGTGCCGCAGGCCGAGCGTGTGGCCGACTTCGTGCATCACGACTTCCTTGAGCGCCTGCATCAGGAATTCTTCCGGCAACTCGCCCCGTTTTTCGAGCGCCCCTTGCGCGGCGAGCGCGGCGGCGGCGAAGCCCATCTGCCGCTGCATGCCGACCGACAGCCGGCAGCCGGCGTTCCGGTTCCGATCGTTGAGGAACGGCAACAGATTCGCCGTCGACGGCTCTTCATCGCCGGCCAACGCGGAGATCGCCGTCGGGCTGAAGTTCTCGTATTCCTGCTTCCAATAGCGGAGGAAGCTGGCGTCGAAAATGATGTCGGCGTCGAGAATCTGTCCGGTGAGCGGGTTGACCCGCGACGGCCCCATCGCGAAACCCGCTTCCGCGGTGATCCAGCGGAACGTGTTGTAGCTCACGTCTTCGGGGTCCCACTCGGCGTCGTCGGGTTGCTGGCGGACTTCGATGGCGTTGTCGAAGCCGAGCTTCTCGAACGCCTTGTTCCATTCCAGAATGCCGGCCCGCGCGATCGGCCGCAGCTTCACCGGCAGCGTCTTTTCGAGATAGAACAAAATCGGCTGCTTCGGCGGCGAAACTTTCGCCGACGGATCGGCCTTCTGCAAGTCCCAGCGCGTGATGTAGCGGACGAAGTGCTGATCGTCGCTGTCGTCGGAGAAGTCCTTCGTCACGCTGATGAAGTAACCGACCCGGTCGTCGGCTTTGCGGGGCTTGTACGAGGAACTCGGCAACTGGCTGATGCTGTAGTGGATCGTCACTTGCATGCCGCGCGGGTCGGCGACGGTTTCCGGGCCGCCGAAGATCGGGTTGCCGGCAAAGACGGCGGCGATCTGTATCTCGGTATTGTTCTTGAACGACTTGATCTTGGCGACGGTGGACCGGTCCATCACGAAGTTCGCGTTGAGCATGCGGCCGACCATCTCGTCGTCGCTGAAGAAGACGCGCGTCATGTCGACGAGGTTGCCGCCGGAGGTTTCCGCAATGATCGGCAAGGCGTAGAGGACGCTGTCGCCGTAAGCAATCTTGACGGCGTTGGCTTCGGGAGTGCCGGGCCGGGCCTTGAAGCGGACATTGCGGCGGAGAACGTGCATCTTGTCGCCGACCTTGC
>CAZDGB010000006.1:0-51491 GCA_964504645.1 uncultured Planctomycetaceae bacterium | reverse complement strand
TTCGAAACATCTTCGATTCCGGTCGAAATGGCGATGAGTGCCGAGATCAGCTTTCTCTCCTCGTCATCCAGCAGCAGATCGTCGTCGAGATAGTCTTCGTGATAGGCGATCCAAGCCGCCGTGACGCTCATCCAGAGATCAACCTCAATTTCCGGTGATTCATCTCTCCTGAAGCCGAGTTCGAATTCTTCCAAGGTCATGTTGAAATACCGGCCCAGAAGTTCGTAGATGGATCGAATCTGTTCTAGCAGTTCGGCCGGTAACGACTCATGGCGAATTGGTCCTGGTTGCATCCGATCTGGATTGGGTTCTGACATATTATCTGTCTTTCGGAAATACCGCTCATCGTTTCTGCCAAACTTCAATGTCGGTTTTTTCTCCTTGAGAATATTCCATTGATGCGAAGCGCCGTAGTCTCAATAACGGGTGGCCGACTCCTGGCTTGTTCACAATCTGAAATGCGCGGATCATTCTCTGTACACCCGTTCTAGCCAAAAGTGAATCAGGATCAAAAGCATCATGATCAGAGATATTGACATCGGAATCGCAAGTGCCAATACTTACGCCGCGACGGCGTTTATCTGACCTCGCGAAGGCACTGAAAGTGCGCTGCATTCTCGTGATCGTGTTTGCACTGAGTTTCGTCCTGCAACAGTTCATGTGTTGCTGCGGCTCAATTCGTGCAGCGGACGAGGGGGCTGCTTACGAGACTTGCTCAGCGGCCTGGGAGCTGAATCAGCACGATTTCGCACACACCGAAGACGCAGAACCATGCCACTCGGAAGATCCCGAGCATGAGCATCACCATTGCATCGGATCTCACATCTTTCTCGTCCCGGTCGAGGTCCAATCGGCGGATTTTGCTCCGCAGTTTTGTTCGGCCGACATGATCGAGGATCTCTGCAAACTGTTTTTGCACGTCAACCGCTTTGCCGACAAAATTGCCTCTCGATGCGACGTCGGTTCGTCTGCACGAGAGCGGCGTGCTCTGCTCTGCGTCTACAGCATTTAGCCGCTGGGCGTGTGACATCAGCTGCGGATGCCGATGCCGGTGGTCCGCGTTTCTGAGCGGGAGCTCACGCTGTTTGCAATGACAGTTTGTCGTTGCGCACTGACCGCTGACCTTCCGAATGTATCGCTTTGACGTTCAAGGATCGCGTTGTGTCTAACGCGGTTCTTTCCGCCAACTTCAAATGAGGAGTCTCGAATCATGTTGCGCTGGTTTTGTGTTTCTACCGCCATTCTGGCGACGTCTGTTGTGATGCCATCGTTTGTTTCCGGAGAAGAAGATCATGAGCACGAAAAGGGCCCGCACGGAGGAAGCTTGGTTGAACTGGGTGACGAGGAGTATCACGCGGAAATTGTCCACGACGAAAAAGAAGGGCAAGTGACGATCTACATTTTGGGAGCCGATGCCAAGACGGCCGTGGGAATCGAGGCCAAAGAGGTCGCTGTGAACTCCAAAGTGAAAGGCGCAGGAGTGCAGATAAAACTGAAGTCTGTCCCGCAGAAAAAGGACAAGGCGGGCCTGTCTTCGCGATTTGCTTCGAAGGATAAAGAGTTGATCGAGTTGCTCGATAATCCTGAAGCGAGCTCGGTGTTACGCGTCTCGATCAAAGGGAAAGCCTATAGCGGCAAGATCGAACACGAAGAGGACCATGACGAGAAGTCCAAAGCAAAGAAGAAGTAGGACCGCGGAAAGATTCTCGGCGTGCGATGGCCACATCGCACGCCGATTCTTCTCATCCCAAACGAATCGAAGGCAATGATGCAACTTGCAATCAGCGGCAATTCCTTGAGCCGCGCTGTAGGGCGTGATCTCAATGCGGGACTAGTCGTCTTTCTGGTCGCCGTCCCGTTATGTCTCGGCATCGCCTTGTCGTCCAATGCGCCGCTCGTGTCAGGACTTCTGGCCGGAATCATGGGAGGGATTCTGGTCGGATGCGTGAGCCAATCCCAGACGAGTGTCAGCGGCCCGGCGGCAGCGCTGGCCGCGATCGTCGCGAGCCAAATTGGCGTACTGGGCTCCTTTCAAGCACTTCAATTGGCGATTGTTGTGGCGGGCCTGATCCAGATTGTGCTGGGCCTCTCGCGCGCGGGCGCGGTAGCGGCATTTTTCCCATCCAGCGTCATCAAAGGGCTATTGGCAGCAATTGGCCTCCTGTTGATTCTCAAGCAGATCCCGCACCTGCTCGGCCATGATGCGGACCCCGAAGGCGAGATGTCGTTCAATCAACCCAATCACGCCAACACTTTCACGGAACTGATTCACATGTTGGATCACATTCATTGGGGTGCGACGGCGATCGGTCTCTGTTCGCTCATGTTATTGATTGTGTGGGGCGCGACTCCCCGACTGAAACGCCTGCCGATTCCGGCTCCTTTGCTGGTGGTGGTGTTTGGCGTCGCTTTGGGCGCTGGTTTTCAATGGTTAGGTCCTCCGTGGGCGGTGGAAACTTCAAATTTCGTCCAAGTGCCGATTGCGGAAGACTTCGCGGGCGCGGTGCAGTTTTTTCAGTTACCTGACTTTTCGAGGCTGTCCGATCCGATGATTTACAAAGCGGCTGTCACCATTGCGCTGGCAGCCTCCTTGGCGACCCTCTTGAATCTGGAGTCAGTCGACAAACTTGATCCAGAAAAGCGGCACTCACCACCCAGCTGGGAGTTGGTGGCGCAAGGTTTCGGCAACCTGTTTTCGGGTTTGCTTGGCGGACTTCCCATGACGTCCGAAATTGTCCGCGGCTCCGTCAATGTCAATGCGGGAAATCGCACAAAACTGGCGACAATCGTGCATGGATGTTTGCTATTGGCGAGCCTCGTCGTCTTTCCACAGGTGCTGAATCTGATCCCGCTCTCCTGTCTGGCGGCGATCTTGCTGGTGACTGGTGCGAAGCTCGCAAATGCAAAGCTCGTCAAACAGATGTGGGACGAAGGCCGCTATCAATTCGCACCCTTCGCGATGACAATTGTGGCGATTGTGCTCACGGACCTGTTGGTTGGCGTCGTTTTGGGATTGGTGATCAGTTTGGGATTCATTCTCAATAGCAATCTGCGGCGGCCCATTCGGCGCATCGTCGAGAAGCATCTCGGCGGTGAGGTGCTGCACATCGAACTTGCCAATCAAGTGAGCTTTCTCAATCGGGCGGCGCTGAGCCGAGTTCTGGATGAAGTGCCTCCAGGGGGGCACGTGCTCCTCGATGCGCAAGACACCGACTACATCGATCCAGATATTCTCGACCTGATCAAGGGATACAAGGAAGACGTGGCGCCGGCGCGGAACCAAGAGGTGAGCTTGATTGGGTTTCGCAGTAAGTATCAGTTGACAGATCAGGTGCGGTATCTGGATCACTCGACCCGGGAGCTTCAATCGCAGCTGACTCCCGACATGGTGCTTCAGATTTTAAAGGATGGCCATGCTCGATTTCGCCAGGGGCAGCGTCTGACGCGGGATCTCGGAAGACAAATCCGAGCCACCGCCGAAAAGCAACATCCGCTGGCCGTAGTGCTGAGCTGCATAGATTCCCGCACTCCCACCGAACTGATCTTTGATCTCGGCTTGGGCGATATTCTGAGCATCCGAGTGGCGGGGAACATCTTGAGCAAAGAGATCTTGGGCAGTATGGAATACGCGTGTGCCGTGGCTCAGGCCAAGCTGATCTTGATTATGGGGCATTCGCGCTGTGGAGCTGTCACCACGGCCGTGGAGTGTGCTCGCAGTAACCTGGCCCCACCCATTAAGTCAGGCTGTCAAAATATCGGATCGATTGTCGATGCGATCCGGCAGACAATGGCTCCAGCCGATATCGATCGGCCTTCAACTCCAGAAGAAAAGGAAAACGTTGTCGATTTGGTGGCGCGAAGGAACGTCATGCAGGTTTCGGAGACGGTTTGGCAGCGCAGCCAGACACTAAAAGAACTGCACGAACAAGGACGGGTGGCCATTATCGGCGCGATGTACGATGTGATCACAGGTGCCATCGAATTTCTGCCACACTCCGACAGGTGTGTGACTTGAACTGCTTCAGAGGCAGATGACCTACCTCGGGGAGTGCACTGCGGGTTTCCATCAAGGTTGCGATTGCGTTAGGAACCTTCTTTGAAGAGTCAGTTTTCACAAGCAGTTTAGGAAATGGCTCGTGAACACGAGCTTTTTTTAGCTGAAATCATCTGGTAAACCACGCAGCTTGCGATAACAGCACAATATCTTATTCGCCGTGTACGTCATGTTTCCGGAAGCCGGGAAAACGCAGAGAATGGTCTTGACCCCTTGACAAGATCTTCCGATTATTGATGAAAGTGCGAGATTCCGTCTGTTTTGTGTCGATTTTTCTGAAGAGCGCCTCACGTGTGCGGGAAGTTGTTTAGTGCTGGGCTGATTTGCCAGATGCTGATCCACAGCATCTTTGGCTGCTGCTGGCACCATTCCCACCACCCGACAGCTGAAACTGTTGCACAGACCGAGAAGGCGGAAGAACACACACATCCTTCGATAACGCACAAGTGCCGACATCATCACAAGGGATGTAAGCGAGCCGGGACGCCGAAGGCGCTTGTCACAACAGAAACGTCAGCTGAGTCCGGCAAGTCGGATTCCCCGCTGCCTGCCCCCTGTGATGAAGAGCGTTGCGTCTACGTTGTCGCGGTGGTGCAGGATTCCGTGCTCTTGAGTTATGACTGGCTCTCGGCGAACGACATTTTGCCCTTTGAGCGCGTCAGCCTGGAACCACTGTTCCAATCGCTAAGCGATATTGTGCCCGCGACGGCACAACCACAGGCGACCTCGCTGGAACGCTGTGCTTTGTTGCAAACCTGGCTCATCTAGCCAATTCTCCTGCGGCCTGCTGCCGCCGATCTCCCTCGATTTGCTGGCGTTTCCATGAGGAACGCACGCCGAGTCGCTTCGATGCCATGACATTTTGCTCGTCATAGCGTCATCGCCAAACGCACGTAGAGATCTGCTCATGAAGACTTCATTGAAGGCTCTCGCCCGTTGGGCGGGATTCGGCGGCTGCGCGCTGCTGTTACTGGTCGGAATTGCTACCCACGAACGCTGGCTGCCAGTCGTACAGCAGTGGATCGGAACTGTCAGTGCACCAGCTCGCAAGGCATCAACCGGCGAGAAGTCGGAAGGCCATGCCGGTCATGGAGATCATGATCATGCAGGCCACGCACATGAACACGACGAAGGCAATTCGCTGGAACTCTCCATCCAAGCGCAAGGGAATCTGGGATTAGACGCCGACTCCCTGCAGCCCGTCCGCTTAGAGACGTTTCAGCGCACGATGGTCGTTCCAGGAATCGTCGTCGAACGGCCGGGACGAACTCGGCTGGAGGTCTCGACCCCGATGGCAGGTGTGGTCATCAAAGTCCATGCGGTCGAGGGAGAGGCGGTCAACCCGGGGGATCTGCTGTTTGACCTGCGAATTACTGCGGAAGAGTTGGTCGACAGCCAAACGGAACTGTTGAAGACCGTAGGCGATCTCGAT
Organism: uncultured Planctomycetaceae bacterium; assembly: GCA_964504645.1. GTDB lineage: Bacteria > Planctomycetota > Planctomycetia > Planctomycetales > Planctomycetaceae > CAZDGB01. The sequence goes on along the minus strand of CAZDGB010000006.1, from coordinate 46,005 downwards.
GTGGAGAATCGAGAAATTGCGCGACTCACGAAGGTCTCTGAGATCATTTCGCAGCGCAGTCTGCTGGAACGACAGTATGCGAAAAACAAACTCGAGAATCTGCTGTTGGCCCAGCGTGAGGCGTTAAGGCTGCATGGACTCTCCGACAGCCAGATTGATGAAATCGTGCAGAAACGTCGCCTGTTTCGCGATCTGCGGATCGTCGCACCGACGCCCGGTGGGTCGAGTAGTGAGATCCAGTTGGCGGATGGAGCGGTGATACCCACGAGCCATCACCCCGCCGAAGTCGAGGCGAATGAAACACCCTCGACTCCGTTGATCATCACCAAAATGCCGGTGCTCGTGGGGCAAACGGTAGCTGCGGGAACAACATTGGCGGAACTGGCCGACTACTCGGACCTGTACATCGAAGGACGTACGTTCGAGCGCGACGCGAAGACGTTGTCGCGCGTCGCCAAGAACCAATGGACGATTACCGCGCAGTTTGAGGGCGCCGATGGCGAACGGGAAATGGTGCCGAACCTGGAGCTCGTGTATTCAGCGACATCGATCCAGGCCGAATCGCGCACGCTTCCCTTTTTCGTGCAGTTGCCAAATCAACTGCTAAGCAAAGTTCCTTCGTCTGACGGTCATTCCTTTATCGAATGGCAATTCCGTCCCGGACGGCGGGTTCAGCTGCTGGTCCCGGTGGCGGAGCTGAAGGATCAGATCGTGCTGCCTGTCGAGGCAATTGCCCGCGAGGGAGCCGAATCCTATGTGTTTCAGCAGAACGGCGATCACTTCGATCGGATGCCCGTGCGCGTCACCTACAGAGACGCGAATTATGCGGTGATTGCGAATGACGGCTCCATTTTTCCAGGCGACGTCATTGCCCGTCTTGGAGCTCATCAGATGCAGATGGCCCTGAAAAATAAATCCGGTGGCGGCGCTGATCCGCACGCGGGACACAACCACTAACGGGGGCCGCCGATGCTCAATGCCATTATTCGTTTTTCGCTGCAGCAGCGCCTCCTGGTTATCGCCTTGGCGCTCTTCGTGTCGGGCTATGGCACGTGGATCGCGCTGCGGACTCCCATCGACGTCTTTCCAGATCTGAATCGCCCTCGTGTGGTCGTGATGACGGAAGCGCCGGGTCTATCTCCGGAAGAAGTGGAGTCGCTGATCACTTTCCCGATTGAAACCGCGCTCAACGGTGCAAATGGCGTGGAGGCAGTGCGGAGTTCCTCCGGGGTCGGCATCTCGGTGATCTACGTGGAGTTCGGCTTCGGCACGAATATTTACGTGGATCGCCAAGTGGTGAATGAACGGCTGCAGGTGATGCAGGGGCAGCTTCCAGAAGGGGTGCAGCCGCAACTGGCTCCCATCTCCTCCATCATGGGACAAATCCTGATGCTGGGGATGTACAGCGAGAACGACGCCACCTCCCCCCTAGAACTGCGAACGCTGGCTGACTGGGTGGTGAGACAACGGCTGCTCACGATTCCTGGCGTAGCGCAAGTCTTCACGATGGGTGGCGGCCGCAAGCAGTTTCAGGTTCTGGTCGATCCCCAATTGTTGTTGGAGTACGGCGTCACCTTGGGGCAAGTGAAAGAAGCGGTCATCAATAGCAATGAGAATGCGACGGGCGGCTATCTCGATCAGCAAGGGCCCAATGAACTGTTGGTGCGCTCGTTGGGCCGCGTGCAATCCGTGGAGGACCTGCTAAAGGTGGTGGTCACCATTCGACAAGGTCGGCCGGTGATGTTGGCCCAAGTCGCGAAAGTGATCGAGGGTGCGCAAGTCAAACGCGGCGACAGCGCGGCCCATACCACCGAAGCGAGCGAGAAGGAATCCAAATGGTCGGGTGGACCGGCGGTGGTGCTTACCATCAATAAGCAGCCCGGAGCGGACACGCGCGTCGTCACCGAAAAAATCTCCCGCGCCATCGAAGCGCTCAAGCCGACATTGCCGAAGGATTTGCGAGTCATCCAGCTGTATTCGCAAAAGTCGTTTATCGATCGCGCCATCGAAAATGTGATAGAAGCGCTTCGCGACGGCGTCATATTGGTCGTCGTAATTCTCATTCTGTTTTTGATGAACGTGCGGACCACCTTCATCACGCTGACGGCGATTCCCCTCTCTTTGCTAATTACGGCCATCGTCTTCGCCGCCACCGGGATGTCGATCAACACCATGACCTTGGGTGGGCTGGCAGTCGCTCTGGGCGAACTCGTTGATGATGCCATCGTCGATGTGGAGAACATCTTTCGGCGATTGAAGGAAAATGGGCATGCGGCTCATCCCAAACCGGCGTTGCTGGTAGTTTTTCAGGCCAGCACGGAGGTACGGAATTCCATTGTCTTCAGCACGATCATTGTGTGCTTGGTCTTCATTCCGCTGTTCGCTTTGGGTGGGATGGAAGGCCGACTGTTCACTCCTCTCGGCGTGGCGTACATCGTTTCGATCGCCGCCTCCCTCCTGGTCTCGTTGACGGTCACGCCGGTGTTGTCGTACTGGCTGCTGGGGCAGTCCAAGCTGTCCGAGCATGGCCAAGACGGCTTCGTGCTGCGATTTTTGAAGTATCTCTTTGCCCGGATTATCCGTTTCAGCTTGGCGTTCCCCCGCTTGAACCTGACGCTCGTCGCCATCGGCGTCGCTGTCTCCGCGTGGTTCGTAGTTGGTTTAGAAAAAGACTTCTTACCGCCATTTAATGAAGGCTCCATTCAGCTCAACGTGGTCTTGCCGCCAGGAACATCGCTGGCCGTATCCAATTCGATCGCGGCCCGCTGTGAACAACGTCTCATGAAAGTGCCGGATGTCGTTCGCATCGGTCGACGGACGGGACGCGCGGAATTGGACGAGCACGCGGAAGGCGTCAATACGAGCGAATTCATCATCGATCTCGATCCAAGCTCTCATCGCTCGCGCGAAGAGCAAATCGATGAAATCCGGGAAGCCATGGCAGACATTCCTGGCGTGGTGTCGGCGGTCGAACAACCGATTGCGCATCTCATTTCCCACATGCTCTCCGGCGTCAAGGCGCAAGTCGGAATCAAACTGTTCGGGGACGATCTGGATCTCTTGCGGCGCAAGGGCCAGGAAATGGAACAAGCAATCAAGACGGTGCCTGGCGTCAAGGATGTCATGTTGGAGCCGCAGGTGTTGATTCCGCAACTCCGCATCGAGCTCAAGCGCGACAAGCTCGCTTTGAATGGTCTCGGCGCGCGCCAAATCAACGACATCATCGAGACAGCGCTCAACGGGGCGACTGTGTCGCAGATTCTGGATGGCCAGCGCACGTTCGATCTCATCGTGCGATTCGATACTCCGAGCCGAGAGAACTTGGATGCGCTGCGCCGGCTCTCCATCGATCTGCCGGAGGGCGGCATCGTTCCCTTGGAGGAACTGGCGAACATCTACGAATCGGGAGGTCCGAACACCATCAATCGTGAGAACGTGCGGCGGCGCATCGTGCTGCAGTGCAATGTCGCCAATCGTGGCGTCGTCGATGTGGTGACCGATATCCAAGCCAAGTTGAAACCGATCGCGGAGACGCTCCCGTCTGGTTACTTCCTGGAGTACGGCGGACAGTTCCAGAGTCAGCAGGAAGCGAGCCGAGTGCTCGGAGGCTTATTCGTCGTGGCGATGATCGGTGTCTTCATGACGCTCTTTACGATGTTTCGTTCGGTCAACCTGAGTCTGCAAGTCATGGCCGCCTTGCCCATGGCGTTCATCGGCTCCGTGGCGGCGCTCGTGCTGACCGGACAGACGTTGACGATCGCGGCCATGGTGGGGTTCATTTCGCTGACCGGGATTGCGTCGCGAAACGGCATCTTGCTGCTGAATCACTACTTGCATTTGGTGAAGTACGAGGGGGAAAGTTGGACGCACGCGATGATCGTGCGCGCCGGGTTGGAGCGTTTGGCTCCCGTGCTGATGACGGCGCTCACCGCGGGGATCGGCCTGGTTCCGCTGGTGCTCGCCGCCGGCGAGCCGGGCAAGGAGATTCTCTATCCCGTAGCGACGGTGATCTTAGGGGGTGTCATTAGCTCGACCTTACTCGACTTTTTTGTACATCCTGCATTGTTCTGGTTGTTCGGATTACAAGAGGCGCAGCGTGTCGTCAATGAATCGAACGAAGAGATCGAACTCGTGGAATCGCACGAGGAGACTTCTGAGGCCGTAGCAGCGCACAACGCGGCGGCAAATGAAGATGCGATTTCCGGTAAGGCGGCACCTGCTGCGCCGATTGGCACAGGTCATGCTCGCGACGATTCGGAATCAGCCGCGAGTTCGACGAATGCGCGGCATTCCGGCAATTGATCGCAGATTTTGGCATCGATCGCTATTTGGACAGGGAGTAGCTGATGACAGCGCAGCAATCGGTTTTGGCTTTGCTCTCGTTGGCTTGGTCTACACAAGTGGGCTTGGTCGCGGAATCACCGCAGTCCGTCGCGTTTCGACTATCGGACTGGAAGAGTTTGCAGTTCGAGTCGGTCGATGAAGCGCAGCAGCAGTTGCAAACGCTCAAGCAGCTTGGGTGTGAGGCGAGACTGAAACAATCAGCCGTACAATATCGCGCCGCACGTTGGACGAAGGTGACGCTCGATACGCCAGAACTCGCGAATGAGTGGGAACGCTGGCTGAAGACGGCTGGATTTGAAACCTTGCATGGACTCGATAAGGCACCTGGCAAAGGAGCAATTGCAGTCCACTTTCGCCTGACGAAAGCGCGGACTTTGCATTTGAACGACGCCGCCCAGGCGCGTGAGTTCGCTGTGATCTTTTCAGGGCTCGGCTGCGGAGTGCAGCAGGCTCAGCATGCCGGACACATAGACCTCACCGTACAGTGTTCCAAGTGGCGAAATGTCTTGTTCTCCACGCATGACGAAGCGCATGAGATTCAGAAATGGCTGCAAGAGCAGGGTTTTGAAACGCAACACGACCATTGAGGACCAGGAACTGTGGCGGCACATCTCCCCGCTTCAGTCCAACTCATCTTCAGGAGATGTCTGGAAGGGATTCCCATGAAAGTCTGGTCGAGCATTGCCTTTTTAGGACTATGGGCGGTCGCTGTACCGTTTTGTCTGGCGCAAACGAAGCCGGGTTCGCCACCCCCGCTGCCGTTGAGCAAAGTCCAGCCCGTGTTGGACACCGCGGCAGAAGAGGGCAAATTCACCTTCGTCGTCTTCACGAAGGGCGATTCGGCTGCCGTCCGCAGCATGGTGCAAACCGTGAAGGACGGCGTGGAAGCGCGGAGTAAGCAGGCCACCTACATTGTGGCGGACGCCAATGCCGCCGGAGAACAAGCAATTATCGAGCAGTTCGGCGTGGGGCGGGCCCCGATGCCGCTGACTCTGGCGGTGGCCCCCAACGGTGCGGTCACGGGAATCTTTCCCAAGGCAGTTCAAGATGAACAGCTCACGGCGTCCATCGTGCCGCCCACGATGATGCGCTGCATGAAGCTGCTGCAGGACCAAAAGCTGGTGTTCGTTTGCCTCACGCAGGAACCATCCAAAAAGGCAGCGACTCCGGCGGGCGTCCTGTCGCTTCAACTCGATCCGAATTTTAAGGATCGCATTGAGGTCATTTCGATGACGGTCACTGACACGAAAGAAGCTCGATTTTTGGAGCAGATGAAAATCGATCCAGCCCAAGTCAAAGGACCTTATGCCGTGCTGATTGCTCCTCCGGGCGTGCTCATCGGGCACTATGGCGCACAAGCGACGCCGATGGAAATCGCCGCCGCCATACACAAGGCGGGCAAGTGCTGCGACGACCCCAATTGCAAGCACAACCAAGCGGCCCCCAGTACGCCGTCTACCACCAAAACCGCCGTGCGGAGGAAGTAAGTCATGTCTTTAACTTCAATAGTCATTCAGGAACTGCGCGCTCGCCCGTGGGGCCTGCTTTCCAGCGGTCTAGCGATCCTGCTGAGCGTGGCGGCGCTGGTCGCAATTCGCCATATCACCGTGCATTCCGAAGGAGAAGTCACCAGACAGCTTGCGACGCTGGGAGCCAACATTCTGGTGCTGCCGAAAGAAGCGAGCCTTCAAGACTTCTACTCGGCCGACAAGAACAGCGGCGTCTTGCCGGAAGAGCATGTGTCGGAGATCTGGATGGCGGGACTGACTGGCGTCGAAAAAGTCTCGCCGAAGCTCAATGTCCCTGCCAACCTGGGAGGATTGGAGGTCACCTTCACGGGAATTCTGCCGCAAAGCGAGTTCGCGGCGCAGTCCGCGTGGCAGACCGTCTCGATGTTCGCCCCGAAAAAGCACGACGGCTGTAAGAAGGCGAAAACCGGTGGTGCGCATGACGATTCACCAGATTCGCTGATTTCCACTCGCTCCATTGAAGACTTGAAGTCGGATGAAATTGTGCTGGGAGCCGACGTGAGCGAGCGATCGGCGTTCGGCGAAGGCGACCGAGTAACTCTGCTGGGCGGTTCCTTCACGATCTTGGCCGTCCTGCCACGCACGGGAACCGTCGACGACTCACGGGTTTTTGGGCATTTGCACACCGTGCAAAAGTTATCGCAGAGTGGCGAAACAGTGAACGCGATCGAGATTGTGGGCTGCTGCGAAGATGCAGCCGGAGATCTGGTCCCCGCACTCAGTAAGCTGCTGCCGAATGCGAAAGTGGTCACCATCTCCCAAGTCGTGCAAACGCAAGTGGGGGTCAATCGTCTGATGGCCAACACGTCCTGGTTTATCTTAGGTGTGCTCGTCTGCGTCGGCGGAGCGAGTTTGGCGGGAGCGATCTCAGCCAACGTTCGCGAGCGTCGTCGTGAAATCGGCACGTTGATGGCCATTGGGGCCACACCGGGATTCGTGCTCCGGCTGTTTCTGGCGAAGGCGTTGATCCTCGGTATTGTCGCTGGAACGCTCGGGTGTGTCCTGGGACTGCTGACCGCCGTCATTGCCGGTCCGCAGTGGGCGGGTGTGGGAATTGACCCTTTGCCGGGCACCGCGCTATTGGCCATTGTCGCGGCGACGGCGGTGGCCCTGTTCGCTGCTTTTTGGCCCGCCTTGCAAGCGGCCCGGCTAGATCCCTGTCTCTGTTTTCAAGAGGTTTGACGATGATTCATCTCACGCAGGTTTCCAAGCGGTATTCTCGCCGCGGCGAAACCATTACGGCCCTCAAGTGTGACGCGCTGACAATTCGGACGGCGGAGTATGTGGCAATCGTTGGCCCCAGCGGCAGCGGCAAGACAACACTCTTGTCGCTGCTGGGCGGGATGTTGTCGCCCACTACGGGGGAAGTCTTTTTCGACGACACCTCGCTCTACAAGCTTTCGCCGGCCGAGCGCTCGGCCATTCGCAGCGAGCGAATGGGCTTCGTGTTCCAAACGTTCAATCTGATTCCCTATCTCAGCGCTCTCCAAAACGTGCAGATTCCGCTGTGCTTGTCGGGGCGCGGCGTGGCGGAGCAGAAAGAGCAGGCCTTGTTGTTGTTGGAGCGATTCGGACTCAAGGACCGTGTTCATCATCGTCCTTCCGAATTGAGCGTCGGTCAGCAGCAGCGGGTGGCGCTCGCGCGGACGTTGGTGAACGGCCCGAAAGTCATTTTGGCCGACGAACCCACGGGAAATCTCGATCCGGAAAGCCGCGAGGTCGTGCTCCAGGCCTTCGACGAGTGCCATCGCGAGGGGAAAACCATCGTGATGGTGACGCATGATCCGCTCGCGGCCCAGCGCGCGCAACTTCGCCTGGTGTTGAAGGCCGGCGAATTGAGCAATGGCGATTTTGATTCCTCAAAACGAGTTGCCTGATGTGGTGCGACTCGATTCCGTTCGGTACCCAGTCAAACTTGGGAGGAGACATGTTACAACCCGATTCATTTTGCCTGGTTTGCAGCCTCGGCATACTCACGCTGATTGCTCTGGGGTGTAGCGAAGGCGTGACACCGGTCAGCACTTCAAAGCCCACGAAATCGACGACGGACGATCAACCCGCGGCAGAGCATGATCATCCGACTCAGGGACCGCATGCCGGCGAACTGGTGGAACTCGGCAACGAAGAGTTCCACGCGGAAATCGTGCATGGGTCAGGCGGAGAAGTGGCCATCTACATTCTCGATAGCAAGGCCGCGCAACCGGTTCTCATTCACGCCCAAGAGATCACGATCAATCTCAGCCACGACGGTCGAGCGGAGCAGTTCAAGCTGTTGGCTTCGCCCGATACGAGCGATCCCGCTGGCCAATCGTCACGCTTCACGATTGTCGATGGGGAACTGGGGCGGGATCTTAGAGAACAGGATGTGGCGGCGAAATTAGTCGTCTCCATTCTGGGAAAGTCCTACACCGGAAAAATCGTGCATCAGCATCAAGACGGTGCCTCCGCTCAGAATTGATCGAGGGGCGGCCGCGACCGATGCTCAACGCGAAGTCAGCGCTCCACGCAGGGAAGATCGGACTGCTTGTCATCGAACGCAAAGATCAACATGGCAGAGTGTGTCCGGCGAACACAAGTCGGATCGCTGCCGTTGAAACCAAGGAGGGGACGTTATGAACAAAAAATTTTTCTGGATTCTCTTCGCGGTGGCGATCGGCGGGTGTGCGCAAACTCGGCAATCCAGAATCACCGTCACCAACCACAAGCCGGACGTTCGCAAAGAGGTGGACCGTGAGCCTAAGCAGTCCTGGGATGAGCAAACTCTTGCCGACGACGAAATGAAACTTACCAGTGCCGAAAGCTTTTCGGACGTAAATCCAGCCGAGTCGGATGAGTCTGCCGCCATTACACACAATCCAAATCGTGGCCACGGTGCGTTGACGCTAGAGGATTTGGAGGCAATGGCCCTGCAATGTAATCCCACGTTGGCGCAAGCCGCCGCCGGGGTCGATCAGGAGCGAGGCAACTATCGTCAAGCCGGGCTTTATCCCAACCCTCAGATCGGCTACCTCAACACCACGGCCAATCAGTCGGATCCGAAACAATCTAGCGGGATGTTTCTCAGCCAGGAGATTGTCACTGCAAACAAACTCGATCTGGCGCAGCAAAGCTCCGAGCAAGCCATCAAGCGGTTGGAATGGGACCACGAGGCGCAGCGGATTCGCATCATGAGCGACATCCGCATCCGTTACTACGAAGTCCTCGGCGCCCAGCGGGCGATGGAAGCCGCTCAAGAGGTGGAGCAACTGGCAGAAAAGACCATGGCTACTGCCAACGCTCTACTCGAGGCGAAATCAATTCCGCGCTCCGAATTGTTGCAAGCCCGCATGCAACTTGAAACGGTGCGCATCAGCAAAGATGAAGCGGCACATCGGTATGACGCCGCCTGGAGGCAGTTACGAACGATGGTTGGCGTGCCGGAATTGCAACCGGTTCCCCTCGCCGGGAATTTGGAAGGGCAGATTCCCGACTTGGATGAAGAAACGTGCTGGCATCGGCTGGTGTCGGAAAGCCCGCAGTTGCGCGCCTCAGAATCGGAGCTGGACCAGGGCCGGGCCGAGTTGCGGTCGGCCCAAGCACAAGCCATTCCTAACGTGACGCTGCAGACCGTCACCGACTATGACCGCGTAACGCATTCGACGACAGTGAGCACGCTGGTGGCATTTCCTCTCCCAGTACACAACCGCAATCAAGGCAATATCGACAAAGCTCAAGCCGACATTCGCGTAGATCAAGCAGAGATCAGTCGCGTGAAGTTGGTGCTCCGTGATCAGTTGGCGGATTCGTTTCGGCGCTATCAAACGAGCCGCACACAAGCAGAGCGATTTCAAGCGGAGATCGTGCCCAGTTCCAAAGAGGCCCTGAATTTCACCCGACAAGCATTTGAAGCCGGCGAGTTGTCTTTCCGCGACGTGTTGCAGGCGCAACAAGCCTACACCGAGAGTCGTCTTGCGTACTTCGAGGCGCTGACGGAGATGCACAAGGTGGTGGCTGAGATCGATGGGCTGCAACTGACCGGCGGGCTCAATCCGGCTGCGATCGGTTCGGCGATTCAGGCGCAGCCGGGGGGAGGAGGCCAGCGTCAGCGGGCGCTGCTGGAAGAAGTCAAAGAGCGCTCCGCGAAACAACTTTTACCTGCAGCACAGATTGCCCAATAAACTGTTGATGATTTCTCCCAATTTGGGGCTTCACCCAGTGAATTCACGCCGCTCCTCTCCGACTGAATCAACCCGAGCAGAGTCTCACGAGCAGGGCTCATTTTTCGGGGAAAAAACTGAGCTGATCTTCGCTGCCCTCAGTGGAGCGTTGCTCCTGGGTGGCTGGCTGCTGGAGTGGGGCAATGGTGCTCCCTGGGTGCCGTGGGGATTGTTCATTGCCGCCTACGTGCTTGGCGGCTGGTTTACCCTACGCGAGGCGCTGGAGAATCTTCGAGCGGGCCGCTTCGAGATCGATTTTCTGATGTTGGTGGCCGCCATCGGGGCGGCGATTCTGGGCAAGTGGTTCGAAGGCGCCCTGCTGCTGTTCCTCTTTAGCTTAGGGCATGCGTTAGAACACTACGCGATGGGACGCGCCAAACAGGCCATTGAGGCCTTGGCCGCATTGGCTCCGCAAACCGCCCTTGTCCGTCGGGAAAATACTACGAAAGACGTCCCTGTCGAAGAATTGCGCGTCGGCGACCTCGTCATCATCAAACCGAACGAACGAATCCCCGCCGATGGATTCGTTGTTCAAGGCGAAAGCAGCGTGGATCAAGCACCCATCACCGGGGAGAGCGTTCCCGTGGATAAACGCTCGGTGCGCGATGCAACTGAGGCGGCGCAAAAAGGAGATCGGCTGGAAGCAGAGTACCGCGTGTTTACCGGTACCATCAACCAGAGCGGTGCACTGGAGGTCCAAGTCACAAAGCTTGCCTCCGAAAGCACGCTGGCGCGCGTCGTCCAGATGGTGAACGAAGCCGAAACTCAAAAATCGGCCACTCAGTTATTCACGGATCAATTTGAAAAATACTTCGTGCCAGGGGTGATCCTGCTCGCTGTGGTCTTGCTCGGCGCTTGGCTGGTCGTCGATGAGCCGTTCAGTCAGTCGTTTTATCGGGCCATGGCCGTGCTGGTGGCGGCGAGTCCTTGCGCTCTGGCCATCTCGACTCCTAGCGCCGTCCTGAGCGGGGTGGCCCGTGCGGCCCGCGGCGGTGTGCTGATCAAAGGAGGGGCTCCGCTCGAAAATCTCGGGACGCTACGCGTGCTGGCCTTCGATAAAACGGGAACTCTCACGGAAGGCAAACCGCGTCTGACCGATGTGATTCCGTATGAAGCCACGGCAGAAACAGAACTTCTCCGAATGACGATCTCGGTAGAACGCTTGAGCGACCATCCGCTAGCGCAAGCGGTGGCGCGTGACGCTATGGAGCGACTCGCGGGGGGAAGTGTTCCCGCAGCTAAAAATCTCCAAAGCATTACGGGTCGCGGCGTGCGGGCCGAGGTCGAAGGGCAACTCGTTTTTATCGGCAAGGATGAGTTGTTTCAGGAAGTTCCCGGAACGCCCCTTCCGCCTGCACTGCGAGAGCGCGTCGAACAGCTGGAACGGGATGGGCGCACAACGATGATTGTCCGTTCCGGAGAGGTCTATCTGGGAGTGTTGGGACTGATGGACACTCCGCGTGCGGCGGCCAAAGACATGGTGCAGCGCTTGCGTGCGCTGGGCATCAATCGCCTAGTCATGCTGTCCGGCGACAATCAGCAAGTGGCCAACGCTGTGGCGCAGGCCGTCGGCATCGATGAGGCCTTGGGCGACTTGATGCCCAACGACAAAGTCGATGCGATCCGGCGTTTAGGGCGATCCGAAGGCATCGCCATGATCGGTGACGGAGTGAATGATGCTCCCGCCTTAGCCAATGCGACGGTTGGCATCGCCATGGGGGCTGCCGGTTCGGATGTCGCCCTGGAAACAGCCGACGTCGCCTTAATGGCCGATGATTTGAGCCATCTTCCCTTTGCAGTGGGGTTGAGCCGACGAACGCGCGAGATTATTCGGCAAAACCTGTGGTTCAGCTTGGGAATGGTTGCCGTACTCATTCCAGCCACGGTCTTAGGTCTCCAAATGGGCGCGGCTGTTCTTTTCCACGAAGGCTCGACGCTGCTCGTCGTGGCCAATGCTCTGCGTCTTCTCGCCTACAAAGTTCAGTAATTTTCTACAGGCGGTCGACGGTCCTTTCAGAAAACGATCCGACGGACTTGACATCACTGCTGCCAGTTGTTTTGATTACTCAAACTTTTATTTTGGCCATCATCAACTTAACGATTTGACGAGGGGAAACATGGCCCGGCGCACGGCTTTCACATTAATTGAACTTCTGGTGGTAATTGCCATTATTGCGATCTTGATCGCCTTGCTTCTCCCTGCGGTCCAGCAAGCCCGTGAAGCGGCGCGTCGAACGCAATGCAAGAACAATCTGAAGCAGATCGGCCTGGCGGTCGCGAACTATGAGTCATCGTTTGGGCTGATGCCGCCGGGGTACGTTTCGGGTGTAGGGACGCCGGATCCTCGCACGAACGATTCTGCCCCAGGCTGGGGATGGTTGGCGATCTTGTTGCCGTATGTCGACCATACGCCGCTGTACAACGCGCTAAATTGGAATCTTGCCTCCTGGGATCCCGCAAACGGCACGCACGTGAAGACCGTCCTGCCGGTCTATCTCTGCCCCACGGCGACCAACCCGGAAGGCACGGTGGGAATCACAGACATCAATCTGAATGTCATGAATGGCATCTATTTTGGCAGAGCCAACTACGTTCACAATGTCGGATGGAATGACATTTGGAGTTCACCCTTCGGAACGAATTTCAACGATCCCTACCTCGGGTGCAACGGTGTAATGTTTCGCAACAGTGCCGTTCGCTACCGCGACGTCACTGATGGGCTCTCGAACACAGTTGTCGCGGGTGAGCGGTCGCCCTATTTGGCCGATGCCGTCTGGCCGGGAGTCGTGCCTGGTTCAGAGCACTACTCCTACAACGAGTTCGCCAGCTCTGGAACGGGCGGCACTGGCATCAACTATGACAATGCCGGCAGTTACGTCGGCGCCAACAGCGGACCGTCGATCTATGAGGATCCGCAAATCATTCATGCTCCCAATTGGCCCGGCGGCCACACCGATCAGATGTTTAGCCAGCATGTGGGTGGCGCTCATATCCTCCTCGGCGACGGCTCCGTGCGATTTGTGTCAGACAGCCTAGATATGAGAACTTTTCAATGGCTGTGCAGCCGCAACGGTGGGGAGATCACCGGTGAATTCTGAAGCATCGTGTTCGCCGAGAGGCGGTAGAGATTCGAAAACAAGGGTATTTGAGACATACGCCGTCACGCTGCTGTTGCTGTTACTGCTGCAATCCATCCCCGGCTGTGGAAAACCGAACGAAACGCAACGCGATAATCGTCGTTTGATGGACGCCGTGCTCACAGCCATCGTGATCAAAAGCCCGAAGGAGCTTTTGAAGGACAAGGCTTTGCTGGAGGCGAGATTCTTGGATGGAAAGATCGCGAAAGATATTTATCGCAAGATATTCGATTTCATAGAGCAGGCAGAGGCCGGAGACTGGGATAAGGCTGAAAAAGGGCTTTATGCGTTACCCTCGCAGACTCCTTTTCCCCAATGATCCAGCATTTTCGCGGCAAGCGGTCGGCGGTGAATTGTAAAAAATCCATTGCAGCTCAAAGCCGATTGAAGCGAGCGAGGCACGTTGAGTTCAGCATTCGGGCTATCGGTGCACTTTGAAAGAGCGAATAAGCCATGAATCGTAGAGCCTTTACCCTCATTGAGTTGCTGGTTGTAATTGCAATCATTGCCATTTTGATCGCACTTCTGCTTCCAGCTGTTCAGCAGGCCCGAGAAGCAGCTCGACGAACGCAATGCCGGAACAACCTCAAGCAAATTGGACTGGCACTTCACAATTACTTGGACGCACATTCCGTTTTTCCCCCGAGTTACTGCGTGGTCCCCGGGGTCACGAGCACAGTCGGAGGTCAATGGTCGGTATTGGCGCGAATTCTGCCCTATATGGAGCAATCCAATCTGCAGAACTTGATCAATTGGAACGTCGCTTATTCCACTCAATTAAATGTTGCCACCACTCGAGTCCCGTCGTATCTCTGCCCGAGCGAGCCGAATGATGTCGTGCGGATCAATACGGCGACCGGTGTGCCGCGAGACTACCCGGCCAATTATGTGATGAACTTCGGCACCTGGAAGATCTATGACCCGACCACCGGGTCTGGAAGCGACGGTGCATTTTTTCCAAACAGCAAGATGCGGCCCGCCAATTTCACGGACGGTATGAGCAATACACTTTGCGCATCGGAGGCCAAGGCCTTCACTCCGTATGTGCGGAATACAACGACCGATCTTGGGGCAGCCATGCCGGCGGATGCGTCCTTTGCGGCAGCCTTCGTGGGGGATGGCTGCTGTATTGGCGGGTCCTTGCAACAGAATACCGGACATACTGAGTGGGCTGACGGGCTCTGCCAGCAGAGCGGGTTCACGACGATATTCACGCCGAATATCAAGATTCCGTATGTCGTTTCCGGAACGACGTACGACATCGACATGATTTCCTGGCGCGAGGGAACTCACGCGACGCGGGTGCAATATGCCGCACTCCCGGCCCGCAGTTTTCATGAAGGCATTGTGATGACGCTCATGATGGATGGTTCGGCCCGCACCATCAGCGAGAACATCGATCGTCAGGTCTGGCAGTTTCTTGGAACTCGTGCTGGCGGCGAAGTAACGGGCGAGTTCTAACCTGGTTCAAGCGTTTATTAGAGTCTGGTTGTGTGTGTTAAATATTAGAGTTAAATCTGTGTTACGCTGTGAATAGTTGACGGCAAGTGATTGAAGTGGCAGCCAGTTCCAGAACGCTTGGTGGGTGAAATGACGAAAGTCGGTGGGTGAACTGTCGAAACTTGGTGGGTGAAATGACGAACTTACCGGACTTGCGGTGGAACAACGAGAGCGGTGGGTGAAATGACGAATTGGCTTGACTCGGTGTGTGAAATGACGATGCTCGCCCCATGACCGTCGAAACCATCCGCATCCGCTCCCCTCTCCTTCCCGACCGTTACCCGACACCGGATTTCTTCGTCTGCGATCTCTTCGACGCCGCCCCCAAAGGCGACATTGCGTCGATGGAGCATCCGATTTTCTCCCTCTCCACCAAGGCCGACCACCGGGTCCGTCGCTATGAGCAAGGAACGGTCTTCTTGGAGATCAAGCCGTCGGCGGACGGCTTGGCGACCGTCCATGATCGCGACATCTTGATCTACTGCATATCTCAGTTGATCGCCGCTCTCAACAAACAGCAGCCTGTCTCCCCCGTCGTGCGCTTTAGGGCTCACGATTTGTTGAGGTCCACGAACCGCGTCACCAGCGGCGAAGGGTACACCGCCTTGAAGTCGGCGCTCGAGCGTCTGCGGGGAACACAAATCTCGACCAACATCATCACCGGCGGTCAGGAGACCTTCGAGGTCTTCGGCTTAATCAATCGAGCAAAGATCGTTCGAGAGACGCGCGAAGGCCGGATGCAAGAGGTGGAAATCGAGCTCTCAGATTGGGTCTTCAACGCGATTCAACACAAGGAAGTCCTCACATTGAGTCGGGATTACTTCCGGCTGCGGAAGCCGTTGGAGCGGCGAATCTACGAATTGGCCCGCAAGCACTGCGGACACAAGCCGGAGTGGCGGATTTCCCTCGCCTTGCTTCAAAAGAAATGCGGTTCGGCCTCGACGGCGAAAGAGTTTCGGCGGCTGGTCTCAAACATCGTGGAGGAAGATCGCCAGCACCACCATATGCCGGATTACCGCATGCGTCTAGAAGAAGGCGACATGGTCGTTTTCGGCAACCGAGGATCGGTGTTTCCGAGAGTCCATCATTCAATTTCTACGTCGCTCTATCTGAGCGACCAGGCGCTGCAAGAGGCCCGCCAAGCGGCGCCCGGCTGGGACGTCTACCATTTACAAACCGAATGGCGAGCCTGGATGACTGAACCGCCGCGCGACTATGAGAAGGCTTTTATTGGATTCTGCCGCCGGTGGTTCGAGCTGCGGGGCAGACCTCAGTAGTCGCTGCGCTTACAGATAGCCGTGGGTTTTCAGCCAGGGTTCAATGGCCTCTTCCAGGATGTCTTGGAGTGTATTGGGGTAAGTACCGCTCAATTGGCGCTCCAGCGAGGCCCGTTTGAGGGCTGTCGTCATATCGCCCCGAATTCGGGTGGTGAGCCGTGCGCGCTCCATCGATGTTATTGTTGCCAGCGGTTCTTTCTTCTCCGGCTCTCCAAAAACAAATTGCTTTTCTCGAATGGGATCGACCGGCGGATGCGCTGGTTTCAGTCCTTCAATTAAGGCTCGACGATCGGCCATAAAACCTCCTTGCCTACGCGTGAGTTTTCCCGTTTGTCCTGCAGGTTGACGATTCGACTGGCGGCAGAATGTCGCGAATCAGTCGCTTGATTTCTTTCGCCGCATCAATGGACCGAGCGCCTAGTTGCCAGACCAGCTTCCCCTGCCCCGACGCATCCGCATAAATCTGCCGGAGCGTCATCGCTGTTTCCGCCAGCGGCAAGTCGAGGGCCGCCGCCGCTTCTTTCATGTCTCTGGTGAGCCGATAATTCTTGCCCACCATGCTCAATACAATGATGGCGGGCGGCGGACCGCGCCGGACGTCCTGCGCCAGCCGCAAGCCGGCGGTCACTTTCGCGAGGGCGCGCACCTCAAGCATCGACGCTTTGCAGGGCACAATGGCCAAGTCCGCGCGCATTAAGAGGGAACGACTGATTTCCGTATTGCTGCCAGGCCCATCGGCGATGACAAACTCGGCCTCTTCCGCCAACACGGGGAGTTCATTCAAGATTTCTTCGGCGTCCTTCAAGCGGACCGACTTGAGCTCGGGGATCGCCTCGTGCAACCACTCCGACGACGATTGCTGGGTATCACAATCGGCCAGCGTGACGCTGTGCCCCTGCTCGTAAAGCCAGGCCGCCAGATGCACGGCGAGTGTTGACTTGCCGACGCCTCCTTTGGAATTTGCGATGGTGATGATCATGACTTGCACCTAGCACAGTGCTGTCAGGCTGGCAAGCAGTATTTGCAGCATGCTGCCAAGGCATTCAGTTGGCACGGCGACATGTCATTCCACAGGCCATCCGGCCAGCCGACCGTCAGGCCAGACGGCCGGGCAGCCAGCCAGCAGGCCAGCCTTCATCCTGTCCAGCCAGTTCGATGCTCCGCTGTCCGCACGTCATGGCAGCATGCCGTCAAGACAACAGGTCATCGAACTGGCAGGACAGGTTGTCGTCTGAGCAGGCAGCTGGCAGGCTGGCCAGTGAGTCAGCGGGATGACTAAGAGGCCGGACGGCCTGCCGGCTGGCCAGCCATCTGTCGGGACAGCAACGCGGCTTCTTGCACGGTGCAAGAAGGCCCTAAGCAGAGCTTAGGAGAGATGTCTGACGCAGGATGAGGAGCCGGCGGCTTGCGATTTGGTCCCCCCCCAAGGGGGACCAAATCGTCGGCGACCCAACCGGGTCGACACCCCGCAGCCGACCGCCGACTCCTCATCCTGCGTCCTCCCGCCAGGGCCGCCCTCTCGGTCTCTGGATTGAGCCCCCGCGGCATCGATGACCACCCAAACGTTGTCCCGGAGCAACTGGGACTTTCTGTGTCCCTCACACGCCTAGGCGAGGCACCCCGGACCGTTGTTCCCTGGAGGCCTCCGCGAACCCGGTGGGGGGAGCGGCGGCACGAGCGGCGGCCAAGCCGCTTGCGAAGCAAGACCAAACCTTCCGCGGAGCGGAACGCCGCCCGCGGAGACTCGGGCCTGACGCCGCGACCGGGGTCCCACCGGGGTCGCCGTCGCCAGGAAATTTCTTGTCGGGTTGAAGTAATTCGGTGAGCTGTCACGCCGTCGGAGTGAAATTCAGTTAGCCAACTGAATCGCGGGGAGAGTCGAAGCCTTGGGTGAAATGAACAAGCCCCTGGAGAAATCAAAAGGCAATCCCGGCCGGCAGGGGAATGAACCGGCCGGGACCTTTGCAGACCTAAAAAGCCTTCTCGGCGGTCGTGATCCCTTTTTCTTGCCGAATCAAGGCGACGACGTCGTGATACGTCCGTTCGGCTTCGATCCGCGTGGCCATCCGATCTTCGCCGGATACGGGCCGGACCCACAGCTGATCTTGTGGATGCCAGCGGAAGTGATCGGCCTTCAGCTTGTCGATCACCTGTTGCGACGGCTTGCCGTCCGCAAACTCCAGTTCCGCCCGCCGAAAGCGGCGATGCTCGCGGAGCTTGACGCCGGCGGCGTAGTCGCTGGAGATGGTGAACGGATCGGGAGCTCGCTGGCGTTCGGATTCCTGCTCGTCTCCGGGCTCACGATGGACTGGCAGTTGGTGGCTGGTTGTCGTTTCAGCGGCTGGTTCTGTGGGTTGTGTTTGGTGTTTTCCTCTCGTCATTGGGAACTCCTTCGTTGTAAATGCACCGTTCCGGCACTCCCACCCGCAGGCTGGATGTGTCGACGGCGTTTCGATCCCTAGCCCAGCTGAAAAGGGATGTCAACGCGTTCGTCTCAGGAACACGGCTTGGGGCAGTGTCCGAACCGGCCGATTCCGGACGATCCTCAGCGAGACGCTGATTGCGTCTCAGGCCGGCCGTTCTTCACGGCTAAGGCGGCTTCGAAGATTCGATAGGCTCGCTCGCGCGTTTCAACGAGCGAGGGCCAGCTCTGTTGGATGCCAGCCTGCTCGATGAACGCCGCGAAGGCGGCGGAATGGAATAGGTCGTCGAGAATCTCTGCGAGGGAATCAGACATGAGACAACATCCATTACGGCGTGGTGCCGCCGGGGTCAAGACTTGCTTCCTCGGAGTTCGTCTCAGCCCATCGCAAGGCATAGTTGCGATTGAATTCATTGTCGGTTCCCAATACCACCGTGAATTTTGGATTCGACCATAGACGATTCTCTTCACACGACCAGAGATCCAAGATGTGGAGTTCGTGCCCAACCTGGACATAACTGAATCCGAGGGGATACCAGTCGTATTTCCCGTGAAAGACCGTCAACCGCCGGAGAAGCTTCTTACCAAGTTTCTTTCCTGGGTAAGGATGAAGCAATGGCAACTCGAGCTTGATCTGATCGATGGCTTCAACGCCGTCGGCCGGGCTGAACCAGTGATCCAAGCGATGGGCGAGTTCTCGTGAGAGCATGACTTCTAATGGGTGTGACATAGCGAAAAATTCCTTTCCTGTGAGTGGGCGGAGCGGGAGCCCCGCCCGGTGTGAGTTATTGAACTTTGCGATCGTTGGCGTCTCGCAACGAAATCCGACCGTCGAGCGGCAGGCTTTCCAGTTGGATGCTGAAGCCCTTGCCGTCGTTATGAGCCCAAGCGGCTCCGAGGCGGTTCCAGATCGGTTTCTTTCCTTCCCGGTCTCGCACTTGATACGCGTAATACGTGGGCAATTTGCTTGCAGGGCTGGTGGATGTGGTGTCTGTCATAAAGATCTCCTTGAGTTGGTTTCCGACCGCGACCATCGCGGCCTGATGACCCATCCTGAAAAGCCGCGGCAGCCGGGGCGGAGCCTGCGGAGCGTATCGCTCCAGCACAAAATTGGGGGCGACCTTTAGGGGGAACCGATTTTGTGCTGGAACGACCCGTCGGCGGCTTTAATGGGTCCATCAATCTGGCCGTGAGGGCGTGGCGGAATCGCACGCGATGAGAACCCAAGAGAGGTCAACACTTCCACGCTGCCGATTAGGATTGCCCGCGACTGCCAAGCAGCACTTTCGGACACGAGCCGAACTGTGCCGCCGCCCGCTGCTTGCCTCATCAGACTGCATCTTTAAGCAGCGTGTCTGCCGCGTCCGGATTAAACGGGAGTCCGTCATCAGACAGCATCCGGCGTTAATCTTTTCGCAACGATTTGATCCGATGATGCCTCATGCTGCGGATGACCCCCAACAATTCGTCGGCCCGTGCGAAAACGTACTACACCCTCGCAGACTACTACCTCGAGGATGCCCAAGAACTGGCCGGTGAATGGCGAGGGAAGGGGGCCGAACTTCTGGGGTTGTCGGGCACCGTCCAAAAGACCGAATGGGATCGGCTCTGTGACAACGAGCATCCCACCACCGGGGAACCGCTCACGCTCCGTCAGAAATCCAATCGCCGCGTCGGTTACGACTTCACGTTCGACGTCCCAAAAAGCTATTCGCTCCTCTACAGCCTGACCGAGGACGAGCGGCTGCTCGACAGCTTCCGCGCTGCGATGCGGGAAACAATGGACGAACTGGAAGCCGAAATTCAGACTCGTGTTCGCAAGAGGGGCCGCAACGAAAATCGGACGACAGGCAACATGTTGTGGGGAGAGTTTATCCATTTCACTGCCCGGCCCGTGGACGGAATACCCGATCCGAATTTGCACGGGCACTGCTTCGTAATTAACGGGACGTTCGACGATCAGGAACAAACTTGGAAGGCGGGGGAATTCTCGAACCTCAAGCGGGACGCGTATTACTTTCAGCAGAAATTTGATTCCCGCTTGGCCAGCCGCATGATGGATCTCGGCCTGGCCGTCGAACGGACCAAATCGAGTTGGCAACTCGCCGGCCTCGACAAGGCCACGCTCGATAAGTTTTCCTTGCGAACCGCCGAAATCGAAGCCGAGGCGAAGCGTCTCGGCATCGTCGACCCGGTGGCCAAAGCCGAACTCGGGGCGAAGACCCGGTCACGGAAAGTGAAAGATCTGACGCTGCCGGAACTCCGCGAGGAGTGGCGATCGCGATTGACGGACGATGAGCAGACGTCGCTCCGCGCGATGCAGCAGCGACTAGGCGGCGAAGTGGTCCCCCGACAAGAGCAGGTGGCTCAGGTCGCCGTTGACCAGGCGATCGAGCATGTCTTCGAACGCCAATCGGTGGTCCCCGAACGAAAGCTCCTGGCCGAGGCGATCAAGCGTTCGATCGGCCAAGCGTCACTGGCCGCCGTCGAACAGGCTTTCTCCCAAGCGGACGTGATCGTCAAAGATCATCGCGGCCGTCGCATGGTGACGACGCCTGCGGTGTTGGGCGAGGAACAGCGGTATTTACGATTCGCCCGCGAGGGGAGGGGGACGTGCCCGCCGTTGCAGGCGGGGCCGCATCAGTTTCGACGGACTTGGTTGAATCAAGACCAGCAGAAGGCGGCCGAACACGTCCTGCAGTCGCGAGACCGCGTGACGCTGGTCCGCGGAGCGGCCGGCGTCGGCAAGACGACAATGATGAAGGAGACGATTGAAGCCATCGAAGCGACCGGAGTCAGAGTGTTTCCGTTTGCTCCGTCGTCGAAAACCAGCGGCGGAGTCCTGCGGGAAAAAGAAGGCTTCGCAACGGCCGATACCGTGACGCGGCTGTTGGTCGACGAGCGACTCCAGCAGCAACTGGCGGGCAATGTCGTCTGGATTGATGAGGCAGGACAAGTCTCCAGCCGCGAGATGGCCCAGATCTTTGATCTGGCCGGACGTCAGCGAGCCCGTATCGTCTTGAGCGGCGATATTCGCCAGCACGGCTCCGTGGGCCGCGGCTCCGCGCTGCGATTGTTGGAGCAGGAAGCGGGACTCGTTCCCGCCGAAATCAAAGAAATCCTCCGTCAGCAGGGAGACTACAAACGGGCGACGGCCGCCCTGAGCGAAGGCCGCGTCGAGGAGGGCTTCGAGCAACTCAACCAGTTGGGCTGGATTCGCGAGGTCCGGGACCGGGATCGCTATCGGATCCTAGCCGAAGACTATGTCGGGACCGTGTTGGGCGGCGAGACGGCCCTCGTCGTTTCGCCCACCCATCTCGAAGCCGAACGCATCACGAATTCCGTCCGCGAGCGGCTGAAGGCAGCCGGCCGAATTGCCGCCGACGAACGCCGCGTTGCGGTGTTACACAAATACGATCTGACGGACGCCGAACGCAGCGATGCCGTGAATTTCAGTCCGGGCGACGTGTTGGAGTTTCATCAAAATGCCAAAGGATTTCAGAAGGGGCAACGAATCACGCTCGGAACCGAGCGGCCGCCGATTGAGCAGGCGGCCCGGTTTCAGGTCTTTCATCCGCGAACCTTGTCTCTTGCAGCCGGAGACGTGATCCGTATCACGCGAAACGGTAAATCGCTCGAAGGGGTTCGATTCCACAACGGCGATCTGCTGCGGATTGCAGGCTTTGATGCGGACGGCAATCTCCTCACTCAGGAACGAAAGACGATAGCCGCCGATTTCGGGCATTTGGCCTACGGCTATGTCACGACGTCTTACAGCAGTCAAGGTTCGGACGTGGACCGCATATTCATCGGTCAGTCGACGGACTCTCGTCCGGCCGCGTCGCAGCAGCAGTTCTACGTCTCGATCTCCCGCGGCAAAAAGCAGGCGACGATCTACACCAAGGACAAAGACGAATTGCTGGCGTCGATCCAGCGATCCGAAGAGAAATTGACGGCGACCGAACTCGTCCAAGAGGGCGGCGTCAGCCGCCAACCCAGCCTCGCCGGCCTGCCGCAGGCGCGGCCGGAACTGCCGACGGAACAAGCGGAACGACAGCCGAAGGAGCTGATTTATGAGCGATGACTCCTTGGAAAAGTTTTTGAAAACCCAAACGAAGCCGCCCACTGGCGTGGGCGAAGAAATTGACGATTGCGTCGCCTTTGGTTTTCTACGTGGCGTCCGTGACCGAGCAGTCATGCTCGAACTTCGTCAGAAGGACGGGAATATCAAAGCCTTCGGCTACGCGTGGCTGTCGCAAGCCGAATACGATCCGTCCACCGGGATCACACTCCATCTGGGCGGACAGCCGGTGCGGATTCGCGGCCGCAATCTCAATACTGAAAGCCGCCAGAATGTGCGGTTGTTTCAGGGGCTCCTGCGACATCGCGTACCGTGGATTCAGGAGGCCGATCAAGCGACGTTGATGCAGGCTGGAGAACACCATTGCGTGATCGAACGGATCGAATGGTGAGGTTTAAACCCGTCCGCCACATGGAATGTCGGACACGCAACGCGTGTCTCGTCTGCGACGTGTGGTCGCGGCGGAAACCTTCCCCTTACTCCATCAGGAGTCGACACATGACCCGCGAAGACATCGAACGGTCGGCGACGAACCAAGCCCTAGGTTTCGGCATGGGAGCCATCAATGGGGCTCTCACGCAAAATCCGAATTGCCCCCGCCTCGGTCCTCGTTGTCCTCAAACCGCGGCCCAACTCGGCCAGGCGATGGGGGCGGCCGCCGCACGGGGAGCTGGCTTGTCGGGCATGGCCACCGCAGGCTTGGCTGTCGGTGCAGCCAAACTTGCCGCCGCTTCCGCCGTCGCGGCAGCGGCGGCGCCCGTGGTGGCCGCGGTGGCGGTTGCCGGAGGCATTGCCTACGGCGTCTCGAAGTTGCTGGACGATTGAGCGGTCAAACCGAGTTCGAACCACAACGCACACGGGAGGCAGCCTTCTGCCTCCCGTGTAGTTTTTCCACACCACGAGCAGGAACGACTAAAGAAAACTTTTTGTTGCCAGTCGCCATTCCCTGGTCTAGGGTCGGCCCCAGCGATTCCAGGGAAAGGGGCCGCATGTCTCTCGCTCGCCGCTTTACGTTTCAATTGCCGCCCGGTTGGGTGTGCTCGGTTCGCTGAACGGTGGCGGGGAAGCGACGCGATCGGCGTCAACGGTCGCTCTTCGGAAGTGAGCCGACGACGTCGGCCACTCTGGAGCCACAACCCGACTCAGAGGAAGGAGGACCTCATGAACTACAAGACGATCATCCTGGGCCTGATCGAGCAACAGCCGGAGTGGTTCGACGAAGTGAGTCGCGGCCGGTCGCGTCACCGCACGCTCCACCGGCTCGCTCGGCAACTGAAGACTCGCCACGAGTTCTGGCAAGAAGCCTGTTTTCAGACGAAGCGGGACTGCGATCCGATTCAACTCTCGAGCATGGCTCTGGAACTGGCCCTCGCGGAACTGGAAGCCCTGTACGGACCGGACCGCCGGTTGACGGAGACGGAGTCGCTCTCCCTCGAAGAGGCGATGAACTATCTTCGCCCACCTTCGTTGCTCGCGTAACTTCTGGTCGCACCCGGTCACTCTTCGATCCTCCGGCTCTGTTTTCGCGGAATACGTTCGCTCCCACGCCGACTCCGACCACGGTGGTGCCGGCCTCCACGCTCATCACAGCAACGATCGCCAGCGGCGAAAAAGCGAAGGCCCGCGATCTCCTCGCGGCCATCCGCACCCTGAAGTCGCTCGAACGCGATGCCCGTCCGGCCGGCGACGCGGAACGCGAGACGCTTGCCCGGTTTTCGGGCTTCGGCCCGGTCGCGTTGTCGATTTTTCCTGATCCAGTCACCGGCCAGTACAAAGACCACAGTTGGCGAGTCCTGGGCGAAGAACTGCGGTCGCTGCTCACATCCGAGGAGTACGACAGTGCCAAACGGACGACGTTCAACGCGTTTTACACCTCGCCGACCGTTATCGCCGGCATCTATGACGGCCTCTCTCGCCTCGGCATTCCGCCGGGCGCCCGCGTGCTCGAACCGGGGTGTGGCGTGGGCCACTTTCTGGAGCAGGGGCCGCAATATCATTTTGTTGGCGTTGAACTCGATGCGATTTCGGGGCGGATTGCCAAAGCACGGTTTCCGCAGCACGAGATCCGCATCGAGAATTTCCGCGACACGCAATTGCGAGAGGGCGAAATCGACGCCGTCGTCGGCAATGTGCCGTTTGCCGATCTCAAGCTGGAGCATCACGGCCAGAAATTGTCGTTGCACGATTATTTCTTCGCCAAGTCGGTCGACGCCCTGAAACCGGGCGGCGTCTTGGCGCTCGTCACGACCCATTTCACGCTCGACAAACAAAACGCCGCGATTCGCGAATATCTCGCCGAGCGCGCCGACTTCGTCGGAGCGATCCGGTTGCCGTCCGAGGCGTTTCAGCGGGAAGGGACGGCGGTGGTCACCGACATCGTGTTTCTCCGCAAGCGGAAACACGGCGAACCGGCGGCTCACGTCGATCCCGATTGGCTCCAGGTCGGCTCGCTCGCGGTCGAAGGGACCGATGCCACCGTCAATCGCTTTTTTCTGAATCACCCCGAGATGGTGCTCGGGACTTGGTCGCGACACGACACGCTCTATCCCGGCCAAGGGTATTCCGTGCGAGGTTCGGGGCAGCTCACGGAAGATCTCCGAAAGGCGATCGAGCGACTGCCGCGATTTGATCCGATCTCTGTTGAGCGAGAATCGGTCGCTGTTCTAACGAAGTTTGTGCCGCCGCCGATCGAACGGCACATCGGCGAAGGGAGTTTCTTTGTCGGCGACGACCGCGTGATTTATCAATCGCAGGCCGGGCAGGGTATCCCCGTCGTCTATGGCGGCACGACGCTCCGAGCCAATGGGACACTGGTCGGCAAACGAATGGCCGCCTTGATCGAACTGCGGGATCGGGCCCGCCGTGTGCTGCAATCTCAGAACGAGGGCTGGCCGGAGTCGTTTCGCCACGAGGCCCGGCGAGATCTCAACTGGGCCTATGACCGCTTCGTCAACAGCTACGGGCCGATCAACAGGACGACGTTCGGCGAAACGTCAGACCACACGCTGATTCGCCGTATGCCGAATCTGGTTAAGTTCCGCGAAGACCCGGATGCGATGCTTGTCATGTCGCTGGAGAACTACGACGAAGTCACGGGCAAGGCCGCCAAGGCGGCCATCCTACAGAAAGACGTGGTCGGCCCCACGCCGGCCGTGACGCACGTGCGAAGTGCCGAGGAGGGGTTATTGGTTTCTCTGAATCAACGGGGGCTGGTCGATGTTCCGTACATCGCCTCGCTCTACGGTAAACCGGAGGAGCATGTGATCGCCGAGCTTGGCGATCTGATCTTCCTTGACCCCGACACAAAAGCTTGGCAAACAGCCGACGCCTACCTCTCGGGCAATGTGCGGTCCAAACTGGCGTTGGCGGAACAAGCCGGCGCGGAATTCACCCGCAATGCGGACGCCTTGCAGGCCGTGCAGCCGGAGGATGTTCTTCCTGGTGATATTGATGCCAACCTCGGAGCCCCGTGGATCCCGGCGAGCGATGTCCAGGCCTTCGCGGCCGACCTGTTCAAGGTCGAGCCGTCGTCGGTGCCGGTTGCTCATCTCCCCAAAGATGCCGTCTGGAGTGTGGATGCTGATTGGAACGCTCAACAATCTGTCGCCGCAACATCCGATTTCGGCACGCCGCGAGCGAACGGAACCTGGCTGCTGGGCTTGGCCCTTAACATGCAATCCCCGACGATCTATGACACGATCCACACCGGCGAGCGGGAGGAACGAGTCGTCAATCCGGAAGCGACGCTCGCCGCCCGCGAAAAACAAAAACTGATCAAGGAAAAGTTCCGCTCCTGGGTTTTCACCGATCCCGATCGGACGGAACGCCTCGTCCGCCTCTACAACGACACGTACAACAATCTCCGACCGCGGCTGTTCGACGGCTCGCATCTCGATTTTCCGGGCATGAATCAGACGGTGACCCTGCGGCCCCATCAGACCGCGGCCGTGTGGCGGGGTATGAGTGCCGGCAACACGCTTTTGGCGCACACCGTGGGGGCCGGCAAGACGTTCACGATGGCCGCTACCGGCATGAAATTGAAACAGGCGGGTCTGATCAAAAAGCCGATGTATGTCGTCCCGAATCATCTCTTGGAACAATTCGCCCGCGAGTTCCTGCAGCTCTATCCCAATGCCAAGCTGCTGGTCGCCGCCAAAGAGGATTTGACGCGAGACCACCGCAAGTTCCTCACGGCGAAGATCGCTTCGGGCGAGTGGGACGGCATCATCTTCACGCACAGCAGCTTCGAGCGGATCGGCATGTCGCGAGACTATCAAGAAAAGTTCTTACTGGAACAAATCCGCGAGTACGACCGGCTCCTCACCGAACATGCCGGTAGCCGCGGCAAGCACCGCAATCTCATCAAGACAATCGAGAAACAAAAAGCGGCCCGCGCCGAGCGGCTGAAGGATCTCTTGGCCGAAGACAAGAAAGATGATGGCCTCGTTTTCGACGAACTGGGCGTCGACCACGTGTTCATCGATGAAGCCCACTATTTCAAGAACCTGGAATGCCCGACCAAGATGGAGCGGGTCGCCGGCATTCAGACCGGCGGCTCCGAGCGGGCCTTCGACGTCTATATGAAGGCCCAGTATCTCCACGAACGGCATCCCGGACATGGCGTGACGTTCGCTACCGGCACGCCGATCTCGAACACAATGGTCGAGATGTACACGATGCAGCGGTTCCTCGATCCCGAGGGGCTCAAATGCCGAGGGATCGAGCATTTCGACGCGTGGGCAGCCACGTTCGGCGAGGTCGTCGACACGATGGAACTGACGCCTGACGGAGCGGGGCTGCGGCCCCGCAGTCGCTTCGCTCGGTTCATGAATCTGCCGGAACTCCAACAGATGTTTCGTACATTCTCGGACGTGCAGACGGCGGAGATGCTCGACCTGCCGCGGCCCCGCCTGGCAGGGAATAAACCGGTTATCGTGGCGTGCCCGATGTCGGCCGAGCAGCAAGACCTGCAGCAGGAATTGGTCGACCGCTATGAAAAACTCCGGTCGCAGAAGGTCGATCCGCGGATTGACAATGCCCTCAACATCACCACGGACGGACGGAAGCTCGCGATTGACGCTCGCATGCTCTCGGCGTCGGCGGAAGAGTTCCCGGGCTCGAAGGTTCATCGTCTCGTGGAGAACGTCGTCGACATCTGGGAGCGAACGGCGGCAACGCGCGGGACGCAACTGATCTTCAGCGACATGGGGGTGAATCCGACTCCGTGGGGCTACTCACCGTATGCCGAAATGATCGAGAAGTTAATTGCGAAGGGGATTCCGCGCGAGCAAATCGCCTCCATCGGCGAGGCCGAGTCGGATGCGAAGAAGCAGGCACTCTTCGAGAAAGTCCGCAACGGATCAATTCGCGTGCTGCTCGGCAGCACACAGAAAATGGGGACCGGTACCAACGTCCAAAAGCGATTGGTCGCTCTTCATCATCTCGACGCCCCCTGGAAGCCGGCGGAAGTCGAACAGCGAGACGGTCGGATTTTGCGGCAGGGGAACTCCAACAACGAAGTGGCGATCTACCGTTATGTGACCGAGCGATCATTCGACGCCTACATGTGGCAAGCGTTGGAAACCAAGGCGAAATTCATCGGACAGGTGATGAGCGGCGAGAACGCCGCCCGCCGGGCGGAGGACATCGGCGGCAAAGAAATCGCCTATGCCGAGGTGAAGGCGATTGCGTCCGGGAATCCCGCCGTGCTGACGCTCGCCGAGGCGGACGCCGAGTTGCAGCGGCTCACGTTGCTGAAGCGAAATCATTTGGACGAGCAGTACGTCGCTCGCCGCAACGTGCGGGATCTGCCGGGAACGATTGCCGATTTGAGCAGCCGACTGTCCCGATTGAAGGCGGACCGAGCTGCCCTTTCGCAAAATGCCGATCAGAAACTGACGATTGCCGACCGGCCGCGTGCATCGGAAGAGGCTTTTGAGGCCCTCGGCCACGCATTGGAACAAGTCCCACAAAAAATCCGTGAGCCGATTCGTGTTCCGCTCGGAGTCTTTCGTGGACTGAACTTTGGGCTGGAAGTACATCCGAGTTTTGCACCGGAGGTTTACCTGGAGGGCCAAATCACGCTCCGGGATCAAGTCTCACGCGATCATCCCGGTCCGCGAGCCGTGCTCAATGCACTTGACCGGCTGGCTAGTCGTTATGATCTGGAATCGGAACATGTTCGCCAACGGCGGGCCCTGGCGGAAAATCAATTACGGGACTATCGGGACCGTCTCGGCGCGCATTTTTTGTACGAGAGGTATTTAACTCAACTCACGGCACTGCGAGACCAATTGAAGGATGGCCTTTCCGCGAGGGCACCAGAGACAGGCATCAACGTTGCCGAGTTGGCAGAGCAGATTAAACGGTTGAAAGTCGCGAACTCGATTGACACGCCCCCGCTACGGAAGCGATCTACAGACTCAACTTCTGAAGTGCCAGTGACGCTCCGCATCCGTCAGAAACGAGAGTCCGAAGAGGAGCTGGAAGCGGCAACCGAAATCCCCACGTGCACTGATTTGTCAGACGCGAACCAAACCTTCCGTTACCATGCTGCTGAAGGGGAATGCGTTCGGTCGATGTGACCGAAGTCATTTCGGAATCTCAAGAACCTGCTTCGGTCAATCTCACACACGCAGTTTGAGGATTCCGACCTCGCGTGATCAAACTGGAGCATCCAACCGCGGCTCCGCGTGCATCGAATTGCTAGGCTGCCTATGTCATTTGCGCAACGACAGCGGCACGACGGGAAATTCGTCCTTTCCTCGGCGTGTCTCGCGCCAATCCCACCAACCGGCGTCCATGCACACTTGGTACATTATCTCACGAGTTTCAGCGTGAGATGGGCAGCCATCTGAGCCCGATCCATTAACAGTACTGAGACGCTTTTTAAATTCATCGTACTTCTGAACAATATCGACAGTTGGCTGCAAATTGAATAGAGGATGAGGTACAACACCACGGAGCCATTCGTACATGTCGATTACGATCCGTGTTTCGTCATTGTTGTGTACCTTTGGATCAAGACCAGCCAAGTCGGAGGCAAATGCCTTATAGTCGTGCATGGTAGGTACAAAAAAAGCGCAGCGATGATCGTGATGCTGAGTATGCAATGCGTGGAACAGCGCCATGCCCATTTCAATCGGCATATTCATGCGTGCAAAGTTGTTTTCCCCACCCCCAGTTGAACGCGAGAAGTCGTGAGCGGAGTACTGGCAGTTTTGAATGGCATCTACCAAGAGTTCGAGACGCGGTCTGTCTGGAGTAGTTAAATCGTACGCACACAACGGCAGCAAACCGCTTGCAACAACGGCGAAATTCATTGCATTGGCAAGGTGCGCAAATTCTGGGTCAAATGGGTAATTCAAGAATACTTGACACGAAACATAGGCACTCAGATCTCGCCGCATCAGTCACGCCCTCCCGACTCGACGGACTTGCTGATTGCAAGATCACGTACCAACCGAGAGAACGCTCGTTGGTAGGCGCGGTCATCCTTCCAATCTGAAAAATCAAGGATGTACTTCTCTCGAAGCCGATTAAAAATAGGTGCATCGGATTCAAGAGCCGAGTCGTCGAGGCGAACGGGAAATAGAATTGTCTGGTGTCTTGCTTCTTCAAGCTTTAAGGCGTTGTTGATT
Source organism: uncultured Planctomycetaceae bacterium (assembly GCA_964504645.1). Lineage (GTDB taxonomy): Bacteria > Planctomycetota > Planctomycetia > Planctomycetales > Planctomycetaceae > CAZDGB01. Next base: position 15,879 of record CAZDGB010000006.1, on the reverse strand, counting down.
TCTGTAGATACCCAGCTGCTGCGGACGGACGAATTTGAAAGAACCAGTAGGACCTTGTCATGGGCTTGGATCGCACGATTAATTTGATCGTGAATCGGTGCCCCAGCTTGCATGTCTTTTGTGTCTAGCCAGACCCTTGCGCCAATAGATTGTAGGTCCTCGTGCAACTTCGACGCGAACTGTTGGTCGTCCCAGGAATAGCTGATGAAGCACGAGTAATAGTCTGTTCGCTTTGGAATCGATCGTGGCCCGAGGTCCCGAATCGCACGCTGAATCACCAACGCCGTTCGAGCAAAGGCAGGTTCATCATCTTTGGAGGGCCTGTCCGAGCGAAGTGCAACAGGAACATAGACGATTCCTGCGAGATCAGTCGGCATCTTCAGTTGCGGGGGCGAGCCAGCGACAACAACTATTGTTCGAGAGATTCCGATTCGCCCGGCCAAGAAGCCGAGCTCGAATATGAGGTTGTCTCGCGGTGTGTGAAACTGTTGCCCACGAGAATGAGTCACGTCATCGGGGGTCAAAACGAATACGCTGAAGTCAGAACGCTCGGCAACTTCGGTGAGCGACTCGATGATCGTTCGTCCGGGATCAAAAGCAGAAGCGGCCCACAGGTTGCATTCGGCAAATGGGTCAAGATGCTCTGCCAACGCCTTTGCGACCGGTAGACCTTCGGATGATGACGAAATGAAAACAGACGGAATATTCATTCGGCCAACGTTGGATTCATAGTGGTTTTGATTTGGGCGAGGTAACTGCGGATGAACCGCCGGACAATGGATTCGAGAACCCGCGCGGTGGACGACTCCATCCACGTTGTTGGCCGAGCCGACGATCATGGCAGGCCAACAGACTGTCTATTTGGGAAACAGCGTGATCTTGGTCCAGAGATTGTACCCAGCATCCCGGCTGACAGACAGTGTAGTCAACGGCAACCCGGTGATGCGTGGCGTTCGGCTTTGCCACGTTTGTTCCGTCTCGGCAAGTGATGCGCGTCAGCGATGTTGGACTTTAGAAAACGGTACGCTCCGACGGCATCTGAGAATCGATGACTCATGTCTCGAACGACATCGTTCACCTGCGCGGCGCCTGGTGAGACGTTGAACCCGGACAAACCGTCATGCTGCCGCGTTAGGTGCAACGGCTGGTTATCCCGCAATTCATGGTGTTGCGGGACAAGGATCGAGGGCAACCAGCTCAGCAAGCTTTGACGCGACGTTTGCCATTGTATCTTCTGCAGTGCTTAGCCCGCTTCGCGAGCCGAGCAGAGGACTGACTTCGCGGAGAGCTTCATAAGTCGTTTGATGCACGATGGGAACGAGCCGGTCACGCGCGAGGAGTGCCGAAAGTTCTTTGTCGGCGATGCCCTCTGCCGGGAGACGGCGTAGCAGCGCTGGGGTCACGAGCACAATCCCAATTCGCGAGTTGGCCAAGCCCTTGTCGATGGCGCGGAGCAACGGCACGCCGAGGCCAACGTCTTTCTCGCTGAACCAGACCTTGACACCACGTGACTCGAGCAGATCGTGCAACTCCTTGGCGACTCCCTGCCGGTCGTCCCACGCATGGCAGAGGAAGACATCACGAAGTTCAGGCAGCTTCGCTAGGCTCTCGACACTGTTGCGGACCGGCGTGAGCGCCACCACCTGGGCAGGCGTGTACGTCACGGATGAACCTGCGCGCGACCACCGTGGACTTACACTGCTGCCGGCCCCACCACCACTGCTCCGGCCGATTCCGCTGCTCCCCGACGGGGAGTAGGACGACGACCCGTAGCTGCTGTACCCGCCGTACCCACGGTAACCGCCATAGCGACCACCGCATGCAGGGCAGTTGGCTCGACCACTCGCTGTGCGATGACCCAATACTGGTGCTGTGCATATAGCCATTTCACAATACTCCCTGTTGTAATCACTCTTTCAAGTCGCGGGATAACATGTATTCGCCTCCCGAAGTGCGGAAGGATTTCAATGAATGACGGAATAAGCGCAACTCATTTCGGCCTCGCCAGCCACGTACTCAGGGAAGTCTTTGTATTGTTGGCCGGATCGACGACCCACAGATGTCCTGCGCTGTCTTTATCGACGTAATTATAGATCCCGATGTACTCGTTGCCGGGCCATGTCTTATTTGGCTCCGTAACTGGGAAGACAAGAACATTGGCCATTCCGTTTGCTTCGTCACCAACGCCCAATTCCCACGGACACCAGCGTGAGTTACAAGCGTTCTCCGTGGCAAGCAAAACAAGCTTATGGCATTCGTTGATCTTTTTCTTCACGTACATTGCAGTCGCCGGCGTGCATGTCTCGGGTACGGTCTTATCTGCCCAGTCGATGTAGATTGCGCTCGCCATACTGCCGAGCCACGCAACGAACTGCTCGACAAGATCCCTATCCTTGTGGCTGTGGGATAGGAAAATGTAGTGCCTATCGCTAGATGCTTTAATGTGGTAGTTACCAGCCTTTTGCCGTGCCTCGTTGGAAGTCAGGCGTCCCGCAATTTCTGCTCGCGTAACAAAAGACATTGTGTAGCCCTTTCTGAGTTTTTCAAGAACGCGAGGTTATGCAATCTTCAAAAAAAGTACTCAGGTATCGGAGGCTTGCCTGCTACATAATGAACTTCGCTTCGTCATGTGCTCGTAGGAAGCCCTTCAATTCCTCCAGTGCGGCCCGTTCCATCTCGACCATCAATTCAAGCTTTTCCTCATTCGTCTGAGCCGTCTCGAATCGCTGCTTGAGATATTCGATCTTTCCAGCGTAATCGTTGTACCGCTGGAACTCCTCGGGTGCCGCGAGCCCGTCCTGCACCGCCCTGCCAGCAACGTTCAGCACCAAGAGAACGATAATCGCCACTGGAAGGTATGGCTCTGTCCATGTCCAATACGCGCAATACCCAACAACGATCAATAGAGAACACACAAGCGACAGCACGAGGCACATTGATGTGAAGAGTTGCATTCGACGCTGCAGCACCACCGCCGGCCATTTGAGAATCCAAAGGCGGTCCGTTTTCTTCTGCAATTTGTGGCCGGCGTAATTTGCTTGGTGCTTAAAACGAATGGTCTTGTAGGCCTGGAAGATCTTGTCTATGACGGGACTTCCTGCTGGATACGGAGCACGCTCATCGTGGAGCATCGCGTAGCCTTCCGCAGGATTTTCGATCAGTTGCTGAAGATGGCTATCCGGCGCGCTCGTCCATTCGTAGAGGAATGTCTTAAAGGCGAGATCCCGCTCTTGCCGGTACAGGTCTCTCCCTGCACTCTGATCAGCCGAGACATGGCAGATGTCGATTTGTTTTCCGCGGCATATAAGCGACTGGAAGTGCCAGAGGCGGATCACCTCGGCAATCATGCGGTTCCGCAGCCAGATTTGCTTTCTCCGCGAGAGAGCGATTCCCCCGGCTGCAATAACGACACCAAGGATACCACCGATCTCTACCCATAGAAGTATTGTGTGCACCCATTCCGGCGCGTGGAGATGAATCACGAGCGGCGTGATCGCCGACCCTAAGAGCGCAAGGGCCGCCAAAATGATCGCCAACAGCCCAATCCAGTGGACCCACCACTTCGCCGTGTTTGCGGCGTCGTCGTACCGCTCGAACTCCTCTCGCAGGTGGGAGTGATCGAGGATGTGAAAAATCTCGTCATAGATCTTTTGCGCCAACTCCTGATCGTGTGTGCTGATCAGGAGATCTCCGTTGAATTGATGTTCGAGCGAATCAGCCATGGATATTCCCGTGTCACGGCAGTGTGTTAATGAACGCGGCGATATCCGTCCACGTCCAGGGTATTAATTTCTTGCCACCGAACTCTGGCGGCGGTTGAGTCGCATCCTCCGAAGTTGCCCGAATCCCGATCATCGGGATCTTTTCTTCGATTGCGCAACTCATCTCCCACTTTTGGCCGGAGGCATTAGGGGAATTTTTCGAGATGATGGCAATCACACCGTCGCAGCCCTTGATTGTCGTCCGACATTTCTTTTTCCAATCTTCCTTCCACGGCTCTTTCACGGACATGTCGACGAAGTCAAATGGCGACTTCTCGTTTCGGGCCTGTCCGACGAGATAGTCACGAGCCCATTTATCCTCGATCGCAAAAGCGATGAAGATCCGATTCTTCGTGGCCATGCGCATCCCTTCTAATCAACGGGTAGTTCTGAGGCGTAAAAAACGCTGTGCTGTTCGCTATAACGAACTTTACGTATCGCTCCAAGAAAATTCAACCCCAGCGAACAAAGAATCTTGTTCCAGCGGCATGAAACGCTAGAATTGAAGTGCTTTGTGGATGGCGGAAACTTTACGAGACAGTTGAGATCATGAGTCTGGCGAAAAAGATTCGGGACGAGCGGAATAAGGCGGGACTGACCTTGGATGAACTCGCCGTCAAGGCCGATTTGTCCAAAACCTACTTGTGGGAACTTGAGCAGGACGAAGAAGGCGTGAAGCGGCCGTCGGCCGACGTAGTTCTGAAGATTGCCAACGCCCTATCGCTCACCATTGCCAACCTGTTGGGCCTGCCAACCGTCAAGGTTCAAAAGGAGACTGTCAGCATTCCCAAATCGCTCATCGATTTTCGAGACCAGCAATTGATAATGGGTAACAAGCTTTCTGATAAAGACTTGCGCGACTTGGCCGGTATGTCATTCCGCGGCGGACAACCTAGAACTGCTGAGGGTTGGTTCGCTGTGTACCTCGCATTCTCCCGAAATAACCGAAAAGGGGACTAATGGCTAAGTCCATCGCAGGACGCGATCTGCCCCGCGAGGTTCGCGCGCTACTACAACAGACCAAGACCTCCAGTCCCGTTGAGGCGATCCGAGTCCTCGCACGCAGGGTCTTAGACGATTATTTGCGCATATTTCCCGAGGAGGGTTCTGCCGTAAATGTCGAGGCTTTAGCGAGCTTTCGTTCCATCCGATTGATGCAGGAACCGCCAGCATTCAGCGAAGATGCTGAACTGATCCCGAGCGATGATGGCAGTGTCCGCATGCGAGTCAACCGCGACCGTCCCGTCACCCGGCAGCGGTTCAGCATTGGCCACGAGATTGGTCACACGCTGTTTCCAGGTTATGAAACACAGGTGCAATGCCGAAAACCTCGATCCCGCGACTGGCATGATCCATCTGACATCCTTGAGTATCTGTGTGACGTAGCTTCATCCGAATTCTTGCTCCCGCTCGACCGCTTCCGAACCGACCTGGTTGCCGAACAAATGTCGGCAGAGCGCCTTTTGTGCTTGGCGACCCGTTACAACGCATCGCCCGAGGCGACCATTCGTCGATTTCTTGACTTGACCGATGAGCCGACTGCCGCCGTATTCTTTCGCTGGAAAAACAAGCCTGCCGACAAGCCGCAAAAGTCTATGCCCGGTCAAGGCAATTTGCCCGGTATCGCACGCCGTGAACCTCCTCGAAAACTCCGAGTTGAGTATTCGATTTGCAATGCCAGTTTTGAGTCTCTCGGACAACACATCCCAGCTTACAAGTCGGTGAGCAACGACTCGGTAATCCATCGTGCATCGAGTACCGCTACCTGCATTGATGCCAATCGTGAGCACCTCGACCTTGGCGCGTTCAGCAGTTGGTTCCGGATTCATGCTCTGCCGACGTATACCCCCCAGTCACAATTGGGCCCGGACGGCGAATGCAGTGTTGTTGCTATCTTGCGGCCTGTATGTCGGCCCCGAGGAAAGTAACCTTTGCGTTCGGTAAAATCATCAATCCTCGTTGACCGCAGTGTGCATCAGTCACATTGCTGGAAGTAGCGAATGTCTCATCCGCGAACTGCTTCGGTCCACACGCCCGAAGTCGCGAACGTCATTTGCCAAAACTGCACAGGACCGAGACACTGACTTCATCATCGAAGTAGACGTTTGGAACTTCGATGAGCACAGCCGAATGTCGAAACATCAAATGGAAATTCGCTCTACGGTATTTCGCGTAACCTGTTTTTGGCGACGGTCGTACAACCGCGTGACTCTCGGATCGGCGTGTCCGGCCAGGTATTGCACGTCTTCCAAAGAAATTCCTTGAAGCAGCAAGTCTGTCACCGTGGCCACTCGAAACGAGTGAGGAGACAGGTGAGTTGGCAAGCTCGCATCTGCCAACCGGCGTTTGACCATCCGGCAGATGTCAATATTTTGAAGGAAACGATTCGTCAACCCACCGGTGCGTCCCACTGCTGAACGAAACAGAGGGGCGTCCGAAGGTTCGTGTTGCCAGTCGAAGCTGGAAAGATAAGAAATCAAAAGCAATTGCAAGTCATGTCGAACCGGGATGCGTCGGTCTTTGCCGCCTTTCTCCAGAAATCGCAACGAATACTGCGTCCCGTCCCAGGCAAAATCACGGAGCCTGAGCGCTGCCACGGCGCCCGCGCGGGCTGCGGTGTAAATCAGCACGGCGATGACCGCTTTATCGCGTCGGCCAACCGGACGCGTGGTATCCACGGATGCCAGCAAAGTGCGAGCTTGATCGCGACTGATTTCTGGCGTCTTGCCCTCGATCACTTGATACCGTTCACTCCGCACGGTCGCGGCCGGATTCAAAATCAGGACGTGGCGGTTCACCAAGAGATCGCAGAATTTACGAATGGCGGAAAGGTGTTGCTTTTTAGTCGGCAGACTTCCTGGATGGCAATCGAGATACTCGCCCACCAGGCCTGGAGTAATGCCTTCCAGTGTCACGCCTTTTTCTTCCATCCACGACAGAAATCGTCTGACAGCGACTGAGTAGGCCGCGCGTGTATTGCGGCACCGGATCTGCCCTCGAAAAAATTCGTCCCAAACCCACGGTCCAGCGTGGCCGACTGACAGCAAAAGATTCGGAACCTCCTGCGAAACTGCACGTGGATATGCCGCCGCAGAAACGATGAGGGATATCTGCTCCGCGTCGGTCATCGAATCAGCTCGACAGTGACACCAATCTCCAGCGACTCCCATTCCCGATCCGCGGTGAGCACTGGAAGTGACAGTTGAACCGCCAACGCCAGACAGCAGCGGTCCGCCAGGGATAAACCCCACTGTCGCCCAGCAGGCCACAGGTCTGCGGTTTCACAAGCCAAGCCGGCATCGAATGGAATCACCGACAATTGCAGCAAATCGACCTGGGCTCGAGCTTCGGCTAACTTTCCCCCTCGTTCGACGGCTTTCTGAATAACTTCTGAGTAATTGACGGCCGAAATCGCGGCTCCCGGAAGGCGATCCTTCACCATATCCGCACCAGGTTCACGCCGCAGGAAAGCCAACACTGCAGAAGCATCGAGAACGGCGCTACTCACGAGCCGTCTCAGCCCGTCGTTCTGCGAGCAGTTCGTCGACGAGGTTAACTTCCCCAGAAGCCAAGCCACAGAAGTATTCCTGGGCTTGTTGAAGGGCTTCGGACTGCGTCTGCAGTCGCACTCCAGATGCATCCTCCGTAATGAGAAGCACGTCACCCTGGTCGACATTCCACCGATGGCGAAGTTCTGCGGGAATGACAACACGGCCTGCCGAATCGAGCCGGACTCGGTGCTGGCAAGAAAAATGGTCGGTGTACAATTGCATCCCAGGCTCCGTTCTGATGGAATTCACCTTCGACCTTGTCACAACTTGAGGCCAGTGTCAATCAGTTTCTGCGATGCCGTGGCACATCGAATAGAGGTAAATAAACGATGTTATTTGCCTCAACTTGCGATCAGGCCTTGGCTAAAAGGCATTTACATGACAACGCTTTCTAACGGTTGTCTCTGCATATCATCAGAAATGAGAGACAAACGTAATGCGGACAACGCATTTTGATACAAAGCCTCAAGCGCTCCTTCTTCAAGGCTAATAGCTAGCGCTTCCTCATCGCTCTCGTATATTCCCTCTACATTTGTTAAAACTTCTCCTAGAGTCATTTGAGATGTTCCGACCAGACGCAACAACCGCAAATAGCGAGGCTCGATCTTTAAGGCAGCTTTTTCAATCAGCCTTCTAATCAGCTCATTGCTGTCGCTCAATGACGAAAACGGTTCCCTTCTGTACAAGAACAACAACGCATCTTCGAGAACCATCTGTCGCAAGATCCATGTATACAATTCGCCGGGGCCGTGTTGCTCTGCGATGAACGACACAATCCTATCCGCCGAGGGTGAATACCACGCGAATCCGACGCCGCCGTAGGTCGTAATTCTCTCGCGCAGTTCATCCACCTGCACGTCATCTCCCAGTGACAGTGACTCGCGAAGTCCTTCTAGCACTTCTGCGAGGAAATCCGTTTTTGTCGAAAGCTTGATTGCACCCAAACCGCAGTCTTCACATTTTCGCGTCACGAAAGACAAAAGCAAAGCAAGCGATGTTTTCTCGTCTGTTCCAATCATTAGCCGAAGACTGCTTTTGATAATGCAAAAAACATATATTTTGCTGGATGGGCCAGTGATGGCTTTGAGAGCATCCACAATTCGCTTCAGTTCGTCCGCCTCGTCGATATGTACGTCTCCGTTCGGATATTCGAGCTCTCCTTCAGACAGTCCAGATGTCTCAGAGCGCGCTTGGTCATAGCTCTCTCGATCAGCTTCGGTGAGAATTAAGTCACCCGGAGTTACACTCAGCACTTTCGCGAGTTTCTCCACCGTCATCATCATCACACTGTTTCCGCGAAGTACGCTGCGAACAGTATTGATACTCATGGGAGCGAGTGCAGCAAGTTTTCGCTGCGTCATTGCTCTGCGCCTCATTAGTCGCACAACTTCATCAACGCGCAGTGAATATACCCGAGTATCAAGAGAGAGTTGATTCATTTTGATATGACTGATACGAGAATAATCGAAACTGACCCTAAAGTGATATCGAATGTCGCACGAAAGCCGCTAACATTGGTTTGAGTCGAAGCCGAATCGAACGCGAGTCCCGCTTCGCTGTAACATATTTTACCATTCACACGGTCTCTAAGGAAGGGAACGAGCATCGCGATATTTCAGCCTAGGCTCCGCAACAGTAAGCGCATTTTCTTGTTTTCCGTGGTTTCATTCCGATGTGAGAAGGAAAAGGCACAATGAAAGCACTAAATAATGCGGCGTGTCGAAGTTACCCAACGCCTAAACCTGCCGCCGATGAACGACGAATTGGCTCGGCAAAAGCGACTGAGCCTTATGAGCCGCAAGACACGGTTGACTCGCAGGCGGAGGAAAAAGCAGTAGCATTCATTGGTTGTTTGTTTTGTGTACTTAAGCGTCGGCTAACCGCTTTTGTGCGTCGCAAGTTGTCGTACGAACTGTATCTCAAAATAGGAGACGACGTTATTCAAGAAGTGTTTTGTGTGCTTTTGAGAAAAATCCGATGTGGCAATCTTCAGTGGATAAACGACGTCAACAGCAAGAAGCGGAATGTAAAAAAATATCTTAGGTGTTGGGTGTTCAATGCTGTGAAAAGAATTCTGCACGAAAAGATTCGCGAGTGCCGTCGGTACGATCATGGTTCAGGCGACCTCGCAGAAACTGTGAGAGTAGAGCACGAGGCCACAGCTACCGGAGGAGGGCGAGAAGACTTGCTTTTCACTACGCAAGAGCCCTCGCCTCGAAACGCGCCGTTTACGGGTTCCGAAGTGTTTTCGTTCGAGAAAATATCGCAGATGTATGAAACAGAAGCAGCGACAGCGCGCGTCATAGTAGCTCATCTAAAGAAATGGTATAGCACTAAGAGACATTTAGACGCATAGGCAGTATTAGGATTCAGCAGCACTTTCCTTAAAAGGGTTTAGTTATGTTAATCTGCTCTGCGCCCGATGAGCGCGATGGATATGAGCCAGAATATGGCCTGGTGCGTGATCGGACTGGCAATTACGAGACAGCGAGAACGCAGGGTTTGTTGAACTTCAAGTCTCCGATTTATGCAAAACTAGCTGCGCACCAGCAGAGTGAGGACTGGTGCTGGAGAGAAGTGATTTCAGTCTTGCACGGATTCGCAGGTGTTTTCATTGTCGAATTTAAACTTGAAATTCCTGAAGTGGCGCTCGCCATCGATCGACTCGACTGCAAACGATATGGGCAATTCCAACGCGGTCACAACGGTTTGGGACTGAAAGGGGGAGTCATTCTGAACAGTCTCTATCTCGATGGCAGGCGCCCCTGGTGGAAAACCCTGGGTACGTTGCTGCATGAACTGCTTCACGCCTGGCAGGAGGTCCATGGCACGCCTCCCAACAGCAACTATCACAACGCCGAGTTTCGCGTTAAGGCTCGGGAAATCGGTCTCATCGTCGACAAGCGGGGAGTGACCAGATACGCCAGCCAAAGTCCTTTCAAAGAACTGCTGGCCACTCTCGGCGTCGACGCCGAAGAAGAAACTGTTGAAACAACCACACCGCTACCAAAAGGCAGCTCGAAGCTCAAAAAATGGTCCTGCCAATGCACCAATGTGCGCGTGGCGATTGCCGATTTCCAGGCCCAATGCCTGAAGTGCGGTGAGCAGTTTAAACAATAAGCCGTCATGAAATCGCGTGGCAGCCAAAAACGGCCACCTGGGGAAACCCTGGTGGCCGTTTTTCTTGGCCTGCCACTCCTGCCCACAGTTCGTGATTGCTGCGAGCAGGAATCTGGGATCACTACTTTTAGGGGCGACACGATGAACCTGTTCTGGAACAAGCAAACGCTCTCTCTGTTTCTGTTGGGCGCCATTGCCACAACGGTGGGTATCGGCATCGCAGTGTCGACTCGTTCCGGCATCGAAACGGTTATCATGACTGATCCGCAGCCGCCGCGTCCGAGCGCTGCGGCCCGCGAGATCTTCGATCGCCATTCGGCATGGGCCGAGCAGGCCGCCGAGGAACGACTGGCACTGCCGCTGATCACGGTGCAGGAATTCTTTTCCGCCGCGCGGGGGCGTACGCGGCCGCTGGCTGAGTCCATCCTCGGCTGGAGGAGCAAGTGGCATCTCGGCTCAGACTGGGTTCGAGGAAGCGAAGACCATCCTGCCTGGCTCCAAGCACAGTTCGAGGTACAGCTCTTCTCCGAACAGGAGCTGCAAGAGTGTTTCAACGCGGCGCTGAGCATTTATTTCAGCGAACTCAAGGAGATCGAATCGGAATTCCTCCTGCGCGTCGAACGGGATTTGGAGGCGTTGTCGGCCCACGAAATCGGCGCAGAGATCGATGTCACTCATCTCCGCTCGACTCTGCACGAGACGCTCGCTCAATGCCAGTCGGCGGCTCAGGCCGATCTGCAAGCAACGGTTGCCATCGAAGCCCTTTCTTGGGTGACAGGCGAATTGATGACTGTCGTGATCGCGCAGTTGAGTGTTTCCGCCGGTCTGATCGGAGCCGGCGCCAGCACGAGCTGGGCTACGTTTGGGCTGGGTTTGGTGGCGTCGGTCGCCGCCGACTATGCGATCAACAAGTTCTACGATTACCAGTTCGCCCCGACGGACAAGCTCCAGCATCGACTGATCGAGTGCCTCGACATCATCGAGGCAACGATCCTTGACGGCGACGGCGAACGGCCGGGTTTGAAGCAAGCTCTGGAACGTGATCTATCTCTGCGAAAAGCGGCTCGTCGCCAAGCGCTGCAGGAGACGCTGCTGATGCCGGCGGGCTGGTGAAGACCTGTTTCTCAAAGTTGGAGGGTGAACGCATGCGAATTCCAGTTTGCTTCATCGCGGTTTCGCTCTGGACGATGAGCCAGGTTTCCGTGCTTCACGCCGGACTGAAAACAATACTGCTCGGCAAGGGCATCCAAGCTGCGACTCGAAAGGGTGGCCAAGAGCTCAGCGAGGAGGGACTCGAACGTCTGCCCACCAAACTGTCGGGCTTGGCTGCTCGCCAAGGCGACGATGCCATGAAAGCGGCCTCTCGGCGACTGGGGCTTTCCGCGGCCCGAGTCGCCGGTGAGCTAACGGAGAACTCAGACCTCGGTCTGCGGTTGCTCGCGGCGCACGGTGACCGAGCCCTGCCGTTGGTAGCGCGACCAAAATCACTCGCCTTGATCCATGAGACAGGGGAAGACGCTGAAAAGGCCTTTCTGCGGCATGGGAGTGCGATCGCGGAACCGATCGTCTCTCGATTTGGTCTCGCAGGCGCGCGAACGCTTGGCACATTGTCTGAAGTCAATGGCCGACGTCTTGCGATACTGACGCGTCAGCACAATTTGCCACCAGACCTTTTGGAACAGATTTTGGGTCGCGGCGATCGGTGCTGCGAATGGGTCTGGAAAAACAAACTCGTCTTGTTCGGAACCGCCAGCGGTGCGGCTGCAATTCAGGCCTTCCTCGCATCGCCCGAGGACTTTTTAAACGGGACGGCGACATGGAGCAGTGCGGTTCTTGACCCGCTCGTAGACATTCCAAAGACCTTCGCGATTCGCGCCGCGGAACGGATCGACTGGACAGTACTGGCGATTGGGTGGAGCGGCGTCCTGTTCGCCATATTCGTTTTGGCCTTGGCACTCGTGAGATTCAAGTGCCGGTGGTTGAGACCGATCCTTCGATTTCATCGGCTGGCTCCGCCTGCGGAGGAATGTCCTGAATCAAAAAGCCAGTGTGAACAAGCTGTTTCTGACCTAACTTAGGCGTGCCTATCCGATTCAGGCTTTTTGCCGGAGAAGCATCTGATGAGAGCCATTCGCAATGCCTTTCACCGTCTACTGTGCTGGATCGGACTTCTGGCACTACCGCTCCTGCCTGTGGCGGGGTGTCTTCACAACTCCGGAGCACTTCGAGAGGCAATGGTGTCACGTGTCGTGTCGCCACCCTTGACATCCGGCGATCGTTCGATGGAGAAAATCGGCAGCGGAACTGGCGATCGGCGTTCGGCAGGAGTATCGGGGCGAGACTTGGCATGTTGGGGCATTTTGGAGTTAGTCGCATTGTTTTTGTGCGTCATCATCTTGCGCCACCGCAGGCTCCCGAAATCGAAACACCATCCGCACGATTCGAAGCGCTCTCAGGTAAAGGGGAATCAGTCGGTCACGAGGCGACTCCAGGAAGTCCAGCTTGTCGGTCAGCCGTCGAATACCGATCTTGAGTTCGCGCCTATAAAACAGCAACCCAGGCCGGCTCCGCTCAATCTCGACGAGGCCTGGATGCGACATCAGGCGCACACGGTCCTGAAATCTACCCGATTGAAGTACCGCGAATTGTCGAAGGACACCTGGTGGGCCACAGCCATCGAGTCCCATGGCTATCAAGTCACCTTGGAAGTCGCAGTCGATGGTCGCTGCCTAGTCCTGAAGGCCAAAACCTGGTTGTTCTTTGACCGTGACATGCTTCGCTTTGACCTCCCGATCATCTTGCTGGAAGCAAATGCCACGCTTCAATACGGGTCATACCAACTCGAGGAATTCCAGACTCAACAGATGGTCACGCTAGGGATGGTCTGCGACACGGATTATCTACCCACTCCGCTCATCTGCAGCATCGGCAAAAACCTGATGAAAACGTATCAGGCCATGCTAAAGCAGTTGTATGCATCCAACGTGATTAATCTGGGACCGCATCATCCAGAGTTTCGCGCAGATGACGACGACTCTGGTTCCACCCCCGTTGCATGACCGCCGATTCGAAGGCGATTTGCGTTCCACGATCCTTCCCATTTGTTCCAGGAGAGCACGATGACGATCGAAACTCCATCGACTCCGAAAGGGCGAGAGGTTCTGAGGCGTCTACTGATCAAGGACATTGTGATCAGCGACAACATCCGCAAATTTCTCGACGAAGAGAGTTTGGACCTACTCGCGCAGAGCCTGATCGAATTTGGCCAAGCCCAACCGATTCTCGTCAACCAGGTGGAGGGAGTGAATCACCTGATCGACGGTTATCGGCGGGTCATGGCCGCGCTTCGAGCGGGCTTGACGGAAATCACGGCCCGCGTCCGGGAGGGGGCCGTCGGCGGGCCGGTCCGATCCCTCGAACAGCTGGTCCTCAACTGTCAGCGAGAAAACCTGTCAGATGTCGAGATGGCGCGCGCTTTACACGAATTGAAGACGGCGACAGGGATGACCAGTAAGCAACTCGCGGCCCGCGCGGGTCTATCCGAAAGTAAGGTCTCACGGTTGCTGGAGCTCTTGGAACTTGCTCCCTGGCTTTTAGCGAAAGTCGAGTCCCGCCAACTTCCCGCCTCGGTCGCACTCGAAATTCATCAGCGGCCGGCGACGGAACAAGCGGACGCCTGCGCCCGATATTTGCAGGGAGGCACGACGCGGGACGACCTCGCCGGCAAACGGAAGCTCCAGAAGAACTCGCATGGCACGGCGTTCAAAAAGACAACCCGTGTGACAGCCGTCTTTGCCGAAGAGCGGAGCGTCAGCGTCGCCGCACCAGATCTCGACTTTGATGTTTATATCTCCGTGCTGGAAGAAGCGCTCATGCAAGCGAAGAGGATGCGGACGCGCGGTCTGACATTGAGTACGTACGCGAAATATTCGCGTGATACGGCCCATGCGAAACAGGAGACGACGACATGAGGTTTCTGTGGAGTTTTCGACGCCGATCCCCCACCGCCCGGTCGGTGGGCGTTTCGTGGGATCTGTCGCTGCCATTGCTCGACTGGAACGGCCGAGATTCGCTGACTTTGGGGCAGGCCTGCATGGGCATCCAGGCGTTTGGCGGCACGGGCTCCGGTAAGACGACAGGGAGCATGGCCAGTTTAATCCGGACGTTTCTGGCCACGGGATTCGGCGGAATTTTTTTTACGGTGAAACCCACCGATACGGCGGACTACTTGCGGCACTGCCGAGAAGCGGGCCGCGAAGAGGATGTGATCGTCTTCGGTCCTGGGCATCCTTGGACCTACAACTTTCTCGATGCCGAACTGAAACGCAATGATGCCGCCGGCGGCTTAACGGAGAACCTGGCCGGCATGTTGACCGCCGTGCTAGAGGTCGCGGAACGTAGTTCGGGACACGATGGACGTGAAGAAGCGGGCTTCTGGAAACGAATGGCTCGCCAGACACTGAAAAACGCCATCGAACTCTTGGTGCAGGCCAAAGGAACGGTCACGATCCCCGAGCTGTATCGTCTGATCGTTTCGGCGCCTCTGTCCGCTCAACAGGCCAATGATGCGGACTGGCGACAGAATTCGTTCTGCTACGAATGCCTCGCGGCCGTCACTAAACGAGACGTGACAACTCGACAAGAGCATGATTACGAACTGGCGATGTCTTTCTTCTTGCTCGAATGGGCCAATCTCAGTGACAAAACTCGCTCGATTGTGCTCAGTTCGCTGTCGTCGATGCTCGACGTGCTGCAGCGGGGCGTGGCGCGCGAGTTGTTATCCAGTCCGGAAACGAATGTCACGCCGGAAATGATTCAGGACGGCAAGATCATCATTCTGGATCTGCCGATTCTGGTCTGGCAGACGGTGGGGCAGTTCATTCAGGTGATCTGGAAATATTGCGTCCAAAAATCGCAGGAACGGCGAAATATCACCGACAATCCACGGCCCGTCTTTCTGGTCGCTGACGAATCGCACCTGCTCTATGTCAGCGCTGATCAGACGTTTCAAACCACGGCGCGCAGCTCTCGGACCGTGAGCTGCTATGCCACCCAGTCGATCAGCAATTACCTGGCGACACTGGGCGGCGATCGGGCCGAAGCCGAAATCCATTCGCTGCTGGGAAATCTCCAAACGCAAATCTTTCACCAGAACCTCGACATCAAAACCAATGAATACGCCGCCGAAGTCATCGGACGTAAGCGGCAGTTTTTCTTGAATGCCAATCAATCGGCCGGACCGACCGACTGGTTCGGCGTGATGACGGGTTGGCGCGATCCGTCCTCCCGCACGACGTCCGCCGGAATCAACGAAGTCATGGAGTTCGAGGTTCAACCCTCAGTGTTCACGACCCTGCGGCAAGGTGGACCGCCACACTGGCGAGTGGAAGGGATCGTAGTGCAAGGGGGCAAGAAATTTCTGGCCAACGGTCGGTCCTGGTTAAACG
>CAZDGB010000005.1:48207-55586 GCA_964504645.1 uncultured Planctomycetaceae bacterium | reverse complement strand
TCGGCGAAGGGCCTATCTGCCATCCGATTCTTGCCGGTTTGCCGTGGTGCGAGCGTCCGCCGACGATCGGCGGTTTGAACAAAGTCGCGCCGAAGCCCGGCGCCGAACCGCTGCTGGCGGCGTTGTCGTTCCAGGCGAAAGTCGTGGAGACGCCCGGCTGGCTGCAGGCGACGGAAGCGTTCGTGGAGAACTGGCTGCTCCCGCCGAAAGTGAAGGAGACGCTGATCTCCGCCGCGCCGCTCCGCACGCCGTCGCAGGGGGATCTCGTCTTCGATCTGCACGCCGTCTATCCGCTGCTCGTTGTCGGCCAGGCCGGACAAGGCCGCGTGGCGGCGTTCACCAGCGACGTCGCCCCGCACTGGGTCGGCGGCTTCGTCGATTGGGGCACGCCGCGCGTCGCCGGCCAGGCCCCCGCCGCCCCGACCGTCGAAGTCGGCGGCGACTACGCCCGTTTCTGGAAACAACTCCTGATGTGGACCGGCCGCCTGGGAGGGTAGAGCAAAGGCGGAAGTGCGAAGTCGGAAGTCAGAATGGTTTTGACTTCCCCCTTCCGACGTCCGCCTTCGCACTTGGAAATGGTTCCCGCGATGCCCCGCTTCGCTCTGCTCGAACACGACCATCCCGTGCTGCATTGGGACTTGCTGCTCGAAGGCGGCGAGGCGTGCCGGACCTGGCGGCTGGCCGCGCCGCTCGACGCCGGGGCGACGATCCCCGCGGAGACGCTGCTCGACCATCGGCCGCTCTATCTCGACTACGAAGGCCCGGTGAGCGGCGACCGCGGCGCCGTCCGCCGCTGGGACGCCGGCCGCTTCGTCTGGATCACGGCGACGGAGGATCAGGTCGTCGTGCTGCTGACGGGCGCCCGCTGGTCCGGCCGCGTCGATCTGCAGCGAGACGCGAACGGCTGGCAAGCCAAATTGGGAAGCGAAATTCCCTGTTGATCCGCGTCAGTCCGCGGGCTTCCGGCCAGCGTCCGTCCGCGTTCCGCAATTCCGGGTTTCCCATCGAAAAGAAAACGGAACGCGGGGCTGCGCCACACGGAGAACGCGGACTGGCGCGGAACAGACAAATTTGCCGCACCCCAAAAAGCGAACGGGCCGGTTGACCGGCCCGCTTTTCCTCAAGACTCACGTCTCAAGCCTGATTTACGTCACCCCCAGCAGGCGCTGCATCCGCGAGCGGCGTTCGGCCCGGCGACGGGCTCGCCGCTTGGTCTCGCTCGGCTTCTCGTAATACTCGCGCCGCCGCATCTCTTTCTTGATCCCGGCGTGCTCGACCAGCTTCCGGAACCGCTTGACGGCGTCGGAAATGTACTCGTTCTCTCGCAACCGCAGCTTAACCACGCAGCCCTCCTTCAGGACCTTTCACTGGGGACACCGGTTTCGACACTCTGACAGGATCGGAAGTATAGCAAGGGAGGCGGGTTGTGGGTAGTGATGGCGTTTGAAACGAAAATTGTGAATTCCGAAAATTATTTTTCGGGAAAAAAGCTGACGACTCCAGCCAGTGTCAATCCCGCGACGGCCACCCATGTCACAACCGCCGCAGGCAAATTACCCGCAGAGACCCCATTAAAGAGCAGGCCGTAGGCGAGATAGCCGGCGAGGGCGAGCCAGACGTGCCCGCCGGATTTGCGCGCTCTTGACCACGCTCTGCTGATGGAAGCGGCGGCTTTCGGATTGCTCGGCTTCTCGTCCATGCCCCCATCCTCCCGCCCGGCGCGGTGGGCGTCAATCGGGGGAAAGCAAGCCCCGCCGGAAATCCGCTATACTGGCGGCATGGACGAGAAGCCTGTTTCCCGACGTTCGATTTTTGCTGTCTGGCATTGGCCGCGATGGGTGTGGCCGGTGCTCATCGGCGCGGCCATCCTCTATCCGTTTGCAATGATGCCCGCGATCTATTTCATGCTCCGTTGCGGTGTCCCAGAAGAGACGATTATTTTCGTCACAAGAGTGTTTTTTTGGCCCGTTGCCCAGGCCAGAAATACTGTGTGGTGGGTTTACGTCCCCCTGCAATGGGAATTTGAACTTTTGGAACGGGTGTTCGGCCAGTTGTGATCGGCTACGATTTCATGGTGTGCCAATCTGATCGTGGCCTGTTGCCCTAGTTCAGCAACGCCACCTCACGCCGCTTGGCCCGCAACACCTCATGCAAAAACCACATCCCCTCCGCAGCCTTCCGTGTTCGCCGTCTGGCGATGGAAGTGGTGGGCGTGGGGCATGATCGTGTTACTACTGCTGATTGGATACCCGCTCAGCATCGGCCCGGCCTACAGCTTGATGGTTCATGGCTGGCTTCCAAGCGAGGTCTATTCCGTGGTCTATGGCCCACTGCTTTGGTGCGCCAAGCAGAGCCGCGAGCTTTACAGCGCTATGGAATGGTACGCATTCTTGTTTTTGCCAAGAGATTTGCCAAGGAGGTAGCCCCACGCAACTCCCGTGCCTCTTAACAATCGGGGGAGGATTGGAGATCACTACCGGGTTGTGGGTAGTGATGTCACCGCCCCCCTCGAATTGTGAATTCCAAAATTTATTTTTCGGGAAAAAGTTCGGGGGGGCGGCTACTGGAAAGCTCTGTAGAGCAGCCAAGCGACCGCTGTGGCAACGGCAGCCACAAGAATTACGAGCCAGGTTCGCTTCTGCGCAGACAGACAAGAATTGCAAAACGCAATCCCATCGACGATCCCGTGATCACGGCAAATGAGGCGACCACAGTTGGTGCAGGCGCGCTCGGGCGGATTCAGACACTTGAAGCAAACGCCGCCCACGGACGATCCCTGCGTAGAACCTTGACCTGTCATGCTTCCATCCTCCCGCCCGGCGCGGCTTTTTAGGGCGCGAGCTTCCGCGACGAGTTCAGCCCCAAGAATCCGAAGAATCCAAGGCAGCCCAACAATCCGTGATACCCCGGAATGAAGCCAAGAAATCCGAGAAACCCAAGATATCCAAGCCATTGAAGTTTCAAGATGCGCTCCTTGTGCGTCTGAATGCGATGTCACCACGCCCCACAGTCTCCCGCCCGGCGCGGTGGGCGTCAATTGGGGAAAGCCAGACTCCGCCGGGAATCCGCTATACTGGCGGCATGGACGGAACTCACAAGTGGCGGTGGTTGCTCGTTGCGGGGCCGATCGTCGCGGCTGCCGTTGGCGGGTATCTCGGCGGGGTGGCGCTTGATTCGTGGGCAGGGAACCTGAACCCACCAGCGCCTGATTACAGGCATGTTCCGAGGTTTGCCGCCGAGTCCACTGCAAATGTTTCCGTGGATTGGTTGTGGCCCGGACCTAACGGAACCGGCGGACGCAACGAGTCCCGTGCGCGACGAAACGTTCGGCGAAGACCGGTGCCGCATCCGCACCCAGCACGGACCACAACAACTGGCCACCGCCCGCAACGCTGCAATCGCCCTGTGCCGCGCCCACAACCACCACGACATCGCCGCAGCCCGGCGAGAATTCGCCTGGAATCCCTCACGCCTCTTCGCCATCCAGGGCTTCTTGAAAGAATGAACTGCCCGGCGCGGTCCGCGACGGAGCCTGTTGTGCCATCGTCGCTTACGCTTCCGGCCCGGACGGGAAATCCGGTCTGGACGCCGGGGGCGGTTTGCTGTGTAATTTGCCGCGGCAGGATGCCGGGACGGTGATCGTCCGTCTGCAAGGAGGCAGAAGAGCGTGGACGTTTGGTGGCGGTTGGCGCAATTCGCGTGGACCTATCGACGCAAATTCTTTGTGTCGCTGGCGTTCGGCGTGTGCGTTTCGCTGCTGTGGAGCGGCGAACTGCTCCTGTCGTTCCCCATTTTCAAGGTCTTTCTGCAAGACCAGCGGCTCGAAGACTACGTCCGCCAGGAAATCGCCGCCGCCCAGAAAACCATCGATACGCATCAACTGCAGATCGATCGGCTGCGCCCGGAAATCGACCGGCTGGCGGATCCGGAGAGCCGCGAAGACCGGCTGCGGCGCGACACGCTGCGATACGAGCAGACTCGCTCGCAGCGGCAGTTGAACACCGCGTCGTGGAAGTTGTGGATCGCCAGTTGGTTCGAGTCGCGGGTGCTGCCGCGCTTGCCGAAAGACCAATTCCGCTTGCTCGCCGTCGTGTGCGTCGGCCTGCTCATCGTGACGGTGTTGAAAGGGCTCTGCGTCGTCGCGCAAGACTTGCAGGCCGGCAGCATCGGCGAATTGACGGTCATCGATCTCCGCAAGGCGCTGTTCCGGCAGTCGCTCAAACTCGATCCGCAGACGGTGGCGCTCGGCGGCACCGCGCCCTTGATGTCGCAATTCACCTACGATCTGCAATCGCTGTCGCAGGGAATCTCGGAAATCTCTGGCCGCATGCTGCGCGAGCCTCTCAAGTCGCTGGCGTGCGTGAGCGCGGCATTCTGGTGGAACTGGCGGCTGACGGCCTTGTCGCTACTCTTTCTGCCGCTTGCCGTGTGGGTGCTGCAGCGCATCGGCAAGCGGATGCGGCGGGCGTCGCAGCGGCTGATGGACAGCATGTCGCAACTCTATCGGCAACTGGAAGAGACACTGGACCACGCCAAGCTGGTGGCGGCGTTCGATCTCGCCGGCGTTCAGCGCCGCAAGTTTCACCGCCAGAACCGCGACTTCTACGGCAAAGCGCTGAAGATCGTGCGGCTCGATGCGATCTGCAGCCCGGCCATCGAATTGCTCAGCATGGTGATGGTGATGGTCGCCGTGCTCCCCGGCGCGTTCCTGGTGCTGCGGGGCCAGACCGGCGTGTGGGGCATCCAGCTCACTGACAGCAAAATGGACTTCTCCGAGCTGGCCGTGCTCTATGTGCTGCTGGCTGGAGCCGTCGATCCACTGCGGAAATCGACCAAGTTCTTCCCGATGCTCAAGCGATGCGGCGCGGCGGCGGAGCGGGTGTTCGCCCGCATGGACAGTCCGACATTGTTGCCGCAGACGACAACGCCGCAACTGCTGCCTCCGCTGACGACCGGCCTGGAACTGCGCCGTGTCACGTTTCATTTCGCCCGGCCGCCGGGCGATCTTTCGGTCGAACGTCCGCCGGCGCTGGAGGAGATCGACCTCGTCATTCCCGCCGGGCAAACGGTCGCGCTCGTCGGGACGAACGGCTCCGGGAAAACGACGCTCGTCAATCTGTTTCCGCGGTTCTACGATCCCGAGCGCGGCAGCGTGCTCTGGAACGACGTCGATCTGAAGCACGTCCGCCTGCGCGATCTGCGGGATTCGCTCGCTCTCGTGCCGCAGGAGGCACTGCTGTTCGACGACACGATTTTGGGCAATATTCGCTACGGCCGCTGGGATGCGTCCGCGGACGAGATTCGCGACGCCGCCCGCCGGGCGCACGTCACCGATTTCGCGGACCAGTTTCCCGACGGGCTGTTGACGCCGGTCGGCGCGCGCGGCCGGCAGCTTTCGGGCGGTCAGCGGCAGCGGATCGCGCTGGCCCGTGCGATGTTGCGGAATCCGCAACTCTTGATTCTCGATGAGCCGACGGCGGCCGTCGACGCTCCCAGCGAGCAATTGATCCTGGAATCGCTGCGGTCTTTCGTGAAAGGCCGCACGACATTGATCATTACCCATGCCCTGCACCGGGACTGGCGCAAATTCGTGGACCGCATCGTCGTGATGGACCGCGGCCGGATCGTCGCCAGCGGCAGTCACGACGACTTGTGGCAAGCCTGCCCGGCTTATCGGCAACTCGCACACACGGAATCGCTCGCCGCGTGATCCGGCGAACCTGACGTGCTCGTCCGACGTCCTTTGGCAAAGATGAATCGTTCGATGATTTTCCGTTCCGCTCTCTTCCGCTGGTCGCTTCGCTCCGCATTCGCGGCGGGATGGCTGCTGGCCGGATGGGGGCTGATGCGCTCGCAGCATTTCGTCTGGGAATTTCGGGGCGCGGAGGTCTCGCAGAACATTCCGCTGGCGCTTCCTCGGCCGGCGAAAGTTGATGCGGCCGACGCCGCCGAATGGCAGTCGGCGGCGGAAGGAACTCCCGCGGCCGCGCCATGTCTGCACGGCCATCTCGCCGTGACGCCGCTCGTCGAGGAGAAACTCGGCGCCGTTTCGCTCTGGGCGGTCGACCGCCGCGACGGGCAGTCCTTATGGAAGACGGCGCTCCATCGCGACCTGGCGTTAGCAGTTGGCAAAGGGGGCGTTGCGCCGACGCCGGCGTGCGACGGCCAGCGAATTTTTCTAGGTGTCGCCGTTCGCGGACGTTTGCAGCTTTCCGCCGTCGATCTGCGCGGCTCCAAATTGTGGACTCAGGATCTCGGGCCGGTGTCCGGTCCGGATGGTCGGCTGTTCGCGCCGCTGCTACACGAGTCGCTGGCGATCGTCGGCGGCGAACGCGGCGGATCGGGTTGGACGCGCCGCGCGTGCCAAATGACGGCCGTGCATCGGCTGACGGGGGACCGAATTTGGCGCGTGCAGTTGCCGGATGTCGAGACGTGCGGAACTCCGGTGCTGGCGCGCCTCGCGGGACGTCCGCAGATTCTCATCCCGTCCGCAGGCCGAATTGTGGCGTGCGATCCATCGAACGGAGACGAGTTGTGGACGTGCCGCCTCGATGCCGGCCGGCCGGCGAATTCTGTGGCATGGAACGAGCGCTTCGTGGTCGCGGCACTGGGCTCGGCGGTTGCGGCGATCCGCGCTGACGGTGCAGGAGAGTTCTCCGCCCCGCAACTGGTCTGGCAAAGCGCCGTGACCTCGGCGGGGACGCACGCTCCGGTGATTTATCAATCGTCCGTTTTTTGCCTGGGAGACAACGGTCATTTAACTTGTCTCGACCTCGAAACGGGAAAATCGCAGTGGCGCAAGCCGTTGCCTGGACACTATGCACAGCCGCCGATCTTGATCGGCGATCACTTACTCTGCGTGAACGAGCAAGGGGCCGCGTTCCAAGTGGAACTGGGAGCGCGCGGGCCGATCGTGCACGAGCGCCCGCTGGCGACGGAAATTTCCGCACCGATCGCGGTCATCGGCCGGCAGCTCCTCATTCCGCGCGGAACGGGACTCTGGAGCGTGCCGTGGGAACGAGCGGAACGTCCGGTCGTTAACTCGCCGGACCGCGCGCCGAATCGGCTGTAGCCGCAGCGCACTCGTCGATCACCAGAGCTCTTCCCACGCCTGCTGCCGGATGACGGCTTGGCGGCCGGATGGGAAGTGGCGCGGGGCCACGGCGGGCAAACGCAGCCAGACCCGGTAGCCCTGGTAGATGCCTTCGATCCCGATGTGAGGACCGACTTCGTCGCGCTGTCCCAGTCCGTGCGCCTGCCAATACGCGGAATCGACGACGTCAAACATCTCGAACAGGCATTGCAGATCGAGGTGAAACCGCGACAACCGGCTACCGCCGTCGAGCGGGCCTCCCATGATTTCCGTCCGAGAGGCGAAG